>NZ_JAOQJZ010000001.1:0-447747 GCF_025567495.1 Hominimerdicola aceti | reverse complement strand
CGTTTAATATGAAAAAGATCGTAAAAAGAATCGCAGCTATGGGTGCTGCTGTTATGATGATGAGTTCTATGGCTATTGGGGCTAGTGCGTACTCAGCCGCAAAGTATGGAAGGGCAACAGGTGGCTCCGGATCAAACGCATACATCTCCTGCTATGTTACAGGTTCAAGAGCTAATTCAACTGTAGCTGGTCAAGCTTGGTCAAGAACATCCAGCAATAACAATAATGTGTACAATCCTAATTGTGCATACGCAGGCTATATTTATGCAAGTGTTTCTGTTGGTGGGAATGGTTGCGGCTCATCATCTACACTTAGCGGAAAAGTAGAACATAAATTTCAGTTATCAGGATGCAAAACGTCCAAAACTGTAAAAACCGTGCATATCTATGAAAATAATATACACGGAAATTACAGCACAACGCTTTCCGTTGATAGTCAATAATAGAACTTGAGTGTGAATTATGAAAACTAAAATTATTATCGCAACAGCCGCAGTTATAATTGCCGCAGTTGCAGTTACACTTTTCATTTCTCTTGGCACAAAATCCGATAAGGCGGTTTCTTCTGAAAAGGGTCAACAAGAACTTTCTGCTTCTCCCACAAACCTTTTGTGTCCTGAAGCTTCTTCTACTGCATTTGCAAACAATTTTGTGTATTACAAAACCTATGACGGCATTGCAGAATATGATATCGAATCCGACAGCCTTGCAATGATAAAGGTCAAGCTTCAAGAGTATTCAAACTTGTCCTGCTATACCATATATGACGACGTTATATACGCTGTAAGGTCAGTGTATAATTCTGCTACGCAAAAAGAAGATTACAGCATTGTCACAGTGGATTACAACAGCGGTGAAGTCACGGAAGTGTATTCTGCACCAAAGGACAGCATATTAGGCTGTATGTCTATGGACAAAGACGGAGATATCTATTTTGTTGAGGGCAAATACAAAAAGAGCGAGACCGACGAGAACGGATTCAGCACAGGCTATTCGCTATATAAATACGCTCTCAAAAACTCTGACAAAAGCGAGATAACAAAAGCCAATACCTATTACATAAGCGACGGCAAGCTTTATTTTACAAGGCTTTGCCCAAAGACGGATACAGTCCGCCTATTTATAGCTCCACTTTCAGACCCTCAGAACGTCAAGGATACAGGCATTGATGTTGGCTCTCAGATAAGCGAAAATACGCCGTATATGTATTATCCGGCCGACGGAGATGTGTATTACTCTAATGGCAAAAACAAGCTGTATAGGTATAATGAGGATAATGAAAAAAGTGACACAGTTTGCACTTTTAAAGACAAATCTTTTGTAAGATATTTTCAGTATTTCAATAACACTATGATAGTGCTTGTTCGTGAGCCAAATGATAATGGCAAAATGTATCAGTATGTGCTTTATTATCTTGATAACGATAATAAACCGCAGAAGATAATTGATGATGCTAAGCTCAATGAAAAGTATTTTTACGGCTATGAGTATATCGACTATATGACGATATTCAATAACTGTGAGGATTATTTCCTTCTTTCGACCTATAATCCCGACGCTGATACAGCCGCTTATCTTGTGGATAAAGATTTTAAACTGCACAAGTTTATTTCAAACGGCGAATGGGATTATGATACATATGCAGAGATACAGTCAGAAATGTAAGAGCTTGATATTTGAGGTGTGACGATTTGAAACTTCTCAGATTTATGATAAGAAAAGATATGGCGAAGTCAGCTTTGATAAGCTTATTGCTGGCTTTGCTTTCCTGCGCCTTTTTGATATCTGTACTCAGACCTTCTTATGCTTATGGCGAAAAATACATGACCTATCTTAAAGGCGGCTCGGAAACTGTAAGCCAAGACGCTCAAAAGCTTGCTGATGAGCAAAACGCTCTTAACAACGAGATAAACGACTATCAGAATAACCACAACACAGGCGGTGTAAAGCAGGCTGAATTGCCTGTGGAACTTGAGGAAAAGATAATAGATTTCTCTCAGAAAAATTCACAAGCAGGCGCAGGACTTGACAGTATGTTTTCTCTTATTGAGGGAGAGCTATATTCCCAGCAAAATGCTTTGAAGCTCATTTCCGAGCGTGTGCGAGGTTACAGCCGAAATGCAAGACGTGGCGTTACGGATGAGTATTCTTTGAAGCTTTCCGACAAGCTCATCAGCGATTACAACGCCGTGATAACAGACCTAAAAAAGTCGGACGATATCATTGACACCAGAGCCGCTGACGGCTTTGAAAACTATATGTCATCGGAAATTTTGATACCGTTCGGCGTTTATTTGCTTCTTTTCAGCATTTTTTCATCAGAGATACAAAGCGGCAGGATAAAAAGCTTTGGAATAACCAAAACGGGCGTGAGAAAATTCTCACTTTTCAAGCTTTGTACCGGCTTTGTTGCTGTAATAATTCTTGTTTTGATAATTTACACTGTGGATATTATAACTCTTTTTATTTACGATACAAACGGCTTTAAACTTGATATGCCATTGCAATATCTGAGCGGTTTTGAACTAAGTTCGGCGAATATGAGCTTTGGCGGATATCTAGTTGCAGTATTTGCCGCAAAACTTGTTTATGCGCTTTTCACCGCAAGTATTGTTATGTTTCTTTCAATGCTTTGCAGAAAGACCATACTTGCAGGAGCTGTCTGTCTTGTGCCAATATTTGTACCATTATATCTGAAAACCACAAGTCTTTCCAATCCTGCCGTTGACATTTTAACAGGCAATTACACCAATATGCTCAATGACACAGGTTATATGAATTTCTGGGGAATACCTGCACGAGAATACGTTGTTTATTTTGCTATCATATTCATCATGACCGCATTTTTTGTCGCAGGGACATATCTCCTTGCTGAAAGGCAGGTGGGATAATGAAAAGTATGTATAGTTATCAGACTTCACGGCTCATAAAGAAATTCTGGCTGCTTTTTGTCATAGTGATAATTTTTTCAGCTTCCGTTAAATTTGCTGTGTATCGTAGCTTTAACGCTTCTAATAACCTTGTATATATGAACAAAGAAACGGCGGAGATATACAATGAACTTATAGAAAATTCCGCAGATAAGACCCTTGAACAGTGTGACGAATACATAACGGAATATGAGATGAGAAGTTACGCAAGCGGTTATAATAATAACATTACAGCCGCCGTGAACAAATATAAAACAGAGCTTCGCAGTTGTTTTATGGTCGAAAGCATCAGAAACTATGCTCGCACAGGCAGGGGTCTTACAGACGCTAATATACCTACCGACCTTGTGAAAAACAGCCGACTTTACGCTGCATTTCCAACACCACAGGTGATAAATGACGAGCCGTTTTTGAAATTTCTCGAATTGCGGGCGGTAGATATTATGCCGATATTTGTGCTGTTGCTTGTGGGTGTTTTTGTTGCGGACAGTTACGAAAAACGAATGGATCAGCAGATAAGGATATCTAAAAATTCGTCAGCGTTTTTTAAGTCACGGGAGATAATTTTATCAGTGGCGATATTTATAATGTTCACACTGAGCTTTTTTGCAGACCTTATTATAAGCGGAACATTACATCAGAGCAAGTACAGCACCTCATCTTTACAAAGCGTGTGGCAATTTGACCTTGCGCCTTTAATGCTAACTGTTAGAGGCACAATAATATGGCTATATGTCACAAGGCTTATGTCGCTTTTTATAACCTACGGCATTTTCGTGCTTGTGGCAAAGCAAGTGCGCTCTGTGAAAAAATATGTTATGCTGACCTCTGGGCTGATAGCGGTCATGTCCGCCGCCGCACATTATGTGGGAGCACTTTCGCCTTATATGTTTGCGGCTGTCACAAGCGTAAATGGGCAGCTTAACAACCTTGACTATATGAGGGCTTTTGATTGTTCGGAAGCGGTAGCTGTATTCATATATCTTGCAGCGATTTTGAGCGGACTGACTGCATGGAGATACAGCGGATATTATGAAAAAAGCTTTGACCGATAAGGAGTGGTGATGATATGAGCGTTTTAAGAGTAGAAAACTTATCCAAAAGATACGGCAAAAAGCAGGTGCTCAAGGGCATAACCTGCGAATTTCATACGGGCATAAACGCTTTGCTTGGACCAAACGGCGCAGGCAAGACCACCATAATGAACTGCATATCGGGCGTGATAAAAAAGTCGGGCGGCAGCGTGACCCTTGACGGGCAGGACGTTTTTGAAATGGGCGAGAAATATCGTGAAAAGCTGAGCTTTCAGTTTCAGTATCAGCCATTTTATCCAAGCTACACCGCCCACGAATTTCTCAGATTTTCGGCTCTGTTAAAAGGAATGCCTGAGCCGCTTATTGAGGACGAGATAAGACGTGTGCTGGGGCTTGTGAATCTGTCTGAAAATCTTGATGACAAGATAAAGTCATTTTCTGGCGGAATGAAACAGCGCCTTGCCATTGCACAGACTATCCTTAACTCCCCCGAGATACTGATTTTTGACGAGCCCTCCGCAGGTCTTGACCCATTTGAGCGTGAGCAGTTCAAGCGGATAATGGTGAAGCTCAAAGAAACAAGCATTATAATAATCTCAACACACATCGTTTCCGACATCGACACTATAACAGACGATCTTATCATCTTGAATAAAGGCTCAGTTATTGCAAATGACAGCCCCGATGTGCTTTTTGAGCACATAAGGGGTATGGTTTGGGATATTCCGAAAGCGGACATTGGTCTGCTGCCTATCGAGAACATTTATTATGAGGATACAAAGTCGAAGACTATCTCAAAGACAAAGCCCACCCCTAACGCTGTTATGAGCGAGCCGACTATGAATGATCTTTATTTCTGCGGACAGCTTGACGGGGGCGTGTTTGAGTGAGGAGATAATTCAGATAATGATGTCAACTCTGAACGATGGTTGCCTCTTATCTTCAGTAATTAGGCTTTGTCCTCTACGAAAAAATTGTAATGAAAGGATAGAATGTGCTTATAAACCACAACCAAAATATGCTTTGTCTTGATGAATTTGATATACTTGAACTGCGTGAAAATGCAGATGAGTGTGATTATCTTTTTGTTGTTTCGCCTAAAATTGAAACAAAGATATGCACAAAATGCGGGAGCTGCAATGTTGTCAATTACGGTCGATATACTAAACTTGTCAGGGATATCAACATAAATGAACATTATACAGCTCTTAAGATAAGAGGTCACAAACATTTGTGTAAAGACTGTGGAAGTATTTTTGTCGACAGATTCAATACACTTGATCTTTGCTCAAAAATGACAAACAGACTTAGGTGTAAGATCCAGCAATTATCATTAACAAAACCATTTAAGCATATTGCAAGAGACGGGAAAGGTTATTCGTTTGAAATTCTAAGAGGAAAGGTTCTGTATGGTCAAGCCTATAAAACCAAAGCCATTTTTTCGTATAATAAATTTTCTCCGACAATACATTATGTAACTGGTCCTTCGACCTGCTCGACATTAAATATGATCCAAAATCTTATGGATTTGTACAAACAGATATCAGGAGCTGATATTGATAGGTTAAAATTAGGACTGTTCTGAATAGAATAAGCTGCCACAGATTTTTTCTGTAGCAGCTTATTTTTTTGTTTATGCTATTCCTTCTTGCGAAGATATCCGTCATCATCATATTTCTTAGCTATATGCTGTGCAGCTTGCCAATCGCCCCATTTGTCTACAGCCTTATCCCAAAGTTTATCTATTTGCTTTGGCGGAACGTATTCCAAATTGCCATATATTATTTCCATTTCTTTTTTTGTATAATGTTGCGACCTGACTATATACCAAAAATCATCAAGATCGATCAAGTTTTACACCCTCTTTTTTTATTTAATGCAATACTATATTATATCATACTTTCTAAAAAAGTTTACATTTATCAACACGGAAGTTGAAATAGCCACAAAAAAATATAAAATATTCTGAAAACTCCGTAGGGGCGAACACTGTTCGCCCGTCGAAGCAACAAACCATATGCCACATCTTTACCCAATAAAAAAGCACAGCCCTCATTAAAAAGAGCTGTGCTATAATTTTTTACATCACCTAGACGTAGGGAACAGCGCAATTTCTGTTTCACAGAAAAGCGACGTCCCATTTATCTACATATCGGCATTAATTACCCATTCTTCTTGCTGTCATTCTCTCTTATCTCAACACGGCGTATCTTACCGCTTATAGTCTTAGGCAGCTCGTCCACGAACTCAACTATTCTAGGATACTTGTAAGGCGCAGTTGATTGCTTAACATAGTTCTGAAGCTCCTTAGCAAGCTCAGGAGAAGCAGTGTAGCCCTTTGCAAGCACGATAGTAGCCTTAACTACCTTGCCTCTGATAGCGTCATCAGCCGCCGTGATAGCGCACTCCAGTACAGAAGGGTGTTCCATAAGGATACTCTCTATCTCGAAAGGTCCTATACGATAGCCAGAAGCCTTGATAAGGTCGTCCGTTCTTCCAACATACCAGTAGTAGCCGTCATCGTCCATGTAAGCAGTGTCGCCTGTGTGATACATACCAAATCTCCAAGCGTTGTCCGTTGCCTCAGGGTTTCTGTAATACTCCTTGAACAGCGCAGGGTTTTCGCCCCTCTTAGCGTAAACAACGATCTCACCTGTCTCGCCTACCTTAACAGGCTTGCCCTCGTTGTCAACTATACCGATGTTGTAAAGCGGTGTAGGCTTACCCATCGAGCCCGGCTTTGGCTCCATGCCGTAAAGATTGCCCACAAGCACAGCGCCCTCTGTCTGACCGAAGCCCTCCATAAGCTTAAGACCTGTGTACTCATACCACTTGTTGAATACCTCAGGGTTAAGAGCCTCACCGGCGATACAGCTATATTTCAGTGAAGAAAGGTCATAGTTTTCAAGACCCTCCTTGATGAAAAATCTGTACATTGTCGGAGGTGCGCAGAAAGAAGTAAGCTTGTAATCCTGAATTACTTTCAGCACGTTTGCAGGAATAAATCTGTCGAAGTCATACACGAATGTTGTCGCACCGCAGATAAACTGACCAAACATCTTGCCCCATGCACACTTTGCCCAGCCTGTCTCAGAAACAGTAAGGTGCAGTGAGTTCTCGTCAAGGTGGTGCCAGTGCTTAGCAGTGATAATGTGTGCCGCAGCCAGTGAATACTTGTGCAGTACCATTTTAGGATAACCGGTAGTACCGGAACTGAAATACATGAGCATTGACTCAGTAACGTGTGTTTCGATCCTCTCAAAAGTCTTTGGATACTTGTCCATTTCACTGAGAAAATCTATCCAACCCTCTTTAGCACCGTGAGTGATAAACTTCTCCTTCATGCCGCTGTACTGTTCAAGAGCTGAATCCACCTGATTAGGAACATCGTCCTCCGCAGTTGCCACGATATAAGAGATAGAAGCAGCGTCAAAGCGGTAAACATAGTCTTTTTTCTTGAGCTGACAAGTAGCAGGCACAAGGATAGCACCTATCTTCATAAGACCGTAAGCAAGGAACCAGAACTCATAATGACGTTTAAGAACAGCCATAACAAAATCGCCCTTCTTAACTCCGTGTGCCAGCATCATGTTAGCCACCTGACTGCTCTTTTCAGAAAGATCCTTGTAAGTGAAGATATGCTCCTCACCCTCCTCGTTGACCCACTGCATAGCCACCTTATCAGGCACGTTCTTAGCCAGCTCGTCTATAACGTCATATGAGAAGTTGAAGTTCTCAGGCAGGTCAAGCTTAAAGCTTTTAAGTCTGCCCTCGCTGTCAAGCTCCTCGTCAACAAACCTCTTGTAAAAATCAGCCATTACAAAACTCATATATGAAATCCTCCGTTTTAATTATATCCTGTTTATCTCATGACAAATGCTCACTATGTCCTGCGGAACTTCCGCAATATACTTCGCACCTGCATTTTCAAGTTCTTCTCTGCCCCTGAAGCCCCATTCACAGCCAATGCAGTCAAGGTCCGCATTTTTTGCCGTCATAACGTCCACATCAGAATCTCCGATAAGCACAGCTTCCTCAGCCTTGACCCCAAGCGTGCCAAGAATATTGTATATTATCTCAGGCGCAGGCTTTGTCGGAACACCGTCCTTTTTGCCCTCGATCAGGTCAAAATCTTTCTCACCGAAAATATTCTTTACAATGTAGTTCACAAAGCCGTCAGGCTTGTTTGAAGCCACCGCCGTCATAATGCCCTCATTGCGAAGCGTGTCAAGCACCTCGCAGATATGCTCATAAGGCTTGGTCTTGTTCACACATCTCTTGTTGTATTCCTCAGAGAACTCAGCATGATACTTTTTGATGTTCTCCTCACTTCTCAGCTTCTCAGGCAAAGCCCGCTCAACAAGCTTCAAAGTACCATTTCCCACTAAATGCTTGTAGGTATCATAATCAAACACAGGAAACCCATATCTCTCAAGAACCGCATTCATGGCGTCCCCAAGATCATAAATAGAATTTACAAGCGTTCCGTCCAGATCAAAAATAAATAGCTTTTTCATAAAACCAGCTATATAAAAAGCCTTTCCTCCCTCCGACTTTCCATAAACTTGTCGGTCACCATGCACTAATTCTTACACTTATCGCAAGTTTATACACATATCATAACTTTGTACACTTATCATAAGTTTGTACATCAATCGCAAATTTATACACTTGTCTAAAAATCACGAGATTTATTATACACTGATATTGTGGCTTGTTTATGAACATACACACCTGTAATTGTTAAATTAAAATTCACAAAGATATCTATGTGATACATATTTACGTGAATAAGCAAATTGTTTTAAACAAATATAGTCTGTTCAGCAAATATTTTAAGCCCTATACATATTAAAATAACTCCCCCAACTATCCTTGCCTTGCTTTTGAGTTTTCCGCTGAATTTGTTACCAAGCATAAACCCACAGAACGATAAGGCCGCCGTAACAACACATATAAAAGCTGCCGACCTGACTATGCCCACACCAAGTGCCGCAAAGCTTATGCCCACAGCCAGTGCATCCACAGAGGTGGCAAATCCCTGCACAAGCACCGCCCCGAAAGTGAGCCTGCCCCCTGTCTGGATCTCATCGTCCCCCGAACCGCATATCATGTTCAATCCTATGAACCCAAGCAGTATCAAAGCTATCCAGTGGTCGAACCTCTCTATGTATTCCGCAAAATTCATGCCCAGCGCATAGCCGATCGCAGGCATTATCCCCTGAAAAAGCCCGAATATGATACCGCACATCAATGCTCCCCTGACTCTCCCCTTTCTGACACAAAGCCCATTAGTCACCGATACCGCAAAAGCGTCCATAGAAAGTCCACACGCAGTAAGAAAAAGCTCAAAAATACTCATATAATCCCCCTGTATAATGTATAAAAACAGATTTACATTTAATCTTGACTTCCCTTATATTTTTATCTGCACCCACACTTTTTACGCCTGCTACCACGCCTTTTCTGTAGGGGCGAACAGCGTTCGCCCATCGAAGCAACAAACCCATGCTTTCATCAAATAAAATAGCCCTCACTCAACAAAAAAACGCCATCTCGGAAAATACAAAATAACATCTTTGCATTTTCCGAAAACAGCGTCATACCGTTATATTTTGTTAATCCTCACACTTTGAAGCAAGAAGCGAGCTGTATTGATTTCTGAACTGCTCAAATCTGCCCTCGTCAAGAGCCTCTCTTATCTTCTCCGTGAGCGTGTTGTAGAAATACAGATTGTGCATAACTGCCAGCCTGCCGCCCAACTGCTCCTCAGACTTGAACAGATGACGAATGTATGCCCTGCTGTGATTACGGCAAGCAGGACAATCGCAATGCTCGTCAATAGGTCTAGAGTCAGTTTCATACCTTTTATTAGTGATGTGCATAATGCCGTTCCATGTGAACAGCGTTCCGTGACGTGCATTTCTGCTTGGCATTACGCAATCAAAGAAGTCCACGCCTCTGTAAACAGCCTCAATTATGTTTGTCGGTGTGCCAACGCCCATAAGATATCTCGGCTTATTCTTTGGCATAAAAGGCTCGACCTTTTCGATAATGTTATACATTACCTCAGTAGGCTCACCCACCGCCAGACCGCCAATAGCAAAGCCCGAACAGTATTCCATTTCTCTTATGCGCTTCATATGCTCGATACGCAGATCCTCATAAGTACAGCCCTGATTGATACCGAACAGCATCTGATGCTTGTTTATAGTCTCCTCAAGTCCGTTGAGCCTTTTCTGCTCAGCGACACATCTCTCAAGCCACCTTACCGTTCTATCACAGCTTGCCTTTGAATAGCTATGCTCAGCAGGATTTTCCACACACTCGTCAAACGCCATTGCGATAGTAGACGCAAGGTGCGATTGTATCTGCATACTCTCCTCAGGACCCATAAAAATTCTGCGACCGTCAACATGAGAGTTGAAGTACACGCCCTCCTCTTTGATTTTACGCAGCTTGGCCAAAGAAAATACCTGAAATCCACCGCTGTCTGTAAGAATAGGCTTGTCCCAGTTCATGAACTTGTGAAGTCCGCCCATTTTGTATATAATGTCATCGCCCGGTCTGACGTGCAAATGATAGGTATTGCAAAGCTCCACCTGCGTTTTAAGCTCGTTTTTCAGATCAATGGAAGAAACTCCGCCCTTTATCGCCGCCGAAGTTCCCACGTTCATAAAAACAGGTGTCTGTATAGTTCCATGAACAGTTTCAAACTGCCCCCTGCGTGCGGCACCCTCTTGTTTTAATAATGTAAACATAAATTCTCCTTATAAATTATTTTTTTCAGCCTATTCCATATCATACAGCTTCATAGTTTCAATATTTCTGTACTCATGCTTTTCATAATATCCAATAAGCTCTCCCTCATCATTTCTGAGAGCTATCATGTAAACGTCCTTATTTTCCTTTTCGTTGCGGAAAGTATACACCTTGTTGTTGCCCTTATCCTTTTTGAACCATGCAATGACCTGCTCTATCTTATCATTAGAATCCCCGTTGTGACAGCCCTTTATGGATCTGCCCACAAGAGCCGCTCCTCCACGCTTTTCATATCTTTTGACCGCTGTCGGGTTCATATATACTATTGTATGCTCAAGGTCACAAATAACCACAGGTGCATCGTCTGCGTCAATAACGCTCTTAAAAAAGTTATTTTCCATTTCCGTTCTCCTTTATGATATCATTCCTGCCCCTTATTCCTTTAAGCACCATATCCAGAGGTACACCAAATATTTTTATGCAAAGCACCAATACAATAGGTATCGCTGTAAGTGCCAAATAAAGCTCCCAACGTTCAGGAAAAGCCTTTGCAAGATATGCCTGATAACCATAGTATGTGAGCATATAAACAATAGTCCTGTGCCAGAAGTACACCTGCAAAGTCCTGGAGCCGCACTTTGTTATCAGTGGAATCTTCACATCAAGCCCAATACCAAGCACCGCCAAACAAAGCAGTGCCGAGATACCCATAACAAGAAGCCTGCTCAAAAAAGTGCAATCCATGTCCGTTGCTTCAGATATGGAAAAATAAGAGTTTCTTCCCGTAAGAAGCATTCTCAGCGGATAAACAAGCTTTGTTTTTTCAAAGCAGAAATAAGCCCAAATGCCTATCACTCCCAAGGACAGCACCCTCATATACCACTTCTTCACAAACTCAGCCACCTTTTCAGGGTCAAGCACATATCCGCAGTAGTAAAACGGGAAAAACACCACTATCCTGGACAGCTCATATTCATCGCCCACGCTAGGGTCATACCCTGCCGAAAGTGCCGTCACCATAGCCGCCGTAAGCACCGCCCAAGGTCTGCTGTTTCTTAACAGATAGCAAAGCCCCATAAACGCTGCCATTGCGAACATATACCAGTATACACCGTCGCCGCCTAAAAGGTCAAAGAAAATCTCGCCATCACTGTTTTCCTTGTCAAAATCCGTCTGAAATCTCACCTGCGACCAATAATTCAGGCATTTCATTAACATTCCGATAACAACAAATCCAAGCGTCTTTCCAAGCACTTTCCTGCCGTCATCATGCCCCCTGTTGAACAGTCCTGATATGAATAAAAACAACGGCATATGAAAAGCATACAGAAACAGAAATGCGCCGCTGAAAACCTTTGCCTGCGGTACGCCTGTTTCACCGCCGCCGTCACCAAAAAGCTTGACAGTGCTGTCGTCTATCAAATGCCCCAAGACCACAAGCACTATAAGCAGAAATTTCAGATTATCATATAAATAAAGCCGCTTTTTCTCCCCTGACTTAACGTCATTCATATAGAAAAAACCTCCGTAAAACAAAGTTTGAAATGAGATATCATCGCCGCAGGCGATACCTTAATTCCTCACTCAGATATTATGAGCATACAATCACCAAAGCTGAAAAATCTGTATTTCTCCTCCACAGCTATCTTGTAAGCGTTCATAGTGTTCTCGTATCCCATAAATGCAGAAACAAGCATAATGAGCGTGCTCTCAGGCAGGTGAAAATTAGTAACAAGTCCGTCAAGCACCTTGAACTCAAAGCCAGGATAAATAAATATCTCCGTGTAACCGTCACATGGAACTATCTTTCCGTCATTGAATGCCGCCACGCTCTCCAGCGTCCTGCATGAAGTAGTACCCACCGCAATAACACGTCCGCCATTTTTCTTCGTTTCGTTTATCATGTCTGCAGTTTCACGGCTAAGCTCATAATGTTCCCTGTGCATCTTATGGTCAAGGACCTTGTCCTCCTTAACAGGTCTGAAAGTGCCAAGACCAACGTGCAGAGTAACATACGCAATGTTCACACCCATTGCCTTTAAGTCCTCAAGCTGCTGCTCAGTAAAATGCAGACCGGCAGTCGGCGCAGCAGACGAGCCAAGCTCATGAGCATAAACCGTCTGGTATCTGTCCTTGTCCTTCAGCTTTTCAGTAATATAAGGTGGCAAAGGCATCTGACCTATCTCGTCAAGTGTGGCAAAGAAATTCTCCTCACACTCAAATCGTGCGATACGGTTTCCGTCCTCCAACACATCAATTATCTCAGCCTTCAGCTTACCACCGCCGAAAACAAATCTTGTGCCGATCTTGGCTTTTTTGCCAGGTCTGCAAAGGATCTCCCAGACCATGTTCTCTTTCTGCTCCACAAGCAAAAACTCAATGAACGAGCCTGTGTCCTCACGCTCGCCGTATATCCTCGCAGGAAGCACCTTTGAGTCGTTAAGCACAAGCAAGTCACCTTTTTTGAGATAATTGCATAGATTATAGAAATGGTCGTGTACCACCTCTCCCGTCCGCCTGTTTATCTTCATCATTCTTGAAGCATTTCTAGGCTCGACAGGGGTCTGTGCAATAAGCTCCTGAGGCAGGTCATAATAAAAATCCGATCTTTTCATGTTGTTAATATCAAGCATTTTAAATATCTCCTATTTATTTAAAATATAATAATTAAAATAATGTAGGGAACAGCGTCCTCTACGTCCCACTCTCACCATTCTCAAAGTCCTTATTCCAACAACTGTCAGCATTCTTTAAAGCAATTTAATTTCATATAAACTTATTAATTTACAGAAAATTAAAATATTTTTATCTATATGTATTGACAGAACGCTAAATATTTGTTATCATTAAACAGAACAGATAGAGGTGCAGTTGAAATGAGTATCATTTTTCGTGTGACACCACACAACAGCGTCCCAACGCCTATGGTAAATGAGAAAGGTAAAACTGCCGAAGCGGAGTATCGGGAACACTCCTGCTGACTGTTAGTTTAATAGACTATCAGTTGTCATCATTACAAATGGTGGAGTGCTATCGGCATAAATTTTTATGTCAACATTCTTATTATATTGTATGATGAACTGGTTTTCAACCAGTTTTTTTATTATTTGTTTATTTTTTATGTTTTGTGCAAAATAACATTTGAACAGCGGCATATTTTAGTATATAACGCCAAAGAAAATTGTTACCATGGCACAGGAAAAGGAGTTTTAATAATGAAAAAGTACAATGTCGGTATCATCGGTGCAACAGGAATGGTAGGTCAGAGATTTTCTCTGCTTCTTGACAAACACCCATGGTTCAATGTAGTATGCGTTGCCGCTTCACCACGTTCGGCAGGCAAAAAGCTCAAGGACGCAGTTGCAGGCAAGTGGAAGCTTTCAGAGCCTCTGCCGGAAGCTATCGGTGAGCTTACAGTTCTGAACGCCGAGGAGGACGTTGAGAAGATCGCTTCAATGGTAGATTTCGTATTCTGCGCAGTTGATATGAAGAAAGACGAGATAAGAGCCCTTGAAGAAAAGTATGCAAAGGCTGAATGCCCTGTTGTATCAAACAACTCCGCACACAGACATACTCCTGATGTTCCAATGGTCATTCCTGAGGTAAACCCTGAGCATATCGAGATAATCGCTTCACAGAGGAAAAGACTTGGCACAAAGAGAGGATTTATCGCAGTTAAGTCTAACTGCTCACTCCAGTCTTACGTTCCTGCTCTTGCACCTCTTATGGATAAGTATAAGGTAACAAAGGCTCTTGCCTGCACATATCAGGCAATTTCAGGCGCAGGCAAGACATTTGAAAGCTTCCCTGAGATCCTTGACAACGTTATCCCATATATCGGCGGCGAGGAAGAAAAGTCTGAGAAAGAGCCACTTAAGATCTGGGGTCATATTGAGGGCGACGTTATCGTTGACGCAACAGCTCCAGCTATCACAACACAGTGCCTGAGAGTTCCTGTTTCCGACGGTCACACAGCAGCAGTTTTCGTATCATTTGAGAATAAACCTTCTAAGGAAGAAATTCTTCAGGCTTGGAAAGATTTCAGCGGTGTTCCACAGGAGCTTCAGCTTCCAAGCGCTCCAAAGCAGTTCCTTAACTACTTCACAGAGGACGATCGTCCACAGGCTAAGCTCGACAGAAACCTTGAGGGCGGCATGGCAGTTTCTATAGGCAGACTGAGAGAAGATTCACAGTATGACTATAAGTTCGTTTGCCTTTCACACAATACACTGAGAGGTGCGGCAGGCGGAGCAGTTCTGCTGGCTGAGCTTCTTGCAGCAAAGGGCTATTTTGACTAATATAACACATATATACGCACGAAAGGAGTGCTGTTTATGAAAAAGACTATTTTCACAGGTGCAGGCGTTGCTATCGTTACACCTATGAACGCTGACGGCTCTATCAACTTTGACAAGCTGGGCGAGCTTATCGATTTCAACATCGATAACGGCACAGACGCTATCATAATCTGCGGAACAACAGGCGAAAGTGCTACCATGACAGATGAGGAGCATATCGAGTGTATCCGCTATGCTGTTGAAAAGACAAATCACAGAATCCCTGTTATCGCAGGCACAGGCTCAAACCATACAGAGTATGCCGTAAACCTTTCTAAGAAGGCTGAGGAGCTTGGTGCTGACGCTCTGCTTTGTGTTACACCTTATTATAATAAGACTTCACAGGCAGGACTTATCGCACACTTCTCCGCTATCGCAAAGGCTGTTACACTGCCTATCATTCTTTACAACGTACCGTCAAGAACAGGTGTGAACATTCTTCCTGAGACCTGCCGTGAGCTTGCAAAGATAGACAATATCGTTGCTATCAAGGCAGCAAGCGGAAACATCAGCCAGATAACACAGGTGGCAGCTCTCTGCGGCGATGACCTTGATATCTATTCAGGCAACGACGATCAGATCGTTCCTATCATGGCTCTGGGCGGAAAGGGTGTTATCTCAGTTCTTTCCAACTGTATGCCATTTGAAACACATGAGATCACACAGCTCTGCCTTGATGGAAAGTATGAGGAAGCAAGAGAAAAGGTATTCAAGACCCTTGGTTTTGCAAAGGCACTTTTCAGCGACGTAAACCCTATCCCTGTCAAGGAAGCTCTTAACCTTATGGGCTTTGAGGTCGGCGAGTGTCGTCTGCCGCTTGTAAGAATGAGCGATGATAAGATAGAAAAGCTGAAAGCGTCAATGAACGCTCTCGGACTTATCAAGTAAAAAAAATACAAAGGGCGGAGAAATTCGCCCTTTATGTTTATAACAAAATTTCAAGATGTGCTGTAGGGGCGAACAGCGTTCGCCCGTTTTCCTGCACATACTGGTCAATAAATAAAAAGAAAAGGAATGATATAAATGACTAAGATCGCAATATGTGGCGCCTGCGGAAAAATGGGCAGGTTCATATATGATGTTATATCAGAGCGTGACGACTGCACAGTAAGCGCAGGTATCGACAAATTTGGCGAGGCTTATGCAGACTTCCCTGTAGTAAAAGAGCCTGCCGACCTGCCTGAAAAGCCTGATGTAATAATCGACTTCTCACACCCTTCCGCACTGGACGGACTTCTCAGCTATTGCCTTTCAAACGGCACTGCACTTGTAATAGCTACCACAGGCTATACAGAAGAGGATACAGCGAAGATACACAAGGCTTCCGAGCAGATACCTGTTTTCTTCACATTCAACATGACCCTTGGTATCAATCTTCTTGCAAATCTTGCAAAAACTGCCGCAAAAGTTCTTGGCGTTCAGTATGATATCGAGATAATTGAGAAGCACCATAACCAGAAGATAGACGCTCCATCAGGCACTGCTATCATGCTTGCAGACGCAATAAACGAGGAGCTTGACAACAAGTATCACTATGTTTACGATCGTCATTCTGTAAGAGCAAAGAGAGAAAAGACCGAGATCGGTATGCACTCTGTCCGTGGTGGCACTATTGTTGGCGAGCATGAGATAATCTTTGCAGGCAGAGATGAAGTCATCTCCCTCAAGCACGAGGCTCATTCAAAGCAGGTTTTCGCTGTGGGTGCAGTGAATGCAGGCGTTTTCCTTTGTGGAAAGCCGGCAGGACTTTACGCAATGAGCGATCTTCTTGCTTCACTTTAATTAAATATCAGATACAGTGGGCGTCCTTGACGTCCTGCTCTTTCGGAAAATTTTTTACACTCTCAGGCTGCTGTTTTATACGGCAGCCTTTTTTCATACGAAAAAAAATAGCCGTGCGTGATTTTTCCCGCACAGCCATTTCATTACATATTCTTATCAAGCTCCAAAGTCGTTTTCTCACGCTTTGTGAGCTTTTTCCATTGTACTTTGTAATCTGCATAGACCATTTTCCACTCGGCTTCATCAGGAACATATCCACCGAAGCAGGTCTTTTCAAAAAGATCTATAAGACCGCCAAGCTCAACTCCACGCCTCTTAACAAGATATTCTCTTATCATTTCAGGCGTGTATCCCGATAGCCTATCATTAGAAGCTATGGTCAAAAGCCTTACCACTCGCCTGTAAAGCCTTATGACCTTTTCTCCGTTATCTCTGAATTTAAGTGACAGTCGGAAAAATACCTCGATAATTCTGTTAAGGAATACGAAAACCACAAGCACAAACGCTACACCGATAAACAGTGCGATCCTGCTGAAATAGCTTACAAAAGTTGAAACATCAAAGTTCGTACCGTTTGCACTGTAGTCACGCTGATAGCCCGGAACTGTCGGGTCAAAAGTCATCCAGCCAATGCCTGTGATAAAGACCTCTACAAAAGCGTGAGCATGGCTATCTCTTACCACAAACTCTCCACGTTCATTCTTTTCATATGCTGCAAAGCCCTCAACATACCTTGCTGGAAGTCCCAGCATTCTCGCCATAAGTGTCATGCTTGTGGCATAGTTTGTGCAGTTTCCGCGCTTGCTCGTGAAAAGAAAATATGCGATAGACTCATCGTCAGGCTCATACTCGTTATCGTAAACATAGCCGTTCTGCTCAAAATAATCCACAAGCGCCTGAGCTTTCTCATAATCATTTTTGCAGTTTTCCGTTATGTTTTTCGCAAGAGCCTCCATTTTTCCGCCTTTATCGTCATATGCAGAAACATCTGTGTACAACGCATATATCTTATAAATATTCAGCGCTTGATTTGATGTGACATCTCCGTTTGTCAAACCATAAGAAAGCAGAAGTTTGAACTGATTTTCGGTCATATCAAGATTTGCCGCAGCCTGTCTTTCTCTCTCCGTTTCAGGAATATACTCAAAGCTAATGCCAAGCTTATTTCCTGCGGTGTCATATGGTCTGTAGACCTCGCTGTGAGTTGTTTTGATATAAACGTTGTTCTCCCCTGGGGTTATCATCAGTGGAGCAGGGATATAGCTAGGGGCAAAGCTGTCGCTGAACTGATTCATGACTGCCTTTTCACTGAACAGATCATCAGGAAACTGTGACCTGTCCACGCCAAGATCCTTGGTGTAATCCTTATCTGCAAGTGACTTTGCTATGCTGTAAACATAGCTCGGTGAGTTCACCTCGTTGTCACCGTAAAGATAAACATTTTTGTCAAAATCAAAATCGTAGAAGCTATCGTCTGTTACCCACTTCTCGTTTCTGAAAAGGTCAAAGGATTGTCTGCGGAGATAAATGACCTGTTCATCAGAGGTTGTGGTGAAGTTGAAAAGTATCTCGCCCGTTGCGTCTGCGCCAAATCTTGGGGAAGACTCATCACTAAGATTGTCATATGTGCCACTGCTTTTGATATTCACATCAAAGAAGTTGCTATTTTTTTCAAGATAAGATGTCTTTGAGGAAGTCGGCATAAGCATTGCAAGCGCACCCACAAGGGTAACGAAAACCGCCGATGCCGCCACATAAGAGCCGTTTATAACAAGGTCATGCTTGCTCTCGTCTGAAACAAGTCTGCTGTGCACCATAAGTGCAATGAACACAGTGAGCATTATGGTTATGTCAAGAGTATCCATTGAGTCGGCACGCTTTCCGTAAATAAAAAACGGAAAAAGCACAACGAGCATCGTTCCAAAGCTTCTATAGCGCACAATGGTGAAATAATAAAGCACCGAAATGATAAAGAAGCCTAGTCCCACAAATAGAAAGTAGAAATATTCATCTATCTGACCTATCTCCTGCCTGTTTACATAAAACCAATTGATAAATGATTTTCCAGAATGTTCAAATCCAGCACGAAGAAGCTGAAAGCCCAAAAACAGCACTGCCACCATAAGGGCGGTATAGACAATACCTCGCAGGACTTTTTTCGGCTTCAGCCACTCAAAAAGAGCGAACAGCAGACATTCATAGACCACATATCCAAAAGTATAAAGTCTGACATTGTCTACAAGATAGGTCTTAAAGATTATGTTCATGACCACTGCTCCAAGGAGCAGTGGCAAAGCATATTTTGAAAGAATATTCACAAGGGTGTTTTTTATCTGAGCAGTTTTTATATTCAAAAGCCACACCCCCTATGTCATTTTACGAAACTCGAAAGTTTCGTCTACAAGCCACATATTTTCTGTCTGCTTATCAAGGCCGCTAAGACGTGTCACTACAAAAGAGCCGTTAAATTCTTCTATAAGAGAAGAAAATTCCCCCTGAGAAGTCGCCATGCAGGCTGTGAAGCAGATAGGAGCTGTCTTGCCTATCTCATGAGAAAAGGCAAAACGCTTTTCCTGCGGATATGGTGCTATTGCCGCAAGGTCGTTTTGAAGCTCTATTATATCACCTGCCTGCTTTATTTTCATGCTTTTCCAGCCGTCAAGATAATAATTATACTCACTCTCAAAGCCCTCCATGATAAGCATTGAAAGCATTGCAAGGCTCGCTTCGACTATATTATCAATATTCATAGCAAACATAGGGTCATGATTTTCGCTTGGTATATCAAGGAAAAACGCCTGACTCGAAGCCGTGACCTTTTCATCAAGGCGCACCATAAGCTCGTCACGCTTTGAAGAAAGCTTCCAGTTTATTCTTTTCAGCGGGTCGCCTATCTCATACTGTCTGTGGTCATAGCCCGGAACGCCTGTAAGGCCAAGTGCATTTTCATCTGATTCGCTTTCGTTATCGTCAAATGAAGCGTTCTCGGAAGTTGCTTTAAGAAGCTCTGTTTGAGAGCCAGTGTCAGGGATATTCGGCATTATCTTTATTTTTCCCACGGCTTTTTCATAACGTGAACTGTCAAGGTGCAGGGTGATTATTCCAAGATAGTCATGCAACCGTATGCTTTTTATTTTCACTGTGCCAAGACCTGCATAGCGTGTTTTCAGCTTAACGCTGACGCTTTGCTGTCTGCCGCCTGCCACGATAGTTTTAAATTCAAGTGGGCTTACAGCACCGATATTATCTGAACACTCTGCCGTTACCTCAACAACGCATGAGGGAATAATGCGTATTGCATTTAAAAGCATTATGTCAGCGTCAAACTCCTCGTTCTTTGCACTTATTTCTGTGGAAAGCTTTATGGCTGCCACAAGTTTACGCTTGGTAATGAGAAGTGCCGCAAGAGATATCACAAAGGCTATAGCTAAAAGATAAAGCACAAGCGTACCACCGCTTCCGTTTATATAAACTCTAAGCAGTATCGCCACCGCCACGCAGGTAAGATAACCTAAAAGATTTTTCATGGGGTCATATCCTCTATTTCTCTATTGCGTCAGGTGATTTTACTGTAAGAGCGATATTTTCAAGAGCTTCCCTTTCATTTTCAAAGGCGGATTTGCCTTTTGGAGAAAGCATAAGTCTATGTGCAAGAACGTCAGGCATAACAGCCTTGACATCATCTGGCATGACAAATCCTCTGCCCTGAACAAAGGCATAGGCTTTTGAAGCTTTGAGAAGTGCGATACTTCCACGGGGAGAAACGCCAAGCTTTACATAATCTGAATTTCTTGTTGCGGTAACAAGGCTCAGGATATATTTTCTCACAGAAAGCTCTGCGGTTACATTTTCAGCGTAGCCCATAAGCTCACGGACGTTTTCAAGGGTCATGACAGGCTGGATATTCTTTGCAAAGCCTGATCTTTCGGCTCTTGACATAATATCAAGCTCATCATCATATGAGGGATAGCCCATTGATATCTTCATAAGAAATCTATCCATTTGGGCTTCAGGCAAATGATAAGTGCCGTAAGTTTCCACAGGGTTTTGTGTGGCAAGCACCATAAATGGTGACGGAAGTTCATGAGTTTTACCGTCAATTGATATCTGATGTTCTTCCATGACTTCAAGCAAGCTTGACTGAGATTTTGGGGAGGCTCTGTTTATTTCGTCTGCCAAGAGGAAATTGCACATTGCCACACCCTCTTTATACTCAAGCTCATGAGTTTTCTGGTCTATCATAGAAAAGCCAACGATATCGGACGGCATAACGTCAGGGGTAAGCTGGATACGGTTATATTTGCCGTCCACTGACCTTGCAAGGGCTGATACAAGCTGAGTTTTGCCTACTCCAGGCACGTCCTCGATAAGAACATGACCGCCGCAAAGCATGGCTGTGATTATTTTAAGCACAGAGTCGGTCTTGCCGACGATAACTTTTTCGATATTATCTGTGAGAAGTTTTACCTTTTCGTTCAATTTTTTTATCCCCCTTTTTATCAGGTGTTCTGTTTGGTGTGAGCGATATCATTTTTCTTTTTAAAAGCACCACATTTTCGATACCTGTGGTATGCGGGAACATATCAACGGGCTGGATAAGCTGTGCTTTATAGCCTATTTTTGCAAGAAGCTTCAAATCACGCTCGAGAGTTTCTATTTTACAGGAAACGTAGACTATCTTTTCAGGTCTGAGTTTGCCCAAGGCTTCAACAAATTCTTCTGTTGTACCTGCTCTTGGAGGGTCAAGGAAAACTGTATCACAGCTCTCACCTGCCTGCGCAAGCTTTGTCATGAACTCGCCTGCGTCCTCATTATAAAACCTGATATTGTCAAGCTTATTGAGCTTGGCGTTTGAAACTGCGTCCTTTACGGCTTCGGCATTAAGCTCAACGCCTGCCACGTCTGCACCGCTTTTTGCAGCGATAAGACCGATAGTACCTGTTCCGCAATATGCGTCGATAACTCTATCGCCTTTTTTAAGCTCTGCACAGGAAACTGCTTTAGAATAGAGCTTTTCGGTCTGCTCGGGGTTTACCTGATAGAAAGAATGAGGTGAAATTCTGAACTTACAGCCGCACATCTCGTCGGTGATATAGCCTTTGCCGTACATTATAATATCACGGTCGCCCAAAGTAAGAGGAACTCTGCCTTTATTAACGTTTTGGACGATAGTGGTTATATACGGGTGTTTTTCAGTAATAGCTTTAACGAAATTTTTCTTTGCAGGAAATATGGGGGTAGCTGTAACTAGCACGAGCATTACCTCGCCTGTTGTTTGGGAGGTACGGATAATGGTATGCTTAAGAAGGCCCTGATCACTTTCCTCGTTATATGGAAGGATACGGAAGTCAGCCATAAGCTCTTTAAGTGTAGCGACTATTTGCTGTGCTCTTATATCCTCCAAAAAGCAATCGTCAGTTATAACCATGCTATGGGTAGAGGACTGATATACTCCTGAGACGATACGCTTTGAGCTATTGACCTTATAGACAGTTTGGACTTTATTGCGATAATTATAGGGGTCGTCCATAGTTATTATCTGCTGAGGTCTGCAAAAGCGGCTCAACATTCTATCGGCTTTTGCCTGCTTCCATTCTATTTGCTGGGCGTAGACCTTATCCAACTGACAGCCGCCGCAGCGTTTAAAGCAGCTACATTTTTTCTCGCCTGTTGACTTATCGATAGTGGTATGTTTATTCATCACATTTACTCTTTTCATTATGTATAAATTTTATTTTAAGTATACCATTTTATATGAATAATGTCAACAAAGGCGGTTATAACAATTAAATTTAGCAGTATGCTCATGGGGTATAGCTAAGGTGTGTCGGTATAAATATTCAATTTTCAAGCTTCAGACGGAGTGCAGGAAGTGCTTTTCTGTGCGATCAGAACCTCTCATCGTGTTCACCTAACTCACGTTGACAAAATGTTTCCTCATACACTGTCGCTCCGCAAGGTTTCCGATTTGTGGTGAAACCTCTTCTACTTATACACGAAAAGTGGGTATTTTGTTGCAGAAAAAATGCAACAATTGCAGAAATGTTGCCAAATTAAATTATAAATCATTTGTTTGCACAAATTTCGGGGTGTGAATTGGCGGATTTGACGGAAAACGCATGAAAAATGTATAGTATTTGGGTATAAAAATACCGCCCGACCTTAGTCAAGCGGTTACTTGTGTTATTCAATATCGATAAGTCCTGCGTTGAAACGAAAATTGACTCACACGCTCACGTGGAGCGTGACCGGCAACAATTTTGATTTTATGAAATCAAAAATGCATTTCAACTCACACGCTCACGTGGAGCGTGACCAAGATGCGTTAAGTCGCCGTCCTCGACATCATCATTTCAACTCACACGCTCACGTGGAGCGTGACGATAAGACCAACAAAAAGAACTGCAATAATAACTAATTTCAACTCACACGCTCACGTGGAGCGTGACGGGCGAATTCAAGGGCTTCTTTGACAAGCTGTATATTTCAACTCACACGCTCACGTGGAGCGTGACAAATTCATCAGACCTTATGCGGAATTTGAGAAAAAATTTCAACTCACACGCTCACGTGGAGCGTGACCTGAGCATACCGCATAACACAGGTGACGATACCATTTCAACTCACACGCTCACGTGGAGCGTGACACAACAATCAAGCAGCAAAACCCTGTTAATATAAATTTCAACTCACACGCTCACGTGGAGCGTGACGACCGTGACGCTTGCATGGTATGCAATGCAAATCCATTTCAACTCACACGCTCACGTGGAGCGTGACGATGTTGACAATTACGTCCGTAAACTGATTGATAATTTCAACTCACACGCTCACGTGGAGCGTGACAGATAAACCTCAGCAGTATTTACAAATCGTGACAAATTTCAACTCACACGCTCACGTGGAGCGTGACTTCTACAATATATTTAGATTTTACAACCGAAGCTATTTCAACTCACACGCTCACGTGGAGCGTGACATAGATAAGATGTTCGTATATAAGGTTTATGGTATTTCAACTCACACGCTCACGTGGAGCGTGACAAAATAAAGCCGTTCAATTCTGTTGCAAATGCCATTTCAACTCACACGCTCACGTGGAGCGTGACCATACACATTATCGTGTACTTCTCACCCTCAACATTTCAACTCACACGCTCACGTGGAGCGTGACCTGCCGCAGAGTATTTCAACTATGACTGGAGCAAATTTCAACTCACACGCTCACGTGGAGCGTGACTATATTTTGTTTCGATAAAGACGTAACCATAGACATTTCAACTCACACGCTCACGTGGAGCGTGACTTTTCTATCTGCTCTTTTGTTCTTCTTTTTGCCATTTCAACTCACACGCTCACGTGGAGCGTGACATTCCAGCTTTAAATGACTTTTTGCCGTCCTCAATTTCAACTCACACGCTCACGTGGAGCGTGACTATAAAGGAAATAATAGTTCCCATCAACGGCTACATTTCAACTCACACGCTCACGTGGAGCGTGACACGATAACCTTGTTGTTGGACGTTGCAACAAGGATTTCAACTCACACGCTCACGTGGAGCGTGACAAAAACTTTGAGAATGGTGGGGTAAAGATATGAATTTCAACTCACACGCTCACGTGGAGCGTGACGTACGGTGGAAAAATTGAGGGAATACTCATTACAATTTCAACTCACACGCTCACGTGGAGCGTGACGGTGTATAACAACGCCGTTGACGAGGTAAAGGCAGATTTCAACTCACACGCTCACGTGGAGCGTGACTGCGGCAAAACAGCTCGAAAAGGAAGCAGAAATCATTTCAACTCACACGCTCACGTGGAGCGTGACAAGATACTCAACCTTGCCAAACGTCACGCAATCATTTCAACTCACACGCTCACGTGGAGCGTGACTTTGTACACATACATATACACATACATACATATACATTTCAACTCACACGCTCACGTGGAGCGTGACATGATACAATTATTTATATATGTGTTTTTGCCAAAATTTCAACTCACACGCTCACGTGGAGCGTGACCGTAACACCTCGTTCAACTTATTTCCCTACGAATATTTCAACTCACACGCTCACGTGGAGCGTGACGGGAAGTCGCTAATTTAACTTTTAAAATATCGTCCATTTCAACTCACACGCTCACGTGGAGCGTGACTTTTAGTTCCGTTAATGCCATGACGACCATATCATCATTTCAACTCACACGCTCACGTGGAGCGTGACGATTGGCATTTGAATTCTCAAACGCCTGTATCTATTTCAACTCACACGCTCACGTGGAGCGTGACGCCGCACCGTGCGTAGCAATGCCATGGCTAATCAATTTCAACTCACACGCTCACGTGGAGCGTGACTGGAAGCATTGATATTGAGGGCTTGAATATTTCTATTTCAACTCACACGCTCACGTGGAGCGTGACATTTTAATATACTCCTTTTAATAGTTTTTAGCTTTATTTCAACTCACACGCTCACGTGGAGCGTGACACTTGATATTGTGTATATCTGGTGCTTGCTCAACGTGATGCGGACTTATTTTTTTATTTAATGGGTATCAATTTGATTTTGTTCACTGTGCGTTCACAAATAGCATGGCATTTTCATGCGAACTTACTAGGGATTTGTGGATCACTTGGGGTACGCTGGTCAAAATATTAGGACACCTTCGGGGTCATAGGTCTCTTTGGTGCCGTAGTGTTCTACTCTATGCTTCCAATTGTTGCCTAAGTAATATATCCGCAGACTATCATGCTTTGGGTCTATTATTTTCAGAAGTTTATCTTTCACTTTCAGAAAAGTGCCATAGTCTACGTCTATTTCAAACACGCTGTTCTGCACTCGCTGACCATAATTTTGACACTCTTTCGACACTTTTCTCAGCCTTGTTTTACCCTTATTATCTGTTGTTGATACATCATAGCTTACTAAGGTCATCATTTATATCACCTCTATTTCAGCAAATAGTTCGGGTACTCATCTAGCTCGCCACGGATATATTTTGCTAGAAGCGAGCTTTGCACATATGGGAGTAGCCCTTGCTGTATCTTTTCGCCCAGATATGGGTGGACTATGCTTGTGCGCTTACGCTCCTGCCATGCGGTGAGGACTTTTTTCTTGCCCTCTTTGGAGAGGTATACTGCGCCACTGACCTGAGTTTCAAAGTCCTCGGGCTTTATCATTTTCAAGTTTATCATGGTAAGCACAAGTCGCTCCACCACGCAGCGAAATTCCTCTACAAGGTCGCAGGACAGGCTGCTTCTGCCTGAACGCAGGGCGTGGTAAAAGCCGAGGCAGCTATCAAGTCCTACGCTTTCAAGGGCTGATGTATATGATGAAATTGCGATAGTATACAGAAACGAGAGCATGGCGTTTACTCTGTCGAGGGGTGGGCGTTTGGTGCGGTTGGCAAGGTAAAAATCTTCTTTTTGGTGGAGTATCAGTCGGTCAAATATATCAAAATATGCCTTTGCACAGCTTCCCTCTATACCCATGATGATATCTTTATCGGCAGTTTCATAGACAGTCTTTATGCCGTTTTCAAGATATTTTATACAATCTGTAAGCGCTCCGTCACTGTTTATATCCGGGTTATCGTGGAGCGAACGTCTGATAAGATAACGTGTATTTGAAAGCTTTGCGGCGACAGTATTCCTGATAAGGTCGAGCTGAGGAATAGAAAAAAGCTCAAACTGCTCTTTTCGCAGATAGACGTTGCCCTTTGTTTTGCCCTGAACTCTTGCGAGAAATTTACCTTGAGGAGAAATAAAATTAACGGCTATGCCATATTCTGCACACTTGCCCATAAGCGCAGGTGAACAGCCCGAATAGCTGAAAATATAGATATCCTCGATATTAGTAAAAGGCACACGGAACTTCTCGCTGTCCTCTGCCCTGCACACTATGTTTTCGCCGTCAAGTGTGAGGTAGGCAGTTTCTTCGAGAATATAAAGTGAATTGAGCAGTTTACGCATTGTTTTCGCCTCCGTTCATGGAGAAAATCGTATTTTTCACGCTATATTTCTTAACTTTTGGAAAGCACATATCCGACAGTGAACAGCCTGAACATTTCTGACCTTTTACACGCTTTGGGATAATATCCGCTGCAAGTATCTCACGCATTTTTCCAAGATAGTCGCAAAGCATTTTATCATACTCTGCGCCCTGAGTATCAAAGGGCAATTCTGATCGTCTGCGCACATCTGCATAGTACAGAAAACATCGGCTATTGCAATGAAACACGTTATCCACGCAAAGCTTCTGCGCATAGACTTGTATAGCGTCGGTCTGATTGAACTCCCCTGCTTTGGGTCTGGTGGGTTTATACTCCACAATTTCCACACGGAATGTGCCGTCCAGGGTATCTATATAGTCGCCGCATTTGTCACGGACGAACTCGATACAATCTACAACTCCGAAAATATTGTACTTAGTGTCATCGTTATACACTGACACGTCACTTCGGACGATCTTACGCTTATTTTCAAAGTTGCGCTCACCGCTGTGGACGTTCTCATGGAGGAGGTTTGCTTTGACGACAAAGGCGTTTTCAGCCCAGTCGTCATTAACTTCTAAAAGAGCAAACCTGCGTGGACAATACATATAATGCTGTATGTCACGGATATTGATAGTTACATCTTCGCTCATCAGAGCTTTTCAATTAGGGTAACGCCCTCAGGCATATCCTTATCTATGGAGATATCATAGTCTGAGTAATGTCTTGGAGTTGTCACGCCGTCTTTGAGCTTAACTGACACCTTGTCAAAGAGGATATGTGCAGGGGCATTGCCCAGGGCGGAGTCATGCTTGAACACGATAAGCTTACGCATACAGAGCTTTCCTCTTGCGGCACTTCTGTCATGCTCGAACATATTGATGATAGATGTCCAAAGAAGCTCAAGGTCGTTCTCGCTAAAGCCTGTTATCTTCTGAGCGAGCATTGCGGAAACATAGCCCTCGCCACGATAGAGAGCGTATGGGATTATGCTCTTTTTGCCCATTTCGGTCTCACCGCTCTGCTGTCTGTCTTCTGTTGTTCTTGCCTGTCTTGTGATTGTGATATCCTGAGCAAAAACAGGGTCGATACTTCTTGCAAAGTTGAGCTGTACAGGACCTCTTACAATGCCGCACGGGTCATCGCCTGTACTCATTACTGCACCGAAAGTTCTTACGTCAAAGTAGTTCTGACAGATATAGTCACGAGCCTGCTTAACGTCATCAGGATTCTTGCCTTTCTGCTTTGTGGCAAGGCCAAGGGTATTATAAGCTTCGGTGAACTTTGTATTGAGGGCTTTGTCTGCCTTGATAAGGATATTGTAGCCTGCTTCGCCCTCTTTGGTAAGTTCTACAAAGTTTCTTATCTTTCTTTTAAGGCACACGTCTGTAACGATACCGAGGCTTGTTTCGGGGTCTGTTCTAGGCATATTGCCTGCGTCAGGGTCGCCGTTTGGGTTGCCGTTCTCAACGTCAAAAAGCATTACAAATTCATATCTGTTCTTGATTGCGTTTTCCATAATATTTCGTCCTTTCTTTATTCTTCTGATTTTTTGGTGTAAAGTGCTTTATTCTGCTGTGCATATCCTACAATAAATCTGCCCTGATCGTCAAGGGAGAGTGTAGACGGGAATTTACCGTCAAGTCCGTCAAGTATCTCTCCGCAGAGTTTGTTATAGAATATTGGGCTTGAAAGCTTCTTGATATGGTTTTGTGAAAGCTTATACAGCTTTGGAAAAACTGTTGACGGCTTTGAGCACGCAGAAGCAAAGTATGAGTCCTTAATTGTTCTGTTAAGTCCTCCGCCTGAAGCGTCCTGCTGGATCTTTTCAAGCACTGCGAAAAGTCTTCCGCAGAGATAAGCCTGATTTTTGTTTTCAAGGTCTAATGACATTTTGATCTCCTCCTTATTTTGTTTACGGTTTATGCAGCCTTTTATCAAGCCTGCCCTTGTATCATTGAGTTTTATAAAATGGTTGTTCTCCTCGTCGCTGTCGGTCTTGACCCTTGTTATTACTGTGGAAAGCAGTTCGTCAGGGTATCTTGTGCCTTTGAGTATTGCTTCAAAAAGTGCGGCGGTGAGAGGTGACGGAACTTTTTCTTTGGACGATTTTGGTGAGATAAGCTCACGCTTGATACGTTCAATGCTTACTTGGCGCTGACCCTCAGTAAATGAGATATCCTGCTGATGTTTGAGTACATTGTCAAATATCCTGCCGAACTTATCGTGGAAGATGAACTTCTGGGATATTCTGGAGCTGTTTGGGGTAAAGCCTGCAACGTAAAATTCTACGTTAGGGTCATATGGCATATCGGCTGTCCTGCCCTGTTTAAGCTGGGTCATGACAGTGTTTATGTTTCGGTCGGCTTCGGTCACAACGGTTTTATTTAATTCGTCCTCAAATCCGCTGAACATACCGGCAAACATATTGCATTCTTCTGCATCGTTCTTCTTCATTGCGAAATAGACTATTGTCATATCGTCAAAAGTCTTGTAATGGCTTCTGTCAGCAAGCAGAGAATTAAGCGCAGAGGTATACATTTTCATGGCTTTCTCAGAAACATTGCTGTTGTAGGACTGCTTCTTGCCATAGGACTCAAAGGCTTTTTCTTTCATACATATAAGCACACTACCTGTTCCAGAACCTATACCCTTTATTTTATCATGGATACGGGCTTGCGGGAGCTTCTCACCAAGAATAGAACAGGTGGATAGTTCGGTATCGTCACTGTCGCTGTCGGCGTTAAGCTGGGCGAGATAATCCTCATAGGCGGCTTTGAATTTGCTGTCATTGTGAAGCTTAGTTTCAGGTGATCCGTCAAGTCCGAACTCATAGTAGGAGTTTGAATACTCCTTGCCTAGGGCAAGAAGGTGTGGGTTTTGGGTCTCCTGCTCAGGTTCCCATGTACGGATAAAGTTAAGATAGGCTTTACAAATAGGTGAGTCGATATTCTCAAAGAACTTCTCATTCCATTCGCAAAAGCATTTGTGTGATTTTGCCGCTTTGTTGGTAGCGTCTGCAGGGGTCAAAGTTCCTTTATCATAGTTCAGACCGAATATGTAGAGTGGTCTGTGTTCGATCGTGTTTTTGTCAATGCCCGGTTTCTGCGTTCTTACAGGAAGCTGTTCCATTACTGAATCATAGACTGTTTTTGTCTTTTTATTTTTCAGAGGAATAATTCGGGGTACTCTCAAATCGTTTATTGCGGCTATCTTGCCCTCGGGGGTAAGAAGAATTTCAAAGTGTATGGCTTGCTTACAATAGCCTGCAGGAGTTTTATTCTCCTGCAAAGCACTGTAATCGCACAAGGCTTTAATCAGCATTTAATCTCCTCCCTGTATTTTGCAACATCGATAACACCGTCTATCATATGCGGACGGTAGAAAACTGCATCGGCCTTGTCAGAAAACTTAGGGTCATTCCAATCATTATTGACAGGCTTGCCTCCGTCCTCAAACTTCATGCCGTAAAGCATAAAGCCAAGGTCTTTATCACCCATATTTTGCGGTGCTATCTGCGTAAGGTCAAAGTCGTCAACAAGTTCAATACTCTTTATTGCAAATTCACGGCAGCCAAGGCATGGCTGTCTGAAATGCTGGCCGTTTCCGAGACGTCTGAGCATTATGTTATAATGCTTCTCATCAGATTCGTCTGGGTGGTCTGATTTAAGATAGGTGCGCTCAAACGTGAACTCGATACCGTATTTCACATTTTTCAACACCATTGCCGCACGCTGACTTCGTATCTCCGAGGTGTACATCTCCGCTGAGCCTCCGCCTTTCATTTGCTGTTTCACTGATGATAACAGCAGCTTATCTTTGACCTCGTTTCGTCGGATATTGGTAAACTCGATAGGGTTGAACACCACTATTTTGTTTATTTGGTAGCGCACGGCAGGCTTCCAATATACTGATTTGATAAGTCCCTCCAATGCGCTTGGGGTGGGTACGTCATAACTCACCCGTTCAACTTTCATTTCAGGTCTTGAGAAGCAAGCGTAGTCACCTGTCACGATGATCTTAAAACCATAGCTCATTTTTACATCACTCCTTTTAAACTTATATTAGTATTTGATACATTGCTTTTCGTTCTATATATATGATACACCATTATGAATAAAATGTCAATAGTTTTCATGTATAAAAAAAGTGTCGGATTTTAGGCATATTTCACAATTCCACGTTCAATGGTTTGTGGTATAAAAAAGTTGACTTTTTAAAATAATGTTTGTATAATATACTTGTCTATGCTTTACGCATATGTGAGTTGAAAAATATTCGTATTCGATACGATATGGAATGCAGCAAGTGGCAGACTGTCTTGGTGGCAGCCTGCCATTTGTTTTAGATGAAATAATCCTGCATTGCGGCTTGGGTGTCCAAACCTGTTTCATTATTATAATAACTTTGATTTTCAAGAATGAATATGCCTGTACCGTGATCTTTGAGAACACCCTGAGAATAGAGATCCTTGAAAACATTCATATAGACAGACACTGAATATTTCTGCAATGCTCTTCTTACTGACATATCACCATTACGCAAGGTTTCAACAAGTTCATGGCAAGTCTGGTCGTCAGGATCGTCGATAACGATAGAGATAGTGTCGGCGGAGATGTATTCAAACTGCATTGCGTAGCTTCGGAATGGTATGCTGTATGGTGACATTAAGCCTTGGCGGTCGAATGAGTTGCTTTGTTCGTTATATTTCGCAATAGAGTTTTCAGCTATACGACTTTGGTTGAAGTCGAAAATGCCGTCGTAGTATTCTTTAATACAATCATAGGAAGTTATGTCTTGGTACTTTTCCAGTAAACCTTTAGTCTTGTTAATTCTCATGGCAAGGTCGCTTCCCTTGCGATATGTTTCGTCAATGTCAAAAACGTACACATAGCCCTTGTCATCTTTACCCTCACGATTACATCTGCCCCCTGCCTGCAAAATGCTGTCTAATCCTGAAAGCTGGCGGAAAACTGTGTTAAAGTCAAGGTCAACGCCTGCTTCTACAAGTGAAGTTGAAACTACTGTGATATGCTCGCCATTTTCAAGCTTATTTCTTACTACTTCTATGACACGGCTTCTGTGGGCTGGGGTCATATTGGCGGAAAGGTGATATTTTTCACCTTGAACAAGGCTATAAAGCTCTGCCGCTGTTTTCTTGGTATTCACAACGATCAGGGCATTTTTACACCGAGAGGCATTTTCTGCAATGGTTTCAAGAGTGGTTTTGCCCATGTCTTTATATTCGCATTTCTTGAAATACTTAAAATTGGTTCGGTCGGTAACAAGCTTATTATAGTTCACATCAGGCAGGAACTTATCAAAAAGCTTAGAATAATCTGGCATTGTGGCGGAGAGAAAAAGGGCTTCGCTGTTAAGATACTTTGTTATATAGCCCACAGCTTTAAGGCAGGGGCGAAGAAGTTCTGTTGGAATAAGGTGTATTTCATCAAAAACTATCACGCTGTCACGGAGATTGTGGAACTTTCGCAGTGCTGAACCTTTATAATGGTATATGGATTGGAAAAATTGCACGCTTGTGGTGATTATAAGTGGTGCGTCCCAATTTTCGCAGGTCCTTTTGAGCTTCTCTGCGGTTTTCTTTTCTTCCTCTGTATTGCCGTCATAGGAATAGTTTGAATGATGCTGTAGGACAGGGAGAACGTCACGAAACATCTCCTCGAAATCTTTGGCTGTTTGTTCTATAATGCTTGTGTATGGGATAACGTATATGATATGCTTTTTGCCGCTTTCAACGGCTTTTTCAAGGGCTATTTTAAGACTGCAAAGGGTCTTGCCACTGCCTGTTGGCATATCAAGGACGGATATGTGGCTGTCTTTTGTACAATGGTCTATAGCTTGCTTTTGTATACTGCTTCGTGCCTGCTGTAATTTGGTTTCAGAACGCATATTTTTCATGCGCTCATTAAGAATGGAAAGTGCCTTTTCAAAATCACCGCTCATGCCACGTTCAACATTTTTATTGCAAAATATTTCGGTATCGAGAAAATCTGCGTCTGTCAGGCAAGAGAACACGTACTTGGTGAAAAAGGCGTAACGCTCGATACGTTCGGTGGGGTCTTTTGTAGAAAGCAGTTCATTTAATGGCGGTGTTATTTCTTCCTGAGTTAGGGTGGCAAATTCTATTTCAGAGGCATATGCACTGTAGTCACTATCGCCTGTATATTCGTCTGCTCTTTTTAGTGTACCGTTTAGGGTCGGGCTGTCAGAGTTGTCTGCGACTGTGCCGCCGTCCATAAGTCCTGTGTGGTGTCCTGCGATGCAATACTCCATAAGGGGTGCGAAACAATCGTTTTTATCTGCAAGTGTTTTATACTCTATCGCTCCGCAGGAAGCGTGGCTGAATTTTACTTTGTCATCATCAAGCCGTTTCTGAAAGTTAAGAGCATACTTACCTATATCGTGATACAGGCTCGCTTTTTTCGCAAGGGGTTTCAAAAGATCTACTGAAAAGTCCTCAGCCAATTTGCTTACGCCTATAAGGTGGGCTTTTACAGTTTGCCTTTCACCGTCCTCACGGGTGTGTGCGTAATATTCCATGGTCATTCCTCCTTTTAGATATACAAGTTTATCTATGTTCTTTTATTATAGCATACAATTTAATACTTGTGGGGAAAATTTTTGTACACATAAACAAACATTTGTACAAATTGTTATATTTTCATTATAATGCACTATAGTATGCAGGTCAACATAAAGCATCCGACATTTTGAAAATTCGACTTGATTATTATTTAAAAATGTGTTAAAATTAAACTATAAGTAAATTTGTATTTTTTTTAAAATGTTATGAGAGGAATTTATATGAAGTACAGACTTTTATACAATAAGATCACAGTAGTGGCTCTTTCGGCGATGTTGTCGCTGAGTGCTGTATCATGCGGTAAGCTTGACGCGAGCAAGCTTGACGGAAACGCTTTGACAGTGACCGAAACCGAGAGCAAAGCGGAAGTCAAAAAAACTGAGGACAGCTCCAGTAAAAAAGAGGTCGAGGTGAAGGAAGAAGAAAAGGAACAGCCAAGCTACACCTGCTCGCTGGTTTGCGTGGGCGACAACCTTATACACGACAACATTTATAATGAGGCGCTAAAGCTTGGCGGTGGTGAAAAATATGATTTCACGCAGGCTTATGAACACGTTACAAAGTACATAGAAGGCACTGATGTGGCTATAATCAATCAGGAAACGCTTGTTACAGACAGCGTTGAACCACAAAGCTATCCTATGTTCGCGTCGCCAACTGCTGTGGGCGACAAAATAGTTGACATGGGCTTCAATGTGGTTTCTATGTCAAACAATCATGTTCTCGACCAGGGTGAAGAGGGGCTTATAAGCTCTCTTGATTACTGGGACACAAAGGGCATTGTGCATTACGGTGCTTATCGTTCACAGGAGGACGCTGACACTATCAAAACCATGGAAGTCAACGGCATAAAATTTGCTTTTCTGGGATATATGGAACACACCAACGGCAATTATCTCAGCGGTGATGGTGCTCAGGTGATATATCTTGATGAAGAGGACAAGATAAAGGCTCAGATAGAAGAGGCTGACAAAATGGCAGACGTTGTTGTGGTTTCATGTCATTACGGCACAGAGATACAGAACGAGCTTAACGAACAGCAGACGGAGATAACGCCTAAGCTTGTGGAGTGGGGTGCTGACCTGATAATAGGCACGCAGGCGCACACTATCAGCACTTGCGGATATCTTGACAAGCCTGAGGGCGGACAGGCGTTCGTTTACTACGGTTTGGGCAACTTTATTTCCACTATGTATGACACAAAGTCGCTTGTAGGACTTATTGGCAAGCTTAATGTTGTTAAAGACCCTGACACCAATGAGGTGACATTCGAGAACGTTAAGGCGATACCGATAATATCGCACTTTGAGGGTGATTCATACTATGGCGATTGGTACAACTGCACTGTTTATCCTTATGCGGAATACACTGATGAGCTGTTTGCCAAGAATTATGTAGAGGGCTTCACTCGTGAGAGCGTGCAGCAATGCTTGTCTTACATACCTGATGAATTTCTTAGTATTGAGTAGTCGGGGCAATATGTAGGGGACGGCGCCCTCGACGTCCCGTTTGCAAAATTGATAAAGAATATGATGTTTCTGCGGACGACTTTTATGTCGTCCGCTTTTTTTGGGGTATTGTGTAAAGGTTTACATATATCTTAATAAATTTATATAATGTAAATATCAATTCATGAAATATTTACATTAAAATATGCTCAATCCATTAAAATACTTGCACATATCACTTTTTTACTATTGCAATTTAGGCAAATATGCTATAAAATATACATAAAGGGGGAGGAACGGACTTCCCGATAAAATTTTCATTTTTTTATATTCTGAAAACTATTTTAAATTTACAGGAGGGTTTATTACATGAAATTTGCTGACGGTTTCTGGCTCAACCAGAGAGGCTACGAAGTAAACTATGCAAATCAGGCTTTCGAGATCGAAGAGATCGAAAACGGATTCCTCGTTGTGGCAACACCTTTCGTTGTATACAACAGAGCTATGATGCTCGGAAGTGCCAACCTTGAGATCGCTTACACTTCAACTCAGGAGAACTGCGTAAAGGTAAGCATCACACACCACAAGGGTCATGTTGACAATGGTCCGCACTTTGTTCTCGAGGACAAGGGTTTCAAGCCACAGGTAACTGTTACAGACAAGGAAGCCGTACTTGTTACAGGCGACACAAAGCTCGTTGTTTCTAAAGAAAACTGGAGCTTCACATACTATTATAAGGATAAGAAACTCACAAGTGGTGGCTGGAGATCGACAGGCGTTATTTTTGAGAATGCTTACAAGCAGCAGGCAAGACTTCAGACACAGCTCGACGACACATTCTGGAGCTACCCTGCCGATCCTACAAGAACATACATCAGAGAGCAGTTCGACACTTCTGTTGGCGAATATTTCTACGGTTTCGGCGAGAAATTCACAACATTCACTAAGAACGGTCAGAACGTTGAGATATGGAACGCTGACGGAGGCACTTGTTCCGATCAGTCTTACAAGTCTATCCCATTCTATCTTTCTTCAAAGGGCTATGGTGTATTTGTAAACAGCACTGACAAGGTTTCATATGAGGTTTGCTCTGACACTGTTTCTAAGGTATCCATGACAGTTCCAGGTGAGAGCCTTGAATACTATGTATTCGGCGGTGCTAACCTCACTGACGTACTCAAGGGCTACACTGACCTTACAGGCAAGCCTTCACTGCCGCCTGCATTCTCATTTGGTTTGTGGCTCACAACTTCATTTACAACAACATATGATGAGGAGACTATCACATCATTTATCGATGGCATGGCTGAGAGAGATATTCCTCTTCAGGTATTCCACTTTGACTGCTTCTGGATGAAGGGCTTTGAGTGGTGTAACTTTGAGTGGGACAAGTCACAATTCCCTGACCCACCTGCAATGCTCAAGAGACTTCACGAAAACAAGGGTCTGAAAACTTGCGTATGGATCAACCCATATGTTGGTCAGCGTTCAAAGCTCTTTGACGAGGGTATGAAGAACGGCTACTTCATCAAGAAAACTGACGGCTCTGTATTCCAGTGCGATGAGTGGCAGCCTGGTATGGCTATTGTTGACTTCACTAATCCTGAGGCTTGCAAGTGGTATGCAGGATATCTTAGAAAGCTCTGCGAAATGGGTGTTGACACATTCAAGACAGACTTTGGTGAGAGAATACCTACAAGAGATGTTGTTTACTATGACGGCTCTGACCCTATCAAGATGCACAACTTCTACACATATCTTTATAATGAGTGCGTATTCAACGTACTGAAAGAATATTTTGGAGAGAACAAGGCTTGTCTGTTCGCACGTTCTGCTACAGCAGGCGGTCAGAAGTTCCCTGTTCACTGGGGCGGAGATTGCTCAGGCAACTACAACTCAATGGCCGAGGTTGTAAGAGGCTGTCTGTCACTTTGTATCTCAGGCTTCGGCTACACTTCACATGACATGGCAGGCTTTGAAGCTACTGCTACACCTGACATTTACAAGAGATGGGCTGCGTTCGGTATGTTCTCATCACATTCAAGACTGCATGGTAACCAGTCATACAGAGTGCCATGGCTCTTCGACGAGGAGTCCTGCGACGTTCTGCGCTTCTTCACAAAGCTCAAGGGCAAGCTCATGCCTTATCTGTGGGCTCAGGCTATCAAGACACACGAGGTCGGCGTACCTGTAATGAGAGCAATGGTCATCGACTTTGCGGACGACCCAACTTGCCTGACGCTTGACAGACAGTATATGTTCGGCGACAACATTCTTGTTGCTCCTATTCTTAATGACGAGGGTATCGCTGAATACTATGTTCCAGAGGGCAAGTGGACAGATATTATCACCGGCAAGGTTCTTGAGGGCGGCAAGTGGTATAAGCACAAATGCTCATACTTTGAGATACCTGCTCTTGCTAAGCCAAACAGCATTATTGCATACGGCAACTTTGAAAGACAGATAGAGTATGATTATCTTGAGGGTACAACATTCACTATCTACGAGCTTGAAGACGGCAAGAGTGCAGTTTGCCCTATCTATGACACTGAGGCAAACAAGGTATTCGAGCTGACTGCTACAAGACACGGCAACAAGATCGAGTGCGAATACACTGACACAAAGGCAAGCTTCAAGATCGCTGTGGCTAACACAGACAAGACTGTTGAAATTGCTCCTAACTTCAGCGGCAAGGTAATTATTGAACTTTGATTGCTAAATAAAATCATCGCTCCGAGAGATCGGGGCGTTTTTTTGCGTTCACACATAAAATTGGGGCAAATGAGGGTGAAAATTCTGTATATTTGCTCTTGAAGAAAATATGAGATCGGGGTATAATATAGATAGTACGATTTGAGGAGTAATTTTATGAAGTCAAGAATACGAAGTGCTATACCGAAAAAGATAATCGGCATAAATATCAGTTCACAAAAGCGTGATATCATTGAAGATATTGCTAAAAGCGAAAATGCGGATGCTGTTTTCTTTGACAATGAGATAATGGGACAGCAGGTTGGATATCTTTGCGGTTTCAAGGGCTTTGTCAGGTCTGAAAAAGAGGGCGAAGACATCATGGACGAATGCCTTATTTTTTCGGGCATTGACGGCAGGAGCCTTGACCCTATACTGAAAAAGCTTAGGGAAAAAGAAGCTACGGTGAAGTTAAAAGCCATTGTCACGGCACACAATCAAAGCTGGAACGTTGGCGAGCTTATAAAAGAGCTGAGGCGTGAACACATTTACATGAACGGAGGTGACAGAGATGAAAAGTAAATACAAGGCTATTATTTACATTATTCTGTCGGCTTTTTCGTTTGCATTCATGTTCGCATTTGTGCGGCTTTCAGGAAACTTACCGACGGTGCAAAAGACCTTTTTCAGAAACTTTGTGGCGTTGTTTTTCGCTATCGGAGTGCTAAAGAAAAATCACATACGCTTTCACATTGAGGGCAAAAAGAACAATGCGGTCATTTTTGTGAGGGCGCTTGCTGGCACGCTAGGAATGCTTGGAAACTTCTATGCCATAGATCATCTTGTGCTGTCTGACGCTTCCATGCTAAACAAAATGTCACCATTTTTCGTTATCATTTTCTCTTTTATTTTCCTTAAAGAGCGGCTGACTTTCTTTCAGGGCTTCACTGTAATTTGTGCATTTATAGGAAGCTTGTTTATCATCAAGCCGAGTTTTCAGAATGTGGACTTCTTCCCTGCCCTTATCGGTTTTCTAGGAGGAATGGGAGCGGGACTTGCTTACGCTTGCGTAAGATACTTAGGACAGCATGGAGTAAATGGTGCGGTGATAGTTGCATACTTCTCGGGATTTTCCTGCTTGTTCACCCTGCCATTTCTAATATTAGATTTCCACCCTATGACGATTTTCCAAATACTTTGTTTATTGGGAGCTGGCGCAGGTGCGGCAGGCGGACAGTTCGCTATAACTGCGGCTTACACTCACGCTCCTGCAAGGGAGATATCGGTTTATGATTACTCGCAGTTGATTTTTACCACGATTTTGGGATATTTCCTTTTTGGAGATATTCCTGATGGCTGGAGCTTTCTTGGATATTTCATTATCATTGCAATGGCTGTGCTTGTTTTTCTTTACAACAACGTATGGCACAAGGACAGTGAGGTCAAGGGCTGAAAAAACATACAAAAAGAGCGTTTTTACCGAGAAAGTAAAAACGCTCTTTATTATTAATATTGTAGTTTAAGCTCCGCCTGCGATAAATCTCTTGAGATCCTGTGGGTTTACGCACTTTTCAAGCGCAACGTCCATGGAGATCGTTCTCGAACGAACGAGCTTTGCAAGCTCCTGATCCATGGTCTGCATTCCTGTTGCTTTACCTGTCTGCATAGCTGAACCGATAAGATGCACCTTATCGTCACGGATCATAGCTTTGATAGAGTCTGTTGCGTTGAGTATCTCACAGCAAGCTACACGGCTTGTGCCGTCGAATGTACGGCAAAGTGTCTGAGTACAGATACCTACAAGAACGGAAGCAAGCTGAGTTCTGATCTGATGCTGCTGGTGAGCAGGGAAAACGTCGATGATACGGTCGATAGTTGACGGTGCGGACGTTGTATGAAGTGTACTCATAACAAGATGTCCTGTTTCAGCGGCGGTAACAGCAGCTTCGATAGTCTCGAAGTCACGCATTTCTCCTACGAGGATAATGTCCGGGTCCTCACGGAGAGCAGCACGGAGAGCAAGTGAGAAGCTCGGTACGTCAGGTCCGATCTCTCTCTGGTTTACCATACATCTCTTATGAGCGTGCATATACTCGATAGGGTCCTCAATAGTGATGATATGAGCTGATTTATGGATATTTACATGGTCGATCATTGCGGCAAGAGTTGTTGACTTACCTGAACCGGTAGGGCCTGTTACAAGCACAAGTCCACGAGGTCTCATTGAGAACTCTGCAAGGATAGGTGGCAGGTCAAGGTCGGTAAGGGTCGGGATATCGTTTCTCAAAAGACGGAGAGCGATGGCCGTGTTTCCTCTCTGACGATACACGTTTACACGGTGACGGAAACCTCTTGAAGATACATATGTAAAGTCGGTATCAATATGGTCTTTGATAGACTGACGCTGCTTATCTGTACACATATCCTCGCATATTTTGAGAATTTCGATCTCGGTCATATCAGGATATGAGGAAAGCTTTCTCAGGTTACCGCCCTGTCTAACTATCGGCGGAATACCTACGGTGAAGTGCAGGTCGGAACAGCCAAGGGCTCTTGCTTCATCAAGAATTTTGTTAATGTCGATTGCCATTAGAATTTACCTCCATATATTTCTTTTTTATACAGCATATGTTACACGGATAAGTTCGTCCATTGAGGTCTTGCCTTGCTGAACAAGCTCTGAAACGTTGTCACGAAGCAGGTGACAGCCCTCTTTCTTTGCAAGCTCCTGAATTTCGTCAGCTTTTGCTCCCCTTGTGATAAGAGCCTGCATAGACGGTGTTGCGAGAAGTATCTCATGGATAGCGGTTCTTCCCTTATATCCTGTGTTATTGCACTTTGGACAGCCACATGGGTCGTACACCTGTACTGAATGGTCAAGACCCATAAGCTCATTTTCTTCCTCAGTTGACATTCTAGGCTTTTTGCACTCAGGGCAAAGCACCTTTGTAAGACGCTGAGCAACGATACCGATAAGTGAGGTTGCGACCATGTATGCCTCAACGCCCATATCCACAAGTCTTGTTACAGTAGAAGCGGCGTCATTGGTATGAAGTGTTGACAGAACAAGGTGTCCTGTAATAGCGGCACGGATAGCAATCTCAGCAGTTTCGGTATCACGCATTTCTCCGACCATTATGATGTCAGGGTCCTGACGGAGGATAGAACGAAGGGCTGCACCGAATGTCATGCCTGCCTTTTCGTTTATCTGGCACTGATTTACGCCCTCTATCTTCTTCTCGACTGGGTCTTCGACAGTGATAACGTTGTTGCTTGGTTTAGATATTTCGCCAAGTGCGGCGTAAAGTGTGGTAGATTTACCTGAACCTGTAGGGCCTGTTACAAGTACAACACCCTGCGGCACTTTCAGGCACGCCTCAAATCTCTTATAGTTATAATCTGTCATACCGAGGTCGGTAATTTTTCTAAGGGACATATCGCCTGTTGCGAGGATACGGAGAACGACTTTCTCACCGTACACCATTGGAAGGTTAGATACACGGAGGTCGAGAGTTGTGCCGTCAACGACCTGTGACATACGACCGTCCTGTGGGATACGCTTTTCGGCGATATTCATGCCGCTCAAGATCTTGAAACGGGTAACAAGCGAAGTATGAAGTGCGGCGGAAAGGGTCATAAGCTCAATAAGGTCGCCGTTTACACGGATACGGATAACGGTTTTATCCTTGAATGGCTCGATATGTATATCCGTTGCGTCCTGACGCTGGGCGTTCTCGACGATAGCGGTAGCAAGTTTAACGATAGGAGCGTTCTCGATTCTCTCCTCGGAGATATCCTTGAGTTCTTCAAGGTTAAGCTCTTCCTCTTTTTGCTTTGTAGCTTCGTCAACAACGGAGTTAACCTGACCTTCTGAGTACATCTTACCGATTGCACGGTTGATAGATGACTTTGTGGCAAGGACAGGTGTTATGCTGCAGCCTGTGATAACACGAAGATCCTCAAAGATATAGAAGTTGATAGGGTCATTAGTTGCAACGGTCATACGCTTGCCTATTTTGCTAACTGCGATGACGTTATACTTTCTTGCAGTTGCCTCCGGTATCTTCTTGACGATATCAGGCATAAGCTCAGTATTATCAAGGTCGATATAAGACACATTAAGTCGCTCGGCAAGGACCTGACAGAACTGAACATCGGTAACGAGCTTCATGTCAATAATGACATCACCAAAAAGTCTTCCCTTTTGCTCCTTCTGTTTGGCAAGAACTTCCTGAAGCTGTTCTTCAGTTATAAGACCTTTCTGTACCAGATACTGACCGATAGGGCCGTTTCTCATATATATTACTCCAATCCTCCGCATTGATTTAGGGATCCGACGCTGCGGAAACGTCTGCTGCGGTGCAAAAACCGCAAAAAAATCATATTATCTATTGTAATCTTCATGAAAGTATGATAAAATTAATATATTAACTAATGAATCCAAAGGAGGATCACTGTGGATAATTTAACCTTATCATACATAATCATTTATGTATTTGTGTTCATCTTCGGAGCGTGCATAGGCAGTTTTCTTAACGTCTGCATATACCGATTGCCGAAAAATGAAAGTCTTATCAAGCGAAATTCTCACTGTATGACCTGCGGTGAGCCGATCAAACGGCGTGACCTGATACCGATAGTAAGCTGGTGCATACTTCGTGGAAAGTGTCGAAGCTGCGGTGCAAAGATATCGGCAAGATACACTATAGTTGAAACGCTGAACGCACTGCTCTACTTATGGGTATTCTACCATTTTAATGGAATTTTCAATCCGCTTCGTGCAGCACTTGTCTGTCTGTTATTCTCTGCTCTTATCGTTGTATTCTTCATGGACTGGGACACTCAGCTTATCAACACATATGTTGTGATATTCATAGGTTTGCTTGGTGTTGCGGAATACATCTTCTGCAAAGATCAGACGGGACTTACGCTTAAGTCACACTTGATCGGATTTTTCATTGTGAGCGTGCCTTTGCTTATTATTTGTCTTATCACACATGAGAAAGCAATGGGCATGGGAGATGTATATCTCATGGCAGCAGCAGGGTTGTTTCTCGGAATGCAGGGTGCTTTGGTAGCGCTTCTTATCGGACTGATAACAGGCTCGATCGGTGGACTTATCCAGAAGCACCGCAGCGGTGATTCAGTATTTGCATTTGGTCCATATCTCTCCATAGGAATTGCTGTTGCAGCTTTGTACTCAGAGCAGATCGGTTCATGGTACATGGACTTTACTGGTCTTAACGAGATGATGAACGAAGCAATGCTGATAATAAGATAATTGCACAAATTCCGCAGTTTGATACTGCGGAATTTTTTTGCTCAAAAAATCCTCTTAATAGAAGTTTTCTGTTAAGGGGATTTTTTCAGCAAGGCTGTACAATAATATACAGCCGCTGAAAACTAAAATTTATGATGGATCACTAGTATAAAGCTTATCATCTTTAAACCAGTATTCATATTCTCCACCATTATTGGTTAAATTTACAGTAGCACTGGTCCAACCTATCTGAAGATTAATAGTATCACTGTAGAAAAGTATTTCCAAATCCGTACCAACCTTTAACTGATCATTCATATAACTGCCCCAATATGTTGAAGTACGAATAACCTGACCTGTCACCTCGAAATCAACAGGATTACCACTGCATACAATATGATTACCATTTGAAGGCTTGGTGAGAATATGAACCTTTATTCTCGATGAACCACTAGGCAATGTTGGTTTATCCTTGAATTGTGCTACAAAAACAGTGTCAGATGTTATAGGGGTAGAACTGATATCATCACTCTTACCCTCTACAACCCACTTATCAAATATTTTTGTTGTATCTGACGGAACAGGGATAGCACCTGGATAAGTTGCATACTGTCCATCAGAAACATAAATAGTTGAGGCATTTATTAAAGAACCATTTAATTTAAACTCAACCTTATGCTTGTTCTGTACAACTGGAACGAAAACAACTGAGCTATCTGTAATAGAAACATCAGTAAGACCCTTTGAGTTATCTGATTTGTATACCCACTTAACAAAATCCTGTTTTATAGTATCCATGTCAGTTGGAATTCCCGGGTCATTTGCAAAGTCGCCATCATAGACTTTTGTTGTTGTAAATGTAGAACCGTTGATATTCTCAAACGTTACATTAAATTGGGCTTTCGGTGCAACAGGCGGATAAACACAGGAGAATACCATATCCTTATTTATTGTTACGCCTGTTGTAAAATCAGCAACGTTATTCTTGCTGTCTACCCAATAAGGCGTGCCATAACCTGTTCTTGATGACATAGAAGGTGGAGCTTTATAAACTGTACCCGCCTTGACAGACTTAGTATCTATCTGTTTACCACGAAGCGTTGGTTCAGGGTCGCTTGCAGAGTAGATAAACTTTACACTGTATGTTTTTGAACTTGAAACTGTTGTCTTATCATAGAAAATATAAGTATATGTGTTTGAAGCGTCAAGGCTGTAATACTTTTCCTGCTGAGCTGTGCAACCTGCAGGAGCAGTGGTTGCCCGAGGATATGTGACATAATCAGGAGCTACAGAGAAATCTTTATAGTCATTAACATTGTATGAATCGCCTTCATCTATGTTAATATTTGTGAGATTTACTGCTGCATCCTTTTTATACTTTGTTTTCGTAAAAGTATAGCTTCCGTTCTCATATGTTGGCTGATAAGCTGTAAGAGAAACGTCGAGAGTATACATTTCCTCAATTTTGCTGATACTTGCACCGATATCAAACTTATAATTGTCGTAAAAATCAACGCCTCTTGCAACAGCAGAATTATTAAAGTTTAAGCCCTCTGTATTTACCTTACCTACATTGAGGATACAGCCTTTTGCACCCATTCTCTTTGCGGCTGTATCCGTGTCGTTGCCTGAATAGTTTTTCAGACTATAGCCACGAAGATTATTATTGTCAATAACGATACAGTTTGAATAGGTCACACCGCTTGCACCGATAGTACCAGAGTTTGAAACATCAGGCACACCAATATAATCTTTAAGCACAAGAACATTGGTCGAATATCTAAGCTCATCATCAAGATAGTCTATAAGACCTGAACCTATGATATTGCTTTCCATTGTTGCATCAGCGTCATGATAAACGTTATTTGCAGGTTTGATCATATTAAGGATAGCTCCGAGGATCACGCCGAAAATCGTTACCACAACGATAAGCTCAACAAGGGTAAAACCCTTGCGGTTTTTATTCATTTTCAAGATCCTCCCTCCTTATGGTGTTGATTGTGCAGCGTCATAGTCGGCCTGGTTTTTGTAATCAGAACCACCCATATAATGGATAACTACATAACCTGTAGCTTTACCTGACGCATCTTTTTCAAGATAATGGTCAAAGGTCGCATCTGTGATCTTAAATGCAGCTGCATCGGCTGTTGGAGCGCTGCTGTAAAGATCAGATGACTGTGAGAAGCCGAAATAATCGCTTCCTGTTACGCCTGAAAGAACAACGCCAAACTGCTGATTTCCACCGTCACCGATAGGGATAAGAAGTGAATTTCCTGATGAGTTATTATTTACATCAAAGAACTTTCCGCCTGTAAGCTCAGGAGTAAGAGCATAGAAATTCATATCTGCCCCTGAATTGTTATAAAACTTTACCCAGTAAACGCTCTTTTCAGGATTAGGCGTAATGTTTATGTCCTTACCCTGAAGAAATTTGAGCTGATAGCCTGCGTCTTCATCAATATTATTAAGCTTTGCTTTAAAGCCATAGGCTGTAGTATTGAACTTTATGCCGCTTCCAAAGTCTGCCTCAAGGGCAAACTCATTTGTAGTTTTGCCGCTTGAAGAGAACTTGTTTACCTTCAACTCGTTCATATTGACGGTCTTGTTATCATTATACTGCTCGGCATTTACTGCCTGAGTATACATTTCATTGTTGCGGTAGTAGTTTTCAAGATTCTGTTTTTTTGCCGCTACAGCAACTGTAACAAGCATAGCTGACATACCTGACAAAAGTGCCATTGCTATGATGACCTCTACAAGAGTCATACCCTTTTTATTTTTGCTGTTCTTTTTCATGAGTATACTCCTTTCAATTAATAGTGATCATATCTGTCAAGAGTATATCCGAATGCTGAATCGTCCTTACCGCCCTTCGCATTCTGCATTACAGAAGTGGTTGAAGGCTTAGTGTATACATAGAACGCTGTATTGGCGTTACCAAAGCTGTTTGCGATAACAACACCGACTGCACAGCACTGAACGGTCATTTTTCCGCCTGCTGAGTCTGTAACATTAAGTCCACTAAGACCACTTGTTGCTATATTAACCATTGCTTCTGGTGAGTAGAATGAACCCTGGAAGAAACTGTTGTTTGTGGCGCTAAGCGTTGTGTTCTCAGCAAATAAGAAAATGATACTGCTGTTTGATGGTCTGTAAGAGCCTGCAACGTCCACTGATGTTGGATTAAGGATGAAGCTGCTCTGTGGAGCACCAGGATTACCCTTAGTATTTTTTAGTGTATCAGAGTTATACATACGAACATAAGTGTCATAATCAAATATTTTCAAGCCACTAAAGCTATAGTTACATGTGCTTGAACCCGAATGCTTGGACTTGCCTGTTACTGAGTCGATACCATTAAGTGTAATAGCACTGCCTGAGTCTGAAACAAAATAGCAGTTGTATTTTCTGTCACCTGTAGTCGCATCAATTATAGTTGAACGATTTCTGACAACTATAGTTGGAGACCAGCTTGAATCAAGACTAAGACCATTTTGAAGTCTTATAACAATATCTCCTGAAGTATCAGAAACATCAACAAGGATCCTTGAACCATTGCCAAAATCATTGAACGAAAGATCAGATGCCCATGTACAGCTTGATGTTATTCTCAATTTGTAGCGGCTTGTAACTGAAGTCTTAGCTCCTGTTCCTGTAAGGTCTATTAGCTCAGTAAGCGTGTAGTCAACATTATTCCAATAGCTTGGATCGCTTGCAAAGGTATTGAAAGTTTTAGTGTTTTTGCCATTATAGAAAGCCTGATATTGTTCAGAGATCGTTGTCACATTAGTATCATTGCTCATGAAGAAATCTTCCGGATAATATACATAGGCATCAGCAGATACAGGTATCTGTGGCTTTGCGTCACGACCTGCTTTGCTAAGAACAGCTCCTTCATGAATATTTGAAGCCTGGCAGACAATCTTATCTTTACCCGTGATAGTGCCGGTAACATAAACAGAGCCTGTTACCTTAAGTGACTTTGTGACATTAAGATCACCCTCGACATAGAGAGAGCCATTGATCGTCTGACCAGCTGCACCAAATGTTGCATCGCCATTATAAGCACCTGCGCCCTTATAAACGTAGAAGTTACCATACTGTGTATAGTCATTTCCGCCAATGTTAGCTTCACAACAGAACAAATCGACATCAAAACCTGAAGAACCAACGTCCATATGGTTTGAAGTGGAAAGCTTCTGACCGATATTAACATAGTTATATCCGTCTGCTCTTGCCATTGTGGAGTTAATGTGGAATTCATTTGAAACATCAAGGTTTTCAGAAATTGTAACAGTTGAACCCTGCTTTTCATCTACAAGACTAGGCTTGAGCATGATAAGAGGCTGAGTTGAAACCTCCAAAGAACCATACATAAGATAAGAGCCATAGATACTGGTATTGTTTGTAAATCTATAGACCTTACCAGTGGTATTATTGATACCAGCCATATCACCGATAACGTTAAGGTTATCGTAACCTGCGCCGCCGTTACCAACAAGCTCGATAGTATTTGTATACTCGGCAGGCTTTGTAACTGACTGCGTGGAAATATGAGCTGCTACCTTTTCAGTTTTTCCCAGATAAGTAGTTTCACAGGTAACAACGATATTTGCAACACTTGTACCCTCCTGTGCTACAGTTATCTTTGTGGTACCGATATTATCGCTTTTACCATTCGATCCATTATAGCTGACATTAGTAGTTGTACCCTTTCCGCTATTAGCACTTGCTAGCTTTTTAAGGTTATCTATGGCCTTTTTCTGCTGAGCCTTTGCAGTAGGATCATTAGTTGGAGCAGTATCAGTCTGTATCTGATTAATAAAGCTTTCAAGAGTAGATGAAGCTGTCAGATAAGCCTGTTTGCTCTTATAGTTATCATTTGTTTTTGTCCTATTTACCGAAACAAAAGAAACAGTTGCAGTCAAAAGTATTGACAGCATGAGCATGACAGCAACCGCTGTGAAAAGCACGACTCCGGGTTTGTTTCTTTGTTTCCTCTTCGGAGTATTCTTCATATTAACCACCTTTCTTAGTTTTATTATCACTTATGCTATACTTTTTTCATTTTACACAGGTTGATTACTTATATAAAATTTTTAATCATTATATAGCACTAATTGGCAGGATAAGAAATATTCCTTATCCTACCAAATAGTTTTCTCTTAGCTGGCAGAAGGATCAGCAAGCTTCTTCAGAACGTACATATTCAGTGTCATAGAGCCTGAGATCTCGCTCTCATTGACATTTTCAATGTTAACATTCTCGATTACCATGCTCTTTTCGTTGTTTGTCGTCAGGTTGTCAGCAAAATTCTTGAAACCTGAAAGCGAGCTTTTGAACTGAATGTTAAGGCTATAGTAACCTATTGTCTGTGCAGCTGTTTCATTGGTATCAGCTGCATTTGCATCTGTGTTTGCGTCTGTGTTTGCGTCTGCAGCTGATGAATCAGTTTTGCTTGCATTATTGTATTCATCTACCTTAGTGTCAAAATCAGTAGCTGTTGCTGTTGACTCATAAGCAAAAGGCGAAAGAACTGTGCTGCCGTATGATGAAATAGTCATATTGGAGTTTTTGATCTTTACATCATCAACATTAAAAAGCTCACGAACCTTATCAGTAGCCTTGTATGCTACCTGATAATCATAGAAGTTAGCTGCGACCTGTGAGGTGCTTGTATAAAGTGTCTGAATCTCAGCGGCAAGGTTCTTATCCTTGTCTACCTGATCTTCAAGCTCGCTGAGCTGTACCTTTGCTGACTCCAGATCACTGCTTGCCTGACTACACTCATCAATGGCAGGCTTAATAAAAAGCATAAAACCTGCAACAATTATAAGTAGTACGAATACTACTATCAAAATCATTTTATCACGATAATTCAACTTCATAATTATTCACCCTCGCCCTCTTCTTTAAGATAAAGTGTCAGCGAATCAAGCGTTACGCCTGAGCTGCCTTCTTCACCGATCGAATATCCGTTGTATCCTACATCTTCCTGGAAGAGTCCTGTACCTACAAGGGCATCGATTGCTGTTTTTACATCTGACTGATCATCAAGCTCAACCTTAGTAAGTGTTACTGTACCAGCTTCAAGGTTATATGTAAAGCCTTCATACTTGAAAGAACCAAGGGCTTCCTTGATGTCGTCAAACATCTCACTTGACACGACCGGAAGTGTTTCAAGAGCTGCATTTGCTGATGTAACATAGTTTGAATAATCCTGCATGATCTTCATCTTATTGTGAAGTATCTGGTTCTGGGCGATCTTCTCATTGCAAACAGCTATCTTATCATTAGTCTTGTCTATATCTTTCTCGATAGAACTCTTCCTGAGATTAATAACAAGTGTTGCACCTGCGATAAGCACTGCGGCTGCCGCAGCGAAGATACCGCCTGTCATGAGCAGCGAACCCATTCCGCTGTTGCCGCCCTTACCTGTGGACTGATCGACTTCGAGGAGGTTGATCTTCTCTGTTGCCTTGTTTCTCTTATAGAGAGCACCGATAGCATTAGCGAATACTGTAAACTCGAAGTTCTCGAAACCTGTGATCTGAGCAGGCACACCGAGAACGGAAGCCTTTATATCAAGACCGTCAAGAGCGTCAACGAGTTTGATGTAGTCCTCGATAAAGCCATAGAGAATAACATTTTCAAGTCCTGAACCGCCTCTTGCCTTATTGAACTGCTCCATTCTGAAGATGTTCTCGTTAAGAGCTTCAGTGATATAATCGTCAGAATCATAATCTTCTTCTGAGATAGGAACGTATCTGGCGAATGCCATCTGTCCATTCTCAAAAAGTGTAAGACCAAGGAAGTTCTTATCGATCTGGCAAACCAACAGTGGCATTTTCTCCATGTTGGACTTGTCAGCAAGAACGATTCTTGCGATAGAGTTACATCCGATGTTAACAGATCTGAGATTCATGCCCATAATGTTATAAAGCTTTCTGTAGCTTTCAACTATCGTACTAGGGCAAGCTGTTGCAAGTACCTTCACTGCACCAGGATTATCCTCGCCTGCTTCACCTACTACTGTATATGAGATAGAATACTCATCTGTGATACCCATTTCCTGGCTCATATGGTTCTGTACCATAAGCAGGAACTCATTACCCTTTGCCTTTGGAACTACAAGCTCCTTGAATACGATGTTGCTCGATGAAAAAGTAACGATAGCGTCCTTATCCATCATATCCTCAGCCTTGATCTGAGTGAGCAGTAACTCAGACAGACCTGAAAGGTTGATGACCTCACCATTAAGGATCATATCCTCAGGAATGTCCACCTGCAAAGATCTCTCGATCCTTATCTTGTTAGAGGAGTTATCACCTTTAACAATGTTGATTTGTCTATCAGAAATATCAAATGATAGCATTTATTCCTTCACCTCTTAAATTATTTTTCAAAACAAATATCTTCCCTCTCCATTTTAAAGGAGAGGAGATATTTAAAATTAACGAACATAAAATGCAGACCCTTAGTTTTCCAGACCTGACAATGAACCGTAGAGCAGTGGGAAGATACCCGCAAGGCAAAGACCGATCGCAACACCCATGAACACGATGAGCAATGGTTCCATAAGTCCTACAAGTCTTGTAACGGCTGCGTCTGCTTCTTCCTCATAGTAGTCAGCAGTTTTCTCAAGGATCTCATCGAGAGCACCTGATTCCTCACCGACATAGATGATGGAAGTAAACATTCCTTCAAATATCTCTGTTTTTGCAAGTGACGCTGAAAGCGGTGCGCCCTGCTTAACTTCATCAACTACCTGAATGAACATCTTATCAACATAAGCATTTCCAAGTATTCTTGACGAACGTTCAAGACACTCTACCATTGGGATACCGCTTGAATAAAGTGATGAAAGAGTTCTTGCGAAACGACCCTCGTAGATCTTTACCATAAGCTTTCCGGCGGCAGGCATCTTTATCTTTATGTAGTCAAATTTAAGTCTGACTGACGGTACTTTCAAGGCGTATATCCAACCGAATATCAAAACAACGACCACGATAAGAATGATATACCATTTTGCCTTGAAAAAGTCACTGAATGAGAAGAGAGCCTTAGAAAGTGCAGGCATCTGATCCTCTGGCATAAGACCTGCGAATATAGGCATGATGAACGTAAACATACCGATTACCATGACGATACAAAGAACGCCAAGTATGATAGGATAGGTCATCGCACTCTTTACCTTATTGTTCAACTTGTTTGAGTTTGCATAGTAATCGCTCAGACGCTGCATTGTCATATCGAGCGTACCTGAGGTCTCACCTGCGTCTACCATTGAGATGAAAAAGTCCGGAAAGCTTCCTCTTCTTGTATCGAGGGCCTCGGTAAAGCTCTGACCTTTCTGAACATCGTCATAAACGCTTCTCCAAACATCCTTTGCACCCTTATTCTCCTCTTCCTTATAGAGAATGTCGAGCGCTTTAACAATGGTAAGACCCGATGTCATCATTGCCGCAAGCTGACGGCAGCAGAAAGCAAGTTCCTTAGTATTGAACTTGTGCACAGATTGTTTGCCTGCACCGCCCAATGCTTCTGTATAACTTATACAGAAAAGACCTTGTTCGTGGATCTTGTCCAGTACTTCCTGTGCATCCTCAGCCTCATAGATACCCTTTATGGTTTTTCCCGAGGTATCCTTAGCAACATAGGAAAATTTCTTCATAATATGTAGATACACCTCCACTTATTTATACATTTTGTGCATTCATAACAAAAAACTTTAAAAATACACAAAACGCATTTTTATAATTATAACATTATTTTCATCTTTTCGCAAGTGATTGAGTGCTTTTTAAGCGTTAATTTATTTACAAAATAATCTTCACAAATTTATCGAATTTGTACAAATAGAATAATTAAACTAACATTTTAAATAGTATTTAACATTTAAAGCGAGTTCATACAGATTTCTGATAGTAAATACTCTTATTTATGTTCAAATAATACAATTTATACTTTATTATCTGTCTTGCCCGCACTAAAAGATTTCATACTTTTGAGAATGACAGGATGCTTATGAACATACACTTTATAGGCTATCAGATAGAAACAATAGGCCGCTGCAAGAAGAAGTCCTATGCCGAGGATCACGCTTACAAGGTAGTTCATGCCCACGCCTTCATTCAGCCATATACACGGATAATAAAGCACCTTATAGAAGATATCTCCCTTGCCCTCCTGACTGAATGAATCCCTGAATATTGCAGGGATAAAATACACTAGAAGCATAAGAAGATACACTATTGTAATATTGACCCAGCTCCAATTTTCATATGCGGCATGGCGTTTGCCGTCGTCATAAAAAAGTCTTAGGAAAAATATAAGCATGACCGCAAAGCCTATAAATGAGTCTACATTACTATTTGTCATAAAGCTTTTGAAAGCAGATGTGCTTGACGGAAAGACCGTAACCAGAGCCGGTATCAGCACAATGCCTGCAAAGGCTGAAAACAGCGTAAGAACGATCATTATCCCAATTCTCGACAGAATGTACTTTAAAAATTTTATTGCCTCCATAATTACCTCCGCTTTATTCTTTTGCTTATAAAGTCTTTATGCTTTACATCTCATCTTACACGATAAAGTTTTCAAACTTTACATCTTTCAATTATCTGACATAGTTTTGTCAAAGAGTTTATCCACAAGCTCTCTTAGATATATATTTTCTGTACGCTCAAGTTTAGGGTCTGCGTTTCTGATAAGCTGTGCGGCTTCCTGTGCTTTTCTTAGTATATCCATATCCTGTGACATATCCGCAATCTTCAATGCAGGAAGGCCATGCTGTCTGCTTCCAAAAAAGTCACCGGGACCTCTGAGTTTAAGATCTTCCTCAGATATCTTAAAGCCGTCGTTAGTCTTGCCCAAAATTTTAAGCCTTTTCACGCTTTCCTCATTCACGTTGTCTGTAATGAGGATACAACTTGATTTATATTTACCTCTTCCCACACGACCACGAAGCTGGTGAAGCTGGGAAAGACCAAATCTGTCAGCATTTTCTATTACCATTATTGCCGCATTAGGCACGTCAACTCCTACCTCCACAACTGTTGTGGAAACGAGCAGGTCTATTTTATGCTCCTTAAAGTCGTTCATGACCTGTTCTTTCTGAGCACCGCTCATTCTGCCGTGAAGAAGTCCCACAGTGTAATCTTTAAACGTACCCTGAGAAAGCTTTTTAGCATAGGTCTTAACGTCCTGCAAGTCCATATCACTTTCATCTATCATTGGACAGACTATATAACCCTGTCTGCCCTCGTCAAGATATTTTTTCACATAGTTAAAAGCACGCTCGCGAAGCTTTCCTGTAACGGCATATGTTTCAACGGGCTGTCTGCCCTTAGGAAGCTCTTTCAGTACAGAAATATCAAGGTCGCCGTATATCATAAGGGCAAGAGTTCTAGGGATAGGCGTGGCTGACATAACAAGCTTATGGGGATTTTCACCCTTTGAAGCAAGTGCTGCACGCTGTTCAACGCCGAAACGGTGCTGCTCGTCTGTTATGACAAGGGCAAGCTTTTTGAACTTCGTTGTCTGCTGAACAAGAGCGTGTGTTCCCACTGCAACGGCGTATTCACCGTTTTCAAGCCCCTCTTTCACAAGCTTTTTCTGTTTTGCGGTCATAGAGCCTGTGAGCAGTGCCACCTTTACGCCAAGCGGTTCAAGGAAGCCTTTCAAGGTTTCATAATGCTGTTCTGCAAGAATCTCAGTAGGTGCCATAAGTGCGCTCTGACAGCCATTTTCATACACAAAATATGCCGCTCCTGCCGCAACTGCGGTCTTACCCGAGCCAACGTCGCCCTGAACGAGTCTGTTCATAGGCTGTTCTTTCTGCATATCTCTGATGCAATCCTCTATGGCGGTTTGCTGGCTGTTGGTAAGGATAAAAGGCAGAGCGTTATAAAAGCTGTCCATATCCTGCGTTTTCAGCACAAAGCCGCTTTTTTCACGGCTTCGGCTTTTCATAAGCTGCATACCAAGCTGCAAAACAAGAAGCTCGTCAAAGACAAGGCGATTTTTCGCAAGCTCGCAGGTGTGCATATCTTTTGGAAAATGTATATTCTCCAAAGCATATTCAAGAGAACAGAAATTATACCTTTGCATTATGCTTTTTGGCAGCGGCTCATAGATATTCTTATTAAAAACATTCAGTGCGAGCCTTACTGTTTTTCTGAGCATTTGCTGACTTAGACCCTCTGTGAGGTGATAGACAGGCTGGACTTTATCTTCCGTATCGGCAGAAAGTATCACAGGAGAATTTATCTCTTTTCGCACAAGGTTTCCTGTTATCCTGCCGCAGAGGTAATACTCTTTATCCACTTCAAGCTGTTTATACATATACTCGCTGTTATAGATAACTATTACAAGGTCGGTGACGTCGTCGGTAAAAATGACTTTGTACACTGACAGACCTTTTCTAATACGGGCTTCAGGGAGCTTTTTAACTACTCTGCCCTTTACTATGCAAGGCTCGTTAGTTGGTGCGTCGGCTATGGGCACGGGGGAGGTATAGTCGATATAGCTTCTCGGATAATGACAAAGCAGGTCATATACTGTCTTTACGCCTAATTTCTCATAACATTCGGCACGCTTTTCCCCAACGCCTTTTAGATACTCTATTGGTTTCTCAAGATCTTTTAACAAACCCTCACCACCTGTCAGCTTTTACTCCACTTAATACGATTATATCATACATCACATAAAAGGTCAATGACTTTTATTCAAATCATACATATTTATGCCATTTTCCCTGCACGTTTTGCATTTTTGCACAAAAAAAGAACAGATGAAAAAATCATCTGTCCTTGATAAAAACTATATGTTATTATATTTTCTCGCCAAACTCAGAATACTCAATAGAAGCTCTGATGAAATCTCTGAACAGAGGATGCGCTCTGTTTGGTCTTGACTTGAACTCTGGGTGGAACTGAACACCAACGAACCATGGGTGTACATTCTTTGGAAGCTCTACTATTTCAACAAGCTTTTCGTCAGGTGAAAGGCCTGCAAGCATAAGACCCTTATCTTCAAGAAGCTTTCTGTATTCATTATTGAACTCCCAACGGTGACGATGACGCTCACGGATAAGATTCTGTGGTGCTGAATAGATCTCAGCACATCTTGAATTGTCTGCAAGCTTGCATGGATAAAGGCCAAGTCGCATCGTGCCGCCCTTTTCTGTGATATCCTTCTGTGAATCCATTATATCTATAACAGGATATGGAGTGTCACCAAACTCGGAAGAATTTGCCCCTTCCAGTCCTGCAACGTGTCTTGCAAACTCAACAACAGACATCTGCATACCGAGGCAGATACCGAACATTGGTATCTTATGTTCTCTTGCATATTTGATAGCTTCGATCATGCCCTCGATTCCTCTGTCACCAAAGCCGCCCGGTACGATTATACCGTCGCAGCCGTGGAGCATTTCAGCTACAGTGTTCTCATTGAGATTTTCAGACTGTATCCACTTGATATCAACTTCTGCGCTGTTCTCAAAACCGCCGTGACGGAGAGCTTCTGCTACGGAAAGATAAGCGTCCTCAAGCTCAACATACTTGCCAACAAGACCGATAGTTACTTTCTTGTTACAGCTATGAACTCTGCCTATCATTTCCTGCCACTCTTTAAGGTCTGGCTGTCTGCACTCAAGCTTAAGATGATGACAAACAACATCTGCAAGGCCCTCTTTTTCAAGCCAGAGAGGCACTTCATAAAGCGATGGTGCTGTAAGATTCTGTATAACGTCCTCTGCTCTTACGTTGCAGAAAAGACCTATCTTCTGCTTCATATCCTCAGGTATCTCCATTTCAGAACGAAGAACAAGGATATTAGGCTGGATACCGATAGAAAGCAGTTCCTTTACGGAATGCTGTGTAGGCTTTGATTTAAGCTCCTTTGAGCCCGAGATATAAGGCAGCAGGCACACATGTATAAATACAGAATTTTCTCTTCCAAGCTCGATAGAAGCCTGTCTGATAGCCTCGAGAAATGGTGTGGACTCGATATCGCCAACTGTTCCGCCGATCTCTGTGATAACTATATCTGTGTCAGTTGATTTGCCTACTCTGTAAAGACGATCCTTTATCTCATTGGTGATATGAGGAACGACCTGAACTGTGCCGCCAAGATAATCTCCTCTTCTCTCCTTATTAAGAACTGTCCAGTATATCTTACCTGTGGTAACATTTGAATTGATAGAAAGATTTTCGTCGATAAATCTCTCATAGTGACCAAGATCAAGGTCAGTTTCCGCACCATCGTCAGTTACGAAAACCTCACCATGCTGATAAGGTGACATTGTGCCTGGATCGACATTTATATACGGGTCAAATTTCTGAATGGTAACGCTGTAGCCCCTTGCTTTTAACAATCTTCCCAGTGACGCAGCGGTTATGCCCTTTCCAAGACCTGATACTACACCGCCTGTTACAAAGACATATTTTGTAGGCATATCATTTCTCCTCCATATATCAAAAATAAAACACAAAAAAATCAGGTGAGATCATGTGGACACAACTCACCTTTTCGCTCTTACTAATATCATAACAAATTTTTATACAAAAGGCAAGTGTTTTTTCTATTTTTCTCTGAATTTTTTATAAATTATCAAATAGCTGCAATAATCTCTTGTAAAATTGTTATAAATTAAAGCGGTTTTATTTGATTTTATAAAAATTGATGTAATTTTAAAGTCAAATTCGTACGAAATTTATGTTGTAATTTGAGGTAAAATAGTATATACTATTATTGTATTATGCTTAAACGAGCTATAGACTTCCGGCTTGCTGACTTTAATCGGAAACGAGGTTTATTTTATGGACAACGACAACAAGAACACCTCCAACACTCAGGGAGATAAGGATTTACAGTCGCTAATATCCAATGCAATAGAAAATAGAAAGATACTTGATGCTTCAAACTCAAACGGACCTACGGGGGTCATACCTATCCCCTCAAAGGAACAGCAGAAAGCTGATCCGATACATGAGTCTGATCCAAAGCAGGATAAGACGCCAAATAAGAAAAAAGGCTGGAGCAAGAAGAAAAAGACGGGCATTGCTCTTGGAATAATATTTGTAGTATTCATTATTATAATTGCCATTATCGTAGGTCTGTTTTTCCACTACACAGGAATGCTTGACAGAACTAAAGACACCAAGATAAATTCAGGCAAAGCGCCTATAAATTCCAGCGAGCTTACAAGTGAGGCGGATACATTTGACGCAAAGGAAAAAGAGGACGAGCTTAAGGCTCAGCTACAAAAGCAGTCCTCCAAGATATCCAGCGAGGATGTAACGAACATTCTGCTCATTGGCGAGGATATCCGTGATACAGAAGAGGAGAGCCGTGGAAATACTGATGTTATGATGATAATTTCCATAAACACCAAGAACAAGACTATTACAATGACCTCCCTTATGCGTGATATGTACATTTACATGGCGCAGTTTGACGAGGGCAACAGGCTCAACAGCGCTTACTGGCACGGTGGCTGTGAGTATCTTGAACAGTGTATTGAGGATTATTTCGGTATCCAGATAGACAGATACGCAAGAGTGAATTTCTACTCGTTTATAGATATAGTTGAGACTGTAGGTGGTATCGACATGGAAGTGTCAAAGGCTGAAGCCGAGGGCATGAAGAAGCCGATGGCTGAACAGAACAAATACCTTAAAAATAAGAAAGGCACTGACTATATAAGCGACGACATATTTGCAGGCAAGAATGATGAGGATAAGGTAAAGCTTCATCTTAACGGAAATCAGGCACTTGCGTTTGCAAGGCTTAGATATGTAGGAAATTCCGACTATGAGCGTACCGAGCGTCAAAGACGTGTTATCTCAGAGATCATAACCGAATCCAAGAAGCTCAGTCTTGTTCAGCTTGACAAGCTTCTGAACAAAGTCCTTCCTGAGATAAACACAGACCTTACTGATGGTGAGATCGCAAATCTGCTCCTCAATGCTTTTGACTATATGAAATATGATATCCAGCAGCTTAGAATACCTGCTGACGGCTATTTCACAAACGAAGTCATCTATAGCATGGACGTGCTTAATCCGGACTTTGCCGCAAACTCTGCGTTCATTCAATATATAGTTTACGGCAGTTGTAAAAACATTGACGAAGCTATCAAGCAGTATCAGGAAGAAAATGCTTACAACTACAGCTATGACACTGGGTATTACGGCTACTAACTGAATAATTGATATCCGCTTTCCTTTTTTGGGGGCGGATATTTTTTTGCTTTATGCAAAAAAATATAAAAAAAATGGTTGACAAATACCCATAAGGGGTATATAATATATATGCAGCAAAAGATACCCCATAAGGGTATTTAATATAGTAAGGAGGCAAAAAAACATGGACAACAGAAATGATAAAGAACTGTCATGCGGCTGCTGTGATACTTGCAGGCACAAGCACACTCCCCGTGATGATAAGGAAATAAAACAGCTAAAGAATAGGCTAAGCAGAGTTTCGGGACAAATAAACGGCATTATCAAAATGCTTGACGATAACCGCTACTGCGGAGATATACTCATTCAGGTTGCAGCGGTTGAAAGTGCAATGCAAAGCTTCGGCTATCTTATTTTGCAGGAACATATGAAGACCTGTATGACAGAGGAGATACAAAGTGGCAACACTGAAGTTGTCGATGAAGTATTAGAGCTTATGAAAAAGCTTAAATAGAAAGGCAAATATCTATGAAAAAGTTAAAATTCAATGTAACTGGCATGAGTTGTGCGGCGTGTCAGGCTCATGTGGAAAAGGCCGTGAGTAAAGTAAATGGCGTAATGGACGTAAACGTGAACTTGCTTGCAAACAAAATGACGGTGGATCTTGACGAGGGCATAACTAACGCTCAGGCGGTCATAAATGCTGTTGAAAGTGCAGGATATGGAGCAAGCGAGATAGACGACAAAGAAAACAAAACTGCATCACCTGTTGCGGCGGCTCAGGACGAAAGTAAAAAGATGAAGAAACGCCTATGGTGGTCGGTTGGATTTTTGATACCGCTGTTCTATATTTGCATGGGACACATGGCGAACATACCTATCCCCCCTATTTTTGCAGGGCACAAAAACATGATGATATACGCACTCACTCAGCTTTTGCTCACAGTGCCTATAATTGCAATAAACTTTCACTATTTTTCAAACGGCTTCAAAAATCTTATCCATCGCTCTCCTAACATGGACAGCCTTATAGCTCTTGGTGCGGCGGCTTCATTCATATACAGTGTTTACGGCACTTACAGAATGGCTTACTTTATGGGCAGGGGCGACCTTGGCTCGGCACATGAGTATATGATGAATCTATATTACGAGTCATGCGGCATGATACTCACACTTATCACTGTGGGAAAATATCTTGAGGCTCGCTCAAAAGACAAGACGGCTAATGCGGTGAACAAGCTTGTGAGCCTTGCGCCTAAGACGGCAGTTGTTATCCGTGACAGCGAGGAGGTGGAAGTTCCTGCGGAAAACGTAATGGTGGGAGATGTATTCCTGCTCAAAGCTGGCTGGTCTGTGCCATGTGACGGAGTTCTTATTGATGGAAACTGCACTGTTGACCAATCTGCACTCACAGGCGAGAGCATACCTGTAGACAAGGCAGTGGGTGACAGAGTTATGAGTGCAAGCGTATCGGCTGGCGGTTTTGCTAAGGTAAGATGCGAGAAGCAAGCTAAAGACTCAACTCTTTCACAGATAATCGCACTCGTTGAGGACGCTTCCGCTTCAAAAGCACCTGTAGCAAGGCTTGCAGACAAGATAAGCGCTGTGTTCGTGCCTATAGTTATAACGATAGCTCTTATTTCACTGGTAGTATGGCTGCTGCTTGGCTATAGCTTCGCATTTGCTCTTAACATGGCAATATCAGTGCTTGTTATATCCTGCCCATGCTCATTGGGACTTGCAACGCCCACTGCAATAATGGTAGGAACGGGTAAGGCGGCACAGTTCGGTATCCTAATAAAATCCGCTGAAAGCCTTGAAACTGCTCACAGTATTGACACTGTTGTTCTTGACAAAACAGGAACTTGCACAGAAGGCAAGCCTGAGCTTATTTCAGCGCAAGCGTTTGGTGATTTTGATGTTTCTGAGCTTAAAAAGCTTTGTGGCTCGGCAGAAAGCGGTTCATCACACCCACTTGCAAAGGCTGTTACAGGCCACTGCAAAACAAATGGCATTGAACTCTCTCCTGCTGAAAGCTACAAAGAAACAGCAGGCGGTGGTATATCGGCTGTTGTTGAGGGCAGAAACGTTCTTATCGGTAACAAGCGGCTTATGGATAACAGCGGAGTTGACATATCGATGGTTGAGGAGACGGCTCATGCTCACGCTGACAATGGTGAGATACCACTTTATGCAGCGATTGACAACAAGCTTGCAGGCATTCTGTTCATTGCAGACAAGATAAAAGAGACAAGTGCAGAGGCTATAGAGGGCTTTAAAAAGGCAGGCATTGAAACTGTAATGCTCACAGGGGACAATGAGAAAACGGCTAGAGCAATACAGAAAAAGCTTGGCATTTCACAGGTAAGATCACAGCTTATGCCTGAGGACAAGGCTACGATAATCAAAGAATTGCAGGAGCAGGGCAAAAAGGTAGCCATGATAGGCGACGGAATAAACGACGCACCTGCCCTTACAACGGCAGATGTTGGAATAGCTATCGGTGCAGGACAGGATATTGCCATCGAGTCGGCTGATATCGTGCTAATGAAAAGCGATCTGAATGATGCTGTTACGGCTGTCAAGCTCAGCAGGAGCGTTATGAAGAACATCAAGGAAAACCTTTTCTGGGCGCTTATTTACAACTCGCTTGGTATTCCGCTGGCGGCAGGAGTATTCTACGGCTTGCTTGGCTGGAAGCTCAATCCTATGTTCGGTGCAGCGGCAATGAGTTTAAGCTCAGTTTGCGTTGTGACCAATGCGTTAAGGCTCAATCTTTTTAAAAGTGGCAGAGAAAACAAAGCCGCAAAGGCTGAAATAAATACTAAAACGGAGGACGGAAAAATGAAAAAGGTAATGAAGATCGACGGCATGATGTGTTCACACTGCACAGGCACAGTAACGAAGGTGCTTAATGCGATAGACGGCGTTACAGCAGATGTTTCCCTTGAGGACAAGTGCGCTTACATCACACTTGACAAGGACGTGGCTGACGAGGTGCTTTCTAAGGCGGTGACGGACGCAGGGTATAAGGTAAAGGGGATAAAATAACGCAGATATTTTATCTCACGCATATTAATTGCGTATATGTAAAAACGGTGGAGAGTGTTTGTCATTCTCCACCGTTTTATTATTTACACTATTCCGTTTTGTCATCGGTTTTTTCTACCGTATCCTCCTGAATTATCGGCATTTCGACTATCGCCTTGAACATATCTCCGTCTATTTCGATATTGAAGATACCACCGCAGGCTTCCGTGAAGCTCTTTGATATGGATAATCCCAAACCGCTTCCGCCGTCTGTTCGCGACTTATCCCCTCGCACGAATCTTTCAAGTATCTCTTCCTCTGTGAAGTTTATCGGCGTTGCCGAAATGTTCTTCTCGGCAAATACTATTCTGTCCGCTTTTTTGTACACATCAAGGAATATCCTTGTGCCGTCCATAGAGTAATTCAGAGCGTTGTCAACAATGTTTTGGAACACTCTGTAAAGCTTGTCGCCGTCGCCCATTACCATTGCGCTGTCGGCATTTATGTTTATCTTTACTATCTTGCCACTGTCAGCTATCTTGTCCTCTGCGTCTGCGATGCACTGATTTAACAGCATCACAAAATCAAGCTTTGTTAGGTTTACATCAACGCCGCTTGTGGCTTTTGCTATGCTGAAAACGTCAGACACAATGCCTTTGAGCTTCTGCGCCTTTTTATCAAGTATCTTCACATAGCTCGAAGCCTCATCGTCAAGATCCATTTTCTTAAGCAGGTCGATATAGCTGATAATGGAAGTCAGCGGCGTTTTCAGGTCGTGTGAAACGTTTGTCACAAGCTCTATTTTCAAACGTTCAGACTGTATCTGCTGCTCCACAGACTCTCTCACCTTATCCTGAACTGAGTTGAGTTTTTCAGATTCAGCATACACAGGCGAAGTTTTTCTTATCTTGCCCTCATAAGGCTTTTCTTCTCCAAGGCTGTCTATCTGTTTGCTGAGCTTTGAAAGCTGTGAGAAGTCACGGATATCTAACACCATCAGTATCAAAGCCACAACAAGCAAGAATGGCTCAACATCTGCACTGGAATAATAAGCGGATTCCAAAAACAGTATAACGCCTATGGCTATCGTTCTTATGGATAGTTTCACTCCAAGCGGAAGTCCATGAAAATAGTGATACAGTGATGTTTCCTTATACTTGCGCCACAGGAACTTACATAATCTGCAAATAAGGCTTTCTTTGAATATGCTTCTTGTCTTTATCTTGCCAACAAACTCCATAAGCGAGCCGAAGCCTGCAAAATATGCCAATGCAAACAACGCTACAGCAAGGATATTTCTGAAAACGGAATTAGCCAAAGCATTGTCAAAAATATTTTTGGTAATGCTCACATAATAATTCCAGCAGGTGCCAAATACAAAAGCAAATGTAATAGCCAATACCATTAGGATAAGGTAAACTTCCGTTGGCACTTTTTTTAGAAAATTGCCTTGCTTCCAGCGTTCAACGCTCTCAGGCTCTGCATTATATGCACAGATCAGGAGCAGATAGCACACAAGCATAAATTCAATAACGCCAAAAACGATCACAAAAAGCTTTGCACGATACATATCATTCAAAGCCTCGGTGTATTCCTTTTCCATTGCCGTAAGCTTTTCAGCTTTCGGTGCAAAGAATACCGTTATACCTGAATCATCATTGTCTGTCGCTTTGTAATCAGGCAGGTCATAGAGGTTTTCACATTTTGCCCATGTGTTTCCGTAATCGTCCTCATAATAATATATGCCGTTGTCATAGTCATAGTATTCATTGCCGTCATCAGTGTCATAATCGTCACCAATTTCTTCATCTTCAAGCCTGTCGGAATATTTCAGACCGTTTTTCAAATCAAGACCTTTAATAACATTATATCTTGAGTCTACATTATAGAAAGCTATTGGATCATAATTGCCGTAATTGTAAAAATATCTGCCGTAGTTATCATAATAACTCCCTCCTACGGGCACAAGATTGTCGGCATAAAACTCTTCGGTCACGTTATCCTGATACTCCGCTGTATTGTAATAGTAGTCAACTATCTGTCCTGATGAAGTTCTGTCGCTCATGACCTCGTTATCACGGCGGAGTATATAGTTTTTGTGCGACGATTTAAAAGCTTTTATCTTATCCGTTTCGCTGTCATAATTTTCTATATCTTTTATATTTGACAGATATCTTGTTTCGCCATTTTGAGTAATCCCCACATAGTAATCAAACTGACTGTCTACAAGCCGTATACCGTCTTCTGTCTTTTTGTATTTATAGCGGTTGTAATCAAGATAATTAAGATAGTCATTGAGCAGGTGTCTAGACTGAGTGTAATTCCGATCCTCATCAACATATCTGAGATAAGCCGAAGCTGTAACGCACAGTTCCTCATACATTTCATTGGAAGCCAGCTTATAGCTTTCTGATTTAAGATAAGACTTACTGCTGCTGTCAGCATGGCTGTTAGCATAAAGCACCAAAGACAAGCAAAAGCCACCTGCAATAACGCAGGCAAGCACAAATGCTATAATTCTCATCTTTTTAGCTGAGAATATCTTAAACCATTCTGCCTGCTCAAATTTTCTCGATTTTGTAGCCAATTCCCCACACCACCTTCAAGTATTTCGGCTCTCTAGGGTTTATTTCTATTTTCTCTCTGATGTGACGAATATGTACCATTACCGTATTTTCAACGGCATATGCGTCCTCGTTCCATACCTTTGAATAGATCTCCTCGGCAGAAAATATCCTGCCTGCGTTTTTCATAAGAAGCTCAAGAATTTTAAGCTCCGTGGCGGTGAGCTTGACAGGTTTTCCGTCAACCTTTAAGCTTTTTGCCTTAGTGTCAAGCTCCAGACCGCCTATTTCTATAATATCCGTTTTGTTTGCCGTGTCGATAGCGCCAAGCTGCATATATCTTCTCAGGTTGCTTCTTACCCTTGCCACAAGCTCCATAGGGTTATAAGGCTTTGTTATGTAATCGTCAGCGCCCATTGAAAGCCCAAGCACCTTATCTGTATCCTCAGATTTAGCGGAAAGCACAAGTATAGGGATATTCTCTGTTGCTCTTATTTTCATCATTGTAGAAAGTCCGTCCAGCTTAGGCATCATGACGTCAATGAGTATAAGCTGTATGCTGTTCTCAGTGAGCTTTTCCAAAGCCTCAAGACCGTCATAGGCTTTTATTACCTTATAGCCCTCCATTTCAAGCAGCTTTGCGATAGCTCCCACTATATCTTTATCATCATCTACAACAAGGATTACAGGCTCCTTTATCTCCATATCGGCACGATCCTTTCTTTTACGTTTATTATTATAAGCCACATTCTTTAAAAACAGCTCAACATAATTCTTAATTAAATCTTAATGTACTCTATGATTATATCACATTTTTTCTGACATTACAACAAAAAAAGACGGGCGAAATAAATTCCGTCCGTCTTTATATGGCAAGTTGTATTACTTATTCTTTTCCAAATATGCGTGATACTGATCGTTGAGAGTTTTAAGTTCTGAATCAACAGTACCCTTATACTGCTCTTTGAGCTGTGTCCACGTATACTGTGAGCCATTCTCATCTGTCTTCATAACTGAAGTATACAGATAAGGAATAACAGCTTCCTTAGTATCATTTGTTGCAGCATCATTATCTGACAGAGTTGTGGAGATGCCATAACCAGGATCAAATATCTTAGTGAACTTGTCTGTAACAAGGTCAACGTAAGCTACGTTATACATATCTTCTGTCCAGTTAGGATTGTTTACAAAGAACTTCTCCTTCTCGATATCCTTATATGTATCCTGAGTATAAACTATCTTTGCACACTCGAGCCAGCACTTCATAGCGTCATTCTTTGTCGAACCCTTTACCCACATATACGCATTCATGTCGATAGTTGTATAAAGCGTATCAGAGTTAGGATCCTTTGGCATTGGAACTACGCCCCAATTGTCGCCGTCCTTTGGTGAATGTGTACCAGTAGAAGCCCATGGACCCATTGCATAGAAGAGGATATTCTTCTTGAATGCGTCGCCTGCCTGTCCTACCCAATCAGGATAGTACATACCATTCTTTGCGATATCATAAAGCATATCAGATGCTCTTACAAAGTCAGCGTCGTTAAGATTTGAAACATACTCGTCCTTATCAGCGTCATATGTGATAAGAGTCTTACCTGTTGACTGGAAGATAAATGGTGCGAACCAACCGTTTATGCCGTATCTCTCCTCGTCAGCAGCAGCGCCCTCAACATATTCTGACATCATGTCATACCATGCGTTCCAATCCCACTTGCCGTCCTGATAAAGCTCATATGGATCATCAAGACCAGCAGCGTCTATCATAGACTTATCATATGTGATAACAGAACCTGGCAGGAAGTTGATAGGTGCAACAAAGTGTTTGCCGTTGAGAGTGAACTGCTCTGCAACGTCCTTGACATCGCTCCACATAGCACTATCGAAATCAACGATATCATCAACAGGCTGGAACATTTCCTTGATACAGTTTGCAGGGAATGTCATAGACTGCTCATACCAGAACATATCCGGTGGATCGTTAGACATAAGTCTTGCTGCGAGCTTATCATACTTGTTCATTGATGATGTCTGAGAATACTTGATCTTACCGCCCTTTTCCTCAAAAAGAGTAAGGTCGGTTCTCTTTTCCGGCTCTTTCTTAGTTGGGTTTATGTCAAAATAAGAAAGCCACTCCAACTCTTTTTCCGAACCATCAGGGATAGTAGCAATATCGTCGGTGCTTGCTACCTTTACCTTATCAACATAAGAGCTGCTTGAATCGCTGCCTGATGAGCTGCCGCATGAAGCTACGCTCACTGCTGACAAGAGAGCCATTGCACCGGCAATAACACGCTTGGAATTTTTCATTATATATAACCTCCGTAACAGATCGTTTTCATTAGAAAACGTTTCCTTGATTCTTACATAGCTATTATATCACCGAATGTAATCGTTGTCAACAAAGTTACAATCACTGTTACATTCTTTTAAATACTTTTGGTGATTTCAACAAATAATCATTCATTTTTTTGGTGATTAAGCCTACAGCATAAAGAAAGCGGAAACAACATTCAGCCGTTTCCGCTTCATATAAAATACGATATCTACGCTCTTACCAGCTTATTGATTCGTTTTGCTCTGGAATACTTCGCCACATAACGCCTTGTATCCTTACTGATAACACCGCTGAGAGCAAGCAACGCTATAAGGTTTGGCAGTGCCATAAGTCCATTGAAGATATCAGCGATCGTCCAAACGGCAGAAACCGTCATATATGGTCCGATAAATACAGCGAGGATATAGAGATATCTGTAGACCATGACCACCTTCATGTTGCTGTTAAAAAGATATTCCATACACCTTTCACCGTAATAGTTCCAGCCAAGGATAGTTGTGAAAGCAAAGAACACAAGACAAACCATAAGAATAAATGCAGGTATCATTGACGGCAGGAACGAGAAGCCGTTCTGGAAAGCGTGATTTGTGACCTCAACGCCCTCAAAAGGCTTGCCTGTTACTGGGTTGATAGCCTCGTAGCTTCCCATCATTACGATAGCAAGACCTGTCATAGTACATACAATGATAGTGTCGATAAATGTGCCACACATAGAAACAAGACCTTGTCTTACCGGCTCTTTTGTCTGAGCGGCTGCGGCTGCGATAGGTGCCGAACCAAGACCTGACTCATTTGAGAAAATTCCTCTGGCAACACCCTTTTGTATAGCAATGAACATTGTAGGAAGAGATCCGCCTGCGACAGCCTTGAAGCTGAATGCCTGTTCAAAAATAAGGGCAACAGCGTGAGGGAGCCTCTGAATGTTTATAACAATAAGTGAAAGACAAGCAACTATATAAACGACCGCCATAAAAGGCACAACTACCTGAGAAACACTTGAGATCCTCTTTATGCCTCCGATAATAACAAGTGCGGCAAAAATAGTTATCAAAAGTCCAGAGATTATAACAGCCCATGTATAGTCAGCACCAAAAATATTCACTGTATGTTCCTTTTTAGGATCAAAGAAAGCCTGAACTGCCGATGAGATACCATTCACCTGAGAGAAAGTACCGATACCAAAAAGACCAACGCAAGCGCCAAAGAACGCAAATACCTTTGCAAGCCACTTCCACTTCTTACCCATGCCGTATTCTATGTAATAGAATGGTCCGCCGCAAACGTGCCCGTCAGCGTCCATACGTCGGTATTTGATAGCAAGAAAGCCCTCGGAAAATTTTGTTGCCATACCAAGGAGAGCAGCTATCCACATCCAGAGGAGCGCTCCAGGTCCGCCTGAAAGCACACCAATGGCTGTTGCCACACCGACGATATTTCCCGTACCTATGGTTGCGGAAAGTGCGGTACATAGTGCTGCAAAGCTCGATATCTCGCCTTTGCCACCATTTTCGTTCTGAAACATAAATTTCAAAGCCTTTGGCAGGTGGAATATCTGAAGAAGCCTTAGCCTAAAGGTGAGGTATATTCCCACAGCCATAATGAGTACGATAAGCGGTATGCCCCAGACATAGCCATCTATCGTTTCAAGTATTTTTGTAAATTTCTCCATGCCCTAAAAAATCCTTTCTTACAGAAAATAGGCAGTTTTCACGGAAAAACTGCCTTATTTCTCCCCTATCTATTTTTACGAAAGTAATTAGTCGCCCGTGGACTCTCTTAGAATTATCCTATGGTCAACAGTATAATAATGATTATCCTTAGTAGTCTTATTCATGTTCTCAATAAGCTTTGCCACAACAAGCTCGCCCATTTTTGAGCAAGGCTGTTCAACCGTTGAAAGTGTAGGGATTATCCACTCACACATGGATATATTGTCAAATCCCATTATGGCGACATCTTTGCCCACATCAATGCCCATATCTATTGCCTTGTGCATTGCTGAGATAGCAAGCAAGTCTGACACAGCGAAAATCGCCGTAGGCTTCTCAGCAAGTGCATTGAAATATTCAAACGCTCTGCCTCCGCAGTCATAGTCATAGGACTCTTTATAGATATATTCATTCTTTATCTCTATGCCATATTCTTTTAATGCTCTTATATAGCCGTTCTCTCTTGCAGTGGAGGAGATAGCCGAAGAGTTCGTTCCGATAAAGCCTATCCTTTTATGACCCTTTTTGATAAGAGTAGCGACAGCGTCAAACGCAGCCTGTTCATCATCAACAGCGACAGTAAGCACATTTGCGCCCTTCACGCCCTCACAGCACAGAGCAACGTTATAATTCTCTGCGAGCTTATTAAGTGAATCTGCATCATACTGAGTGCCAAGAAGGATAACACCGTCAACAGTTCTGTTAAAAAGCATATTCATCTGCCTTGTTTCAGCGGTCGAGGTTGAATAGGAAACTGCAGTTATGATATCGTAACCAACTTGTCCTGCATAGTCCTGCATACCCATGACTATCTTTGAATAAAGAGAATGTTCAGAGGTCGGCATAATTACAAGAATAACATTCGTTTCGCACTTTCTAAGATTTCTTCCCAGAAAATTCGGAGAATAGTTGAGCCTTGCAATAGTTTCATTGACTTTTTTTGTTGACTCATCTGATACGTTACAGCTTCCGTTGAGAACCCTTGACACTGTCGCCACTGAAACACCGGCTTCCTTGGCAACATCTTTTATTGTAATGCTCATAGATCTTATCCTTTCTGCGACAGCATACCGCTGAAATAGTCATACCATTATCAATTATAACATATTTTGAACAATTCTCCAATATACATTCCTAACAAAATTGTAAACGTTTTTTAGGTTAATTTAATTAAGAAGCAGACTAAATGCTTGAAAAAGGAACAGTGATATGCTATAATATCATAAACGAATGATTTTTGAAAGGAAAATACGCAATGCTCCATGGTTATTTTGATATACCCACATTTCACTATTTTGAAGAAAAAAACACCTGGTCTGGCAGCAATTACACCAATTTCAGCTACCGCATAGACCCTGTTCTCGGAGATGAAAAAGAGCTTTATGTCAGAGTATGGTACGGCACAAAGTGCGTCACGGAGGTAACAGACTTTGTGGCAGAATATCACGAAGAATACTCTGAAAAGGGTCTTGAAAACGTTCTGGCAGACCTGACGAAAGAATTTGAGAAATTCAAACTCATCAGAAAAGAGCTTTAGCAACAAAAAGGCGAACACGGTTTCTCTGCATTAGCAGAAACGAACTGTGTTCGCTTTTATTTTTTGTTATCAATACCACTCGTTTTCCTGAGTATTATAAACGTCAGCAGAAGAATCCGTCTCCATCGGCGTTGTCATAGCGTCAGCCGCAGATGAAGAATCCTTATTGTTCACAGGCTTCTCAGGTGAGATAAGCTGCTCAGACATAAGTCTTTTGCCACTTTCATCAACAAGACCAACATCAACAGCTGTCTGAACTATACCATCAGCAATAGCTTGTCCATACTCGGTAAGATGTTCGTCAAAAAGCTTATTGTCGATATCCTCGGTTATAAATCCAAGCTCCACAAGACAGCTTGGCATAACAGTGTCGGCATTTATGTAGTAGTTTACACCGGAATTGCCAACGTAGCCATACTGTACTCCTCTATTTTCAGATATACCTACCTTTTCAAGACCATCAAGTATATTCTGTGCAAGCTTTGTGTCATATTCAGGCTCAGAATTGTTCACCCAAACCTCAACGCCCGAAATATCACCGTCATAGCTGTTTCGGTGAAGTGAAACATACATATCAGCCTTGGCGTTATTTGCCTTTGCACATCTTTCGTCAAGCTCAAGGAAAGAGTCATCATCTCTTATCATCACCACATTGACGCCGTATTTTTCAAGATATTTCTGCACCTCAAGTGCGACCTTTAAGTTATCGTCTTTTTCATATCTTTTTCCTGAGGCGTCAGTTGTGCCGCCGTCATAATCACCGTGACCTGCGTCAACACACACTGTAAAGTCCATATTTGAATATTTCGCAGGCTCGTCTTTTTTATCCTCAGCAGAAGAAGCGTCCTCCTTCACAGCGACAGAAGATGTATTATTCAATACCTTGTTTGTTTTTTGCGTGTCGTCTCCTTTGATCTTTGATACTACCAAGGCTGTCAGCTTTACCAGACCAGTCACAATGCCGATAAGTATTATCAATGCAATAATAATTCTGTTCCAGTATATTTTTTTCTTTTTCACCCTTCTGACAGGCTTTCGTCCGTAGATCTGTTCAAACTCCTCATCTGAAAGTGTATTCATTAGATCAAAGCTCCTGTAAAAAATTTATCCATTTTAATTATACCACACGCTCAACATTATTTCAAGATTATTCGTTACCATATTGTAAGAATTTCGTTACTTTTAACGATTTTGCATATCACAAGGCTATTAATATACGCTATCTGCACAATAAAAAAGGGCAAGCAAAGACTGACACAGCCTTTGTTTACCCCATTAAGCTCTTATTTTATTCCACCAATGTTCTCTCGTCACAATATTCGCAAACAAGCGTTGTGCCGTCGCCTTTGAACCAATGTGGCAGATACTTTTCGTGGTGAGTGATACAGTTAGGATTTGAACAATCAATGTGCTTATGCACTCTGCCCTTCATAAGCGGCTGCGAAGCACCATCGCCGTTTATAACTGTAAGTATGAGTGCCATTCTGATATACATACCGTATTTTGCCTGCTTGAAATACATTGCTCTCGGGTCGTCGTCCACCTCGATAGCTATCTCATCGACTCTTGGCAGAGGGTGAAGCACTATAAGGTCAGGCTTTCCCATTGAAAGCTTTCTTGTATCGAGTATGTAATTTCCGCTCTGAGACTGATACTCCTCCTCAGAAGCAAAACGCTCTTTCTGTATTCTTGTCATATATAGCACGTCAAGCTCACCGATAACCTCTTCAAGGTCGGTAACTTCTTTGTACTCCATGCCTGCCGCTTCAAGGATATCCTTTACATACACAGGCAAAGCAAGCTCAGAAGTTGAAACTAATATGAACTTATTGTTTGGAAAACATACCATTGCTTTAATAAGGGAATGGACTGTTCTGCCGTTTTTAAGGTCACCGCAGAAGCCTATGGTCAGGTTATCAAGTCTGCCCTTTTCTTCTCTAAGTGTAAGCAGGTCTGTAAGTGTCTGTGTTGGGTGGAGGTGTCCACCGTCGCCTGCGTTGATAACAGGGCAATCAGCAGTGAGTGCCGCAGCCTTTACCGAGCCAGCAGTAGGGTGACGCATTACCATGATATCGGCATAGCCGGAAACTATCTTTGTGGTATCCTTGATATTCTCTCCCTTTGCAACGGAAGAAGTGGCAGGATTGTCAAAGCCTATTATCGTTCCCCCAAGACGGAGCATAGCGGTCTGGAAAGACATCTGCGTTCTTGTTGACGGCTCATAGAAAAGAGTACCCATTATCTTGCCCTTGCAAGCCTCGCTGTAGGCGGCAGGATTTTGAACTATCTTATGACCGAGGTCAAGAAGTTTCAGCCACCAAGATACGGGATAGTCATTAAGATCAATAAGATCAAGTCTGTTTTTTTGCTCACTCACATCAAACACCCTCTCAAATATTCAGACATACATTATGCCGCACATTCCTTGTACGGCATTTTCTTTATTATATCACATCTGTTCCATTTTTTCAAGTACATAGCCCATATTATTTGAGCAGGTCAAAATTTGTTTCATCTGCAAACTGGTCGCAGTCATACATAAATAATATCTGGTCATATGCACTCGTATCTGCCACGTCAGAAAGGGTCTTGCCTTCCTCTTTGAGCTTGTCAGGGTCTACCAAGGTTATCTCGCTGTAGTGTGGGGTAAGAAACGGCACAAGGGTATTGGCATAGCTTCCTTTGATGATAAGAAGCTTTGGTGCGTCCTCTGCAGTTGTCTTGACCGTTGCCTTAGTAAAGTTGTCACCTTGCAGGAAGATAGCCGTTTTATCTGCTGTTTTCAGTGCAGATCTAAAATAAACAGATTTTGAGGTAAGCACCTGATCTCCTCTGTAAAGCTCCACAGAATCCACAGTAGTCTTATACTTAGAACGGAAGATGTTCACTCTGTCTGCGCCTATGCTGTTATAGCAAAGTTCACTGTAAAGTCCCCCATAATAAGAATTTGAGGTATATTCTTGATCGTAATTGGACAGAACGACCGGCTCAAAACCCAGCTCTTTTATGCCGTCTGCATAGGCAAAATACGCCCCGAAGGAAGTCCACTTTCTATCTGTACGATAGTAAACGTAATTATTTCTTGCAGAATACATAGGAAAAAACGTATCTATGGTGTCTATCCTGCTGTCCAGGTCATAATAGATATTATCTATCATTTCACGCTGGTCTGTGTTTGAAGTATAAGCAGGCAGCTTAGCAGAATAGATACCTGCGGCAGTCGGAGCTAACATAACATATACAGGTGTATCTGTGTTTTCTGAAAATTCATTTATCTGCGAGATATTTTTATCAAGCCTGTCCTTATCAAAATCTGTGATCTCTACAAGACGATTTTTAAGGATATAGATATTATCAAAATTTTTCTTACCAGTCATCACAAACATGGTCGTTCTGAGCGACTTCCAATTTGAGCTTAGAGGAAAATTACTGCTAACATAGGTCTGAACGTTATGTCTTATATCTGAACTGTCTGCCTTTTCACTTTCAGATCCATGTCTGCCCATCAAGAGAGTATATGCCGCAAACATTATGACTATTACAAAAAATGCGCTTACTGCGATATAATCAGCAGCCTTTTTCATTAATGTTCACTCCTCCCATTTTATCTCACAAACAAATTCATAGACGAATTACCTCCGCCCACAAGAAACGCTGTACTGATAAGCAGAAATCCTATAGTGAGCATTGGCTCGATTATGTAAACTATATTAGTATTGAGCTGCATTATCCTGCGTTTGAGATATCTGCCGATACCTGTTGCAAAAAAGCCGCAGATAAGATACATCACAACTCCTGTTTTTATCACATACGATGCAAGAACATCTCCTGCAAAGCTTCCCCCGCCGAGCATTGCGGCAACATATCCGCAGGCTGAAGGCAGGCTGTCTATCGCAAGAAACGGCAGACCTATAAGAAACAGAACATTCATCACCGCACATCTTACACCTGTCGGCACAGCCGCAAGAATATTTTTCAAGAGATATTCTATGCCAAGCATAACACAAATAAACGCTGCCCACAGCATTGTGTGTCTGCCGTAGCCATACCAAACCGAGCCTGCAAGCACAGACAGTATCAATGCCCAAAGGCAAACGCTGTCTTTATTTCTACATATAGGTCTGTAGAAATAATCTCTCACCCAACTATAAAAGGTGCAGGCAAATCGTTTTATAAGCTCATTAAAGCCTGCTGACATAAACGGCAGATCAAAGTTATCAGGAAGTTCAAAGCCGAGCATTGAACCAATACCCTGTGCAATATGCGAATAAGCTCTAAGCTCATAGTAGAACGCAAAGGAGAAAGCTATTATCCCAAGCCATGCACAAGCGGCGGAGAGCGAATCTGTACTTACTCCCCTTATGTGCTGCCACATCTCGTACATAGGATCCGACAGAAAAAGCTTCTCCGCAAAGCCTATAAGCATAAGCTTTATGCCCTCTGCAAGCTTTCCAGAGGTTATGACAGGTTTTCTAAGCTGTTCGCTCATATCCGAAAATCTGAGTATCGGTCCACAGCTAAAGCATGGGAAAAAGCATATATATTGAGATACCAAAAGAAAATTCTTCTCAGGCTCAATTTCTTTCCTATAAATATCCATGCAGTAGGAGATGCCATGGAGAGTGAAAACGCCTGCTCCCCACACAGGGAAAAGCTTTAGCATTGCGCCTTTGCCTGTGAATATAGACGTCACGTCATAGCTGCTGTGACCGCTTCTTATGAATACAAGAAGCACTGCCATATTTACTGCCACCGATAATATGAGCCATAGCCTTTTAAGTCCTTTTTTGTCTGCAAAGCGGTGGATAAGCCTGCCGCAAAAGTATGATACAACAGCACACACCGCCATTGGTATTATCCCCCATGTGGACACCCACAGACACAGCACAACTGTTCCAAGCAGGAACACGGCTTTTCTGAAACGCACCCCTGACACAGCGTATACTCCCATAAAAACAGGAAGAAAGAAATATAAAAATTCAAGACTAACCAACGCTATTCTCCTTGTCTTTATTGTTTTCTGAGGTCAATTCCTCTATGAGTGCTTGCAAGCTGTCTTTATCGAGCATTGTGTTCAACACTTCAAGCAGTGCATTTGCAGTGAGCTTTTGGGGCAGCGACAGCTTTTCGCACACAAGTTGTCTGAGCCTGCTGCTGTCGGGTCTGCCGCTTAGACCTAGCTCATAAAAGTCAAGCTTGGTCATGAGTTCTCTGTCTGCGACCTTTTCGCCTATAATGCCTGCTTTTTCAAAGGCTTCCCTGATAATATCCGCAGGAACGCCCTCGACCCCTAACAAGCCCTCTTTTGACGGCTCTGTTTTGCGCCTTTCTTTGCCGAATATCTCAGGAACATACACGTTCACGATATCGCCTTTGGGGACGATACCCTTTATATGCCCTCTTATACGAAAGCCTGCTGTGTCAGAGTCAGTAAGAATTGCTATTCCGCCATGTTGAGCATAGTATCTTATAAGCGCTGCCTTGTCAGGGTCTTTATAGATACGAAAGCCGTTAGTGACGATTATAACGCCGTCAACTATGGACGAAAGCTTTATCTTATCATATTTTCCCTCAACGATTATTGCCCTTGATATTTTAAGTTTTTCCATTTACTAACACCTTAACGCCATTGACCTTGCAAGCCCCTGCTCGAGGGTGAGCATATCTCCGTCTTTTCCTCGTGACCTTGTTTTGAGCATAAGGTCGGTTTCAGAAAGTATCTCAAGCGTTTTTCTTATACGCTCCGCCGAGATATTTCCGCACTCGGAATAGGCGTTTTTTACTGCAAACTCTCTGTTTTTCGCATAGGAAAAATCTTTAGCCACGTCTGCAACGCTCCTGCCAGAGGAACGTGCAAGCTTCGCCCTATAGATATCCGCAAGGGAAAAGCCGATTATTCCTATTATAGCATATGGTTCATAATTCTGCACATCGAGTTCACGCAAACGTGTGAAGACCATTGCCGCATTGCCTCTGAGGATATTTATTGCAAGAGAATATCCGTCCGACTCGATACGCCTGATACAAAGCAAGTCGATATCCTCTCTTGTTACCTCCCTGCCCTCTGCATAAGCCGAAAGCTTTTCAAGCTCCTTGCTGATAAATGCAGTGTCGCACAAACAGAGGTTTGCAAGATACTCTGCGTTGCTTTTTGTTATGGTACAGCCGCTTTTGGCAAGATAGGTGGATATAGACTTTCCAAGGTCGGAAGCCCTTTTGTATTCAAAGTTGCAGACAGTGCCATGCTTTTCGCAGAAATCTGCAAAGCGCTTGTTTTTGTCTGTAAGATACTTTTTGTTCTTGAAAAGGTCAACTCCTGTGGCATAGATTATCACTGTGGTGGTTTCGCCAAGAGAGCCTAGGATCTTTTTCAGGTCGTCCAGATCATCCTTAGTCACTGCGTCTATATTAAGGTCGTTTATAGTCACCACCACACGTTCAGCCATAAAAGGCAGAGCTTCGCAAGCGTCTGTAAGCATTGGAAAATCAAGATTTTTGCCGTCAAGCTTATGAAAGTTCATGACCTGAGCGTCAGCAGGGCAAAGCTTGTTCACAAGCCTTTTTGTAAAGCTTTCAAGTGCCGCTGTATCATGTCCGTAAAAATAATAAAGGCTGTCGATATCATTCTCTCTTATCGTTTTACCAAGAGCCGAAGCCGTAAGCAAAGCCATATTCCGTCCTCCTTATCTGCGAATTTTTCATATCTATCATCAATGGGTATTCTTCATCTGTTGTGTCAAGGTTCCTGCCGTTTATGGTGACAGAACCTTTTTCTATAGTGACCACACAGCCCTCGGTGGTAATTTTATAGCCGCCCTCCAGTGCTTCTATCTTAACACCGTTCCAATCAAGCTGTGCGCCTGTCATGAACGGCAGTTCGCTGTCATTATCAGGCTCGCCATTTATATAAAATCTGTCAGGTTGTATAGTCATCTGCTCGTTATATTTCGTTATAGTGTAATACTGTTCGCTTTCTATAAATGCGCCTTTTAGCTCTTTTATGCCGTAAAGCTCCAAAAAGCTTTCCATACCGCTGTTGAGCTTGCCCTTACTGCCCATATCGAAAACCATACCTTTTGTTTTATCATACAGCACAGCCTGCACTGCATTTCCTTTTGGCATTACAACTATCTTTACCGAGCCTCCAAAAGCAAGAGAAAAATTATACACCGCTGTCCAACATACAAGCATTAAAGCAGTGCAAAAAGCCCCAAGCTTTACTGACTTTCTCAGAAACATGACCGCCACAGGCACAAGGCAGGTAACGAGCATTACAATGCCAAGTGGTCTTACTCCACGAGGAAGATAGGCAAAGCTGAATTTTGAAAACAGCTCAGCAAGAAACAGAACGACTTTCAGAAGATACTTTACCACCGTCAGCACAGGATAGGCTATTATTGCCGCACCGCCTGTTACCGCAGTTATTACCGTCAGACCCAGAGCAAGGGTACACACAGGCACCAGCAGGATATTTGATAGTGGTGCAACAAGAGATATCTCACTGAAAAACATTAGCTGAACAGGCATTGTGCAAAGAAGTATCGTCACCGCATTTACTGCCTGCCGTTCAAGGCTGTACAAAATGCCTTCGCCCTTTACAAGTGCCGCTGCTTTCGGGCAGACCGTGCCTATCACAAATGTTGCAGTGAATGACAGCAGAAATGAGCTGTCCGCCGCCGCATAGGGCGAAAGAGTGAGTATTACAACAGCGCAAAGGCAGAGAGTATTTGCAGGGTCTGGTCTGCGGTAAAGGAGCGGTGCGGCAGTGACCAAGGTCAGCATAACAGCCGCCCTCACAACGGATACTGAAAATCCTGCAAAGACCGCAAACGCCCACATTGCCACAGTTTGGACGGCAAATATCACACGCTTATCCTTGCTTAGTTTCTGCATGAACCAGCCTATCATGGCACTTATTATGACCACATGAGTTCCCGACACGGAAAATATATGACCTATGCCACTACGATAGACCGTGAGCTTCGTTTGCTTTGAAAGCTCAGTTTTATCTCCGCAGAGCATTGCAGCGGCAAAACCGCCCTCATCTCCACCTATGATATCGTTTATCAACATGAACATCTTGTCACGATAGTGCATTATACTGCATAAAATGGTGTTTCCGCCGCCTGTGACTTCTATGCTTTCAGCGGTCGAGCCTTGGAGAAAAACGCCTTTAGGCCGGTCATACTGCTCTGATTTGAAATTGATGCTGTCTTTTATCCTGCTGACCTTTACTGTCGCCACGATATTGTCATAGTAATCATAGTCAAGGTCATCTGCATAAAAGGTCAGCCTGCCTTTTACTCCCCCAACAGTACCATTGACACTTAGTCGACAGGTGTCAGAGCCTGTATAGCTTATGTCGGTTATCTCGCCTTTAACTGTGACGGTCTTTCCGTCTAAAGCTGTCAGTTTATCATAGAAAATGTGAGTATAAGCGGTATTGACTCCCACCGCTATCAGGAACGAAACAAAGCAGAGAGCTATATGCTTTCGGTATCTCTTAAAAAGCGCAAAGGCTGTAATGGCTACACACGCTGACGCAAGTGAAAAAACTGCGTTGTTCCTGCCCCAGCCAATGGTACAGAGAAAAAGTCCTGCAAAATACGAAAAGCCGATATAACAGCTTTTTCTCATCACTGCCGCCGTCCCCCTTAAAACTAAGGGCGGATAAGAAATTTACCCGCCCGTTTGATTTCTTTAACCGGCTGGCCAAGCAAGTGGTCTGCCTGCAAGAAGATGAAAATGAATGTGGAAAACACTCTGTCCTGCCTGCTCGCCGCAGTTGGAAACAACTCTGAAACCGTCCTTAAGGTCGAGGTCTTTGGCAAGCTTTGCGATAACTTCATAGATATGTGCGATAACTGCACTGTTCTCAGGGGTTATCTCGTCAAGCTTTGAAATATGCTGCTTAGGGATAACAAGATAATGAATCGGAGCTGTAGGAGCAATGTCCTCAAAAACGTATGTCAGCTCGTCCTCGTATATTTTCTTTGAAGGTATTTCCCCGGAAATAATTTTACAAAAAAGACAATCTTCCATTTATCTCTCCGCCTTTCAAAAAGGGGTAGGCTGCACAGCATTTTGCACAGCCTTTGCCCATATTATTTTACAAATTCGCCAACTATTTCGTTTACCTTGTCAAGTGCCTCGTCGATCTTGAATCTGTCGCCTATACCAGCCATAGCAGAGTCAGGACGTCCGCCGCCCTTGCCGCCTGTGAGTGCGGCTACCTTGCCTGCTATCTTGCCTGCGTGTGCACCCTTTGCAACAGCATTCTTGCCGCAAACTACAACAAGGTTTGCCTTTTCACCGTCAACGCCTGCAACAACTGCAACTGCGTCAGCTTCTCTTGCTTTAAGCTCGTCGCCCATTTTTCTGAGCATATCAGGTCTTGTATTTGTGAGCATTGCAGTGACCACCTTAACGCCGTTGACCTCATACGGATTATCGAACAGTGACTTTGTTTTGAGATTTGTTATCTCAGCCTGCAAAGCGTCTCTTTCCTTTTCAAGATCCTTGACTTCCTGCATGATAGTGTGGCATCTCTTTACGATGTCCAGTGGATTTGCAAGCTTAAGGCTTTCAGCCGCCTGCTGGATAGTTGCTGCTCTTTCCTCAACGAGCTCCAGAACGCCTCTGCCTGTTACGGCTTCGATACGTCTTACGCCTGAAGCTACAGAGCTTTCGGAGATTATCTTGAACAGACCTATTCTTGAAGTATTGTCAAGATGTGTACCGCCGCAGAACTCGATAGAAGCTGTTTCGTCACCGTCACCCATTGTTACAACTCTTACAGTTTCGCCGTATTTCTCACCGAACAGAGCCATAGCACCAAGCTTCTGAGCTTCTGCGATAGGCATTTCTTCCATTTTTATATCAAGAGCTTCAAGGATATACTTGTTTACAAGTGCTTCGACCTTGAGCTTCTCCTCTGCTGTCATTGCGTTGAAGTGTGAGAAGTCAAATCTAAGTCTGTGAGCGTCAACGAGCTGACCTGCCTGATGAACGTGTTCACCGAGAACTTTTCTCAGTGCAGCCTGAAGCAGATGTGCGCAGCTATGGTTTCTCATAACAGCATAACGTGTCTTTCTGTCAACAGTGAAGTGAGCCTTCTGACCTACAGCTATCTCGCCCTCTTCAACAACTGCCTTATGAGCGAACTTGCCTGCAACGACCTTCTGGGTGTCAACGACTCTGCACTTACCGCTTTCTGTAACGATAGTACCGATATCGCCAACCTGTCCGCCGCTCTCTGCATAGAATGGTGTCTGTGAAGATACGATATATACTTCATCGCCAGCCTTTGCGTTTTCGATAAGCTCATCATCAGTTGTGATGAATGATATCTCGCTGTCGCCCTCGAGCTTGTCATAGCCGATGAACTCTGTGTGGAAATCCTTGTCTATCTTATGGAAAACAGTTTCGTCTGCACCCATATACTTTGTTGCAGCATGAGCGTTCTTTGCTGTTTCTCTCTGCTTTGCATAGCACTCAGCAAAGCCCTCCTCATCACAGGTCATGCCCTTTTCTTCAAGGATCTCTCTTGTAAGATCGATAGGGAAACCGTATGTGTCAGAAAGCTTGAAGCAGCTCTCACCGTCAAGCTCCGTCTTGCCGTCTTTCTGCATCTGTGCGATAAGATCGTCAAGTATCTTCATACCTCTGTCGATAGTGGCATTGAAGTTCTGCTCCTCAGTTGTGAGCACCTTTACGATATAGTCATACTTTTCTTCAAGCTCGTTATACTCACACTTGTTGCAGTCAACAACAGTTTTTACAAGGTCTTTGAGGAAAAGTCCGTTTATGCCGAGAAGCTTTCCGTGACGAACAGCTCTTCTGAGCAAACGTCTCATAACGTATCCTCTGCCCTCATTTGACGGCAGGATTCCGTCTGACGCCATGAAAGTTACAGAACGGATATGGTCTGTGATAACTCTGATAGAAACGTCCTTTTTGTACTCCTTGCCGTACTCACAGCCTGCTATCTTACAAACGTGATCTCTGATAGCCTTTACTGTATCAACGTCAAAGATAGAGTCAACGTCCTGCATGATAGAAGCAAGCCTTTCAAGACCCATACCTGTGTCGATATTTTTCTGCTTAAGTGGAGTATAAGTGCCGTCCTCATGTCTTTCAAACTGTGTGAACACAAGGTTCCAGAACTCCATATATCTGTCGCAGTCGCAGCCGACCTTACAATCAGGCTTGCCACAGCCATATTTCTCTCCTCTGTCGAAATATATCTCAGAGCATGGACCGCAAGGACCGTCTGTTCCAGCCTCCCAGAAGTTGTCTTCCTTGCCCATTCTTACGATATGATCCATTGGAACGCCAGCGTCTTCATGCCATATCTTCTCAGCCTCGTCATCGTCCTCATAAACAGAGATATAAAGTCTGTCCTTTGGCAGTTTGAGTACCTGTGTAACATACTCCCAAGCCCATGCAATGGCTTCCTTCTTGAAGTAATCGCCGAATGAGAAGTTACCAAGCATTTCAAAATATGTGCCATGTCTTGCCGTCTTACCAACGTTTTCAATATCGCCGGTTCTGATACACTTCTGACAAGTTGTCATTCTTGTTCTCGGAGGTGTTTCCTGACCTGTGAAGTAAGGCTTCAGAGGCGCCATACCTGCAACGATAAGCAGCAGGCTGTTATCGTTCTGAGGTACGAGAGGGTAGCTCTTGTGTCTTAAGCAGCCCTTGCTCTCAAAAAATTTCAGATAAGATTCACGCAGTTCGTTAAGTCCTGTCCATTCCATAAATTCAGATCCTTCCAAATGAAATTATTCGCAAAATAAAAAAACGGCTCGTCCCTAAACATGGGACGAAACCGACAGTTCCGTGTTACCACCCAAATTGCCGAACTCATCGCCCGACCACTCGAAGCCCTTTAACGCAGAGCATACGTTGCTGTTTTCAGCACCGCTCAGGTTAGCCACCGAACTTGCCGCAAAGGCTTTCACCCACCGCCTTTTCTCTTTACCGACACTGTTTCGGATAATTCCGTCACCGCATTTTGCATATATTGATATTATAAAGCATAACCCGACGATTGTCAAGCACTTTTTTATTAATAAAATATCCATTGCTAAAAGCAGAGGGAAATGCTATAATGTTCAGGGTGATTTATATGTATGTTTGTCCGATATGCAAAAAACGGCTCAGAAAGCTTGACAACGTATGGCACTGTCAGAACGGTCACAGCTTTGATATTGCGAGAAAAGGATATGTAAATCTGCTTACCACAAAGGGCAGAAACCCTAAGAACGCAGGGGATAATGCGGAAATGGTAAAGGCGAGAACGGATTTCCTTGACCGTGATTATTATCTGCCGCTTGCGAAGAAAACGGCTGAGGTAATGGGCGGTCTGCTTGAAAATGTGAAACAGCCTTATATTATCGACAGCGGCTGCGGTGAGGGCTTTTACACTGTGAACTATGCCAAGGCACTGCCAAAGGCGAAGTTTTACGGCATTGACATATCAAAGGCGGCAGTTGCCCACTGCATGACGAGGATACATTGCGAAAATATCACAAATTGCGAATTTGCAGTGGCATCGTCATTTCAGCTTCCGTTTATAGACAAATTTGCAGACCTTATCGTATGCACATTTGCACCTGTTTCAAATGACGAATACGCAAGGGTGCTGAAAGACGGCGGAAAGCTTGTGGTAGTTTCTCCGTCCCCAAGACATCTGTTTGAGCTTAAAGAAGTGCTTTATGAGAAGCCTTACGAAAACAAGCCCAATGTATACGGACTTAATAAATTTGACGAGTCAGAGGAAATAATTTTTGAATACCCTGTGGTGCTTGAAAGTCAGGAGGATATTTTCAATCTTTTTACAATGACTCCGTATTACTACAAAACATCTGCCGAGGCGGTGGAGAAGCTTAAAAAGGTGAACAGGCTTGAACTTACCTGTGCCTTTTCTATCAGGACATTTACGAAAAAGAGAGGTTTTTGATACATGAATAAAGATATTTTCTGCAAAGGATATACTTGGGGATTTTTCTCCAAGAGAGGTGATTTTCAGACGGAAGCGGCAGAAAAGTCAATGGAAAGGCTTGCTTCAAACGGCTTGAACTGGATATGTATCCCTGTAAACGCATTGCAGGAGAGCTTTGCAAGCACAAGAGTTTTCAGCGATTATGAGAGAACACAATCTGACGAAGACATTGCCTTCGCTATAAAAAAAGCAAAGTCACTGGGACTTAAAGTCTGCCTTAAGCCTATGGTGGATTGCCTTGACCGCTCATGGCGTGCAAGGATAGACTTTCCGCCTGAGAACCCTGAATATTGGGACAAGTGGTTCAAGTCATACACAGCTTTCATGCTCCACTATGCAAAGCTTGCAGAAAAGCTCGGCTGTGAAATGCTCTGCACAGGCTGTGAAATGGCAGGAATGGACAAGCAGTCTGACAGATGCAGAAAGCTTATTGCACAGGTGAGAGAGGTCTACAGCGGTATCGTTATGCACAACATCAATCACGGCGACGAACAGCGTTTCGATTGGCTCAGCGACGTGGATATCATTGGCATCTCAGGCTACTACCCTGTTACAGACGGTGTGAACAGAAGCAAGAAACATATGCTCAGTCGCTGGAACGAAGTTGTCGGCTCACTGGAAAAGGCTCACAAGCATTTCAACAAGCCTATAATGTTCGCTGAGATAGGCGTGCGAAACGAAGAGGGCTGCACGCAGTATCCTTGGGATTTCCATGACAGACTTGACAAGCCACTTGACGAGCAGGAGCAGGCAGATTTCTACGACACTGCAATGGAAGCAACTTGGGATCTGGATTGGTTCTGCGGCTATTTCTGGTGGGATTGGAAAGCTATCCTGCCGCCAATAGAGAAAGCCAAAGAGAACCGTGACTTCACAGTTTACGGCAAGCTTGGCGAAGAAGTGCTGAAAAAGTGGTACACAAAAGATTGATATGTACAAAAATACGGACTGTTTATCATTGGATAGACAGTCCATTTGTTTTTATATGCGTTGGTGAATGACGGGCGAATGTAAGCGTGTCGCCGTCCCCTATATTTACAATTTTTTCGTAGGGGCGACCTGAGGTCTCCAGTTAATTATATTTTTACATACAGAGCAGTACAAATAATCGTACTGTTATCCAACCGCCGCAGGTATTTTTTCTTTCCCTCGTTTAACAATGACAGGGTATTCCTTGAAAATATGTCTGCGTATAAAATTATCCGCAAGCACACCAATATAGGATAACCCAAACCACAGAAAAGCAAATGGCAGGCATATCTGTCCGTCAAAATTCAGCGGCACTTCCTCATAGCTCCATATGCCCATGCCGAGATAGCGGTTAAGATACTCTCCTGCAAGAAATTCTATGGCAGTGATAAATGCTGCCGACACTGTAAGCACAGACAGCAGGCTCACTCCTCGCCTGCGCTCGCCATTCATGATATGGATAACCAGCATTGAAGTTCCTCCAAGCACCCCCATTGTGATATGAGAATATCCCCTGTTAAGTATTTCCATGAAGCCGTAGCATATTGCGCCCACTGAAAAAAGCGTAAGTATCTTATACATCTTTGCCGCCACATTCTCACCGCCCTGTTTTTTTATCGCCCTAATATTAAAATGTACAGAAATCAGTGATTTAAAACCTTGAAGACAAAATAAATTTATGGCAATTTCAAGATACAAAAAACGGACAACCCAAGCTGTCCGTTTTATTGTACTAATATGATATTTTATACCTGCCAGCTGTTAAGATATTTCTCCTGCTCAGGTGTAAGCTTATCTATCTCAAGCTCCCAGAATTTAAGCTTTCTGTTTGCAACTTCCTTGTCTATCTCATCAGGAACATAAACTATCTTGTCTGTAAGCTTGTCTTTGTTTTTAACAAGATAAGCCGCAGAAAGGGCTTGGATAGCAAAGGACATATCCATTATCTCGGCAGGGTGACCGTCGCCTGCAGCAAGGTTTACAAGTCTGCCCTCGCCGATAACATACAACCAATTACCGTTCGGAAGCTTATAACCGTCAATATTGTTTCTTGCAAGCTTGCTTTCAACAGACAGCTTTTTAAGTCCAGCCACGTCTACCTCGCAATCAAAGTGACCTGCGTTACAGAGTATAGCACCATCTTTCATGTTCATGAAAGCTTTCTCAGTAATAACGTCCTTACAGCCTGTTACAGTAACGAAGAAGTCGCCCACCTTAGCGGCGTCAACCATTTTCATTACCTTGAAGCCGTCCATAACAGCCTCCATAGCCTTTATTGGGTCGACTTCGCAGACGATAACGCTTGCACCAAGACCCTTTGCTCTCATTGCAACGCCCTTGCCACACCAGCCGTAGCCTGCAACAACAACGTTCTTGCCTGCAACGATAAGGTTAGTTGTTCTGTTTATTCCGTCCCATACAGACTGACCTGTGCCGTATCTGTTATCAAAAAGATACTTGCACTTTGCATTGTTTACAAGCATCATAGGGAATTTGAGCTGACCGTCCTTGTTCATTGCAATAAGACGGATAATGCCCGTAGTAGTTTCCTCACAACCACCGATAACGTTCGGTATCAGCTCAGGGTATTCATTGTGGATAAGGTTTACAAGGTCGCCGCCGTCGTCGATAATGATGTTTGGGCCTACCTTAACTACCTCGGATATATGTCTGTGATACTCCTCGTCAGTTGCACCATGCCATGCAAAAACGTTCAAGCCGTCATGCACAAGACCTGCCGCAACATCGTCCTGAGTAGACAGCGGATTGCTTCCTGTGATGTACATTTCAGCACCGCCTGCTGCAAGGACTTTGCAAAGATAAGCGGTCTTAGCTTCAAGGTGGATAGAAAGTGCAACTTTCAGCCCCTTAAAAGGCTGATCTCTCTTGAAATCTTCCTCGACGCTTCTGAGCAATGACATATTCTGTCTTACCCATTCTACCTTTCTTTTACCGCTTTCCCACAAGCTTTCATCTCTTATTTCGCTCATTTTATCAATTCCTTTCGGTTTATTATTCGATCCATATAATAATTATACCCTATTTCTCCCCATTTGGCAAGAGGTCAAAAGCAATTCATTATACTTCGCAAATTTACAGCACGTTCATAAAATTAAATTAAACAATTTCTTGACAAAAAAACAAGGTAAGCGTATAATAATATTATGTGTGCGAATAGTAAAAACGTGCATAAATCATGATTTTTAAGGAGTGTGTACAAATGGACGACGCCAGTCAGAATACGATCGCCCCTCGATTGCAGAGCGGCTCGCCCGTTTGTGGCAGCCTTTTTGTGATCTAAATATCAATTTTAATTGAATAGGACGATCTGTGTTTTGGTAGATCCTTATATTTGTACAGAGTTGGTATAAGTACAATTATTTGTACTGTTGTGCTTATTACCGCTGCTGTTAGGGGGAAACATTATGTTTAACACAGTATTGGAGCTGTTAAAGAAAAGAAACTACAAGGCTATCCGTGAAATATTTATGGATATGAACGAAGCCGACGTGGCTGCTCTTTTGCAGCAGTTTTATGACGATCACGAGGTCGAGAAATACGAGCTTCCGTTGCTGTTCCGTCTTTTGAACAAGGACGTTGCGGCTGACGTTTTCGCTTATATGGACAGCGATACACAAATGATGCTTATCAATGCCTTTACGGATAAGGAGCTTCAGGAGATCGTTGACGACCTTTATCTTGATGATACGGTAGATATTATCGAGGAAATGCCTGCAAATGTTGTTGCAAGGATAGTCAAGTCTGCTGACGCAGAAACGAGAAAGCAGATAAATCAGATACTCAAATATCCTAAAGACAGTGCAGGCTCTATTATGACCACCGAGTACGTTTATCTTCACAGAAGCTACACCGCCAAGGAAGCACTGGATTGGATAAGACACGTTGGTATGGTCAAGGAAACTGTAAATACACTTTATGTCACTGAGAACAGAAAGCTCGTGGGCGTGCTTTCACTGCTTGATATCGTAACTGCTGATGATAACGATAAAATAGAGGACATAATGGAGGACAACGTTATTACCGTTGATACCCTTGAGGATAAAGAGTATGTTGCTTCCATGTTCTCAAAATATGACTTTCTTTCTCTGCCTGTTGTTGACAGAGAAAACCGCATGGTCGGTATCGTTACATTTGACGACGCTATGGACGTTATCGAGGAGGAGACCACTGAGGACTTCTCGAAAATGGCTGCCGTTGCGCCAAGTGACGATTCATATTTCAAGACCTCTGTTTTCACTCATGCGAAAAACAGAATAGCATGGCTTTTGATACTTATGCTGTCAGCTACCCTTACGGGTGCTATCGTAAACAAATATCAGTCTGCTTTTGCGGCTGTCCCTGTTTTGGTATCGTTCCTGTCAATGCTTAGTGGCACAGGCGGAAACTGCGGCTCTCAGACCTCGACCCTTGTTATAAGAGGCATGGCGCTTGGTGAGATAAGAATGAAAGACTTTTTCAAGGTCATGTGGAAAGAGTTCAGAGTCGCGCTTCTTTGCAGCGTTATCCTTGCTATAGTCAATGCTATAAGAATAATTCTTGTGTATCACGGTGACACATCTGTGGATTGCTACAAGCTTGCGTTCACGGTGAGTATGGCTATCATGGCAACTGTTGTGCTTTCAAAGCTCATCGCCTGTATGCTCCCGATGGCTGCCAAGAAGCTTCATCTTGACCCTGCTATCATGGCTGCCCCGCTTATCACCACTATCGTTGACACTTGCTCAACACTGATATTCTTCACATTGGCTACTATCGTATTTGATATAAAATAGAAAAAAATATGGCGGTTATCTCCTTTCAGGCTATCTTCTGCAAAGGTGCGGCCGCCCGTTTTATGGATAAAAATAAACTGGATTTTGATTTGAAAGGAAATAGTTATGGCTCAGAATTATGACGTAGTTGTTGTCGGTGCAGGTGCAGCCGGCGTATTCATGGCATACGAATTTGTCAAGCTTGACAAAAACATAAAAGTTTGCATTATTGATCAGGGCGGACCTGTCAGCAAGCGTAAGTGTCCTATAGATGGCAAAAAAGTTAAGTCCTGCATTCACTGCAAGGTATGCTCCATTATGCACGGCTTCGGCGGTGCAGGCGGAATGTCGGACGGCAAATATAACATCACAAACAATTTCGGCGGTGACCTTTACACATTTACCGGCAAGGAAAAGGCTATCGAGCTTATGCAGTATGTTGACAAGATAAACCTTGAAATGGGCGGTCAGGACGCTAAGCTTTATTCCACAACTTCTTCCGACATCAAGGCAATGGCTCTGAAATATGACCTCCACCTCCTTGACGCTCAGGTAAGACACCTTGGCACTGACAGAAATATGCAGATACTCCAGAACATCTATGACTTTGTCAAGGACAAGATAGACATAAAATTTTATGAAAGTGTTCAGGGTATAACAGGCAAGGAGAACGACTTCACTGTTATCACAGACAAGGACGAGTATCACTGCTCAAACGCTGTTGTTGCGGCAGGAAGAAGCGGTTCAAAATGGATTTCTGAGATATGTGACAACTTTGGTATCAAAAGGCGTTCAAACAGAGTTGATATCGGCGTTCGTGTTGAGATACCTGCGGCTGTTTTTGAGCATATCACAAGCAAGGTATACGAAAGCAAGATAGTTTACCGTACAAAGAAATACGGCGACCTTGTAAGAACATTCTGCATGAACCCATACGGTGAGGTAGTTACCGAGAATACAAACGGCATCATCACAGTAAACGGACACAGCTATGCTGACCCTGCGCTGAGAACTGAGAACACAAACTTCGCTCTGCTGGTATCCAACACATTCTCTGAGCCTTTCAAGGACTCAAACGCATACGGTGAGTCTATCGCAAGGCTGTCTAATATGCTTGGCGGTGGAGTGCTTGTTCAGCGTTTCGGTGATCTTGTTGCAGGCAGACGTACAAATGAACACCGCTTTGGTCAGACGTTCCTTAACCCTACTCTCAAAGCTACTCCGGGCGACCTGAGCCTTGTTATCCCAAAGCGACAGCTTGACGATATTATCGAAATGATATACGCTCTGGATAAGATAGCACCCGGTATGGCGAATATCGACACGCTTCTTTACGGCGTTGAGGTCAAGTTCTACAATTCAAGAGTTGACGTTGACGAGAACCTTGAAACTGCTGTCAAAGGTCTTTACGTCCTAGGCGACGGCTCAGGCGTTACGCACTCTCTGTCGCAGGCTTCTGCATCAGGAGTATTTGCCGCAAGGACTATTTCAGAAAAATTCAACTGATTTCATATATCACAAAAGCCGCACTGCAAAAAATGCAATGCGGCTTTATTTTTTATGCCTTACTCTTCAAGAAGCTTTATATATCCCTCAATGATATCAACGCACTTGTCATAGCTCATGTCGCTGGTATCAAGACACAGATTGTAGTTTTTCGCATTTGTCCAATCCCTGCCTGTGTAGTGACGATAATAATCGCTTCTCTCCTTGTCTGTCTTTTCGATTATCTTGACAGCCTCTTTTACAGAAACACCATACAGATCGACGATATTCTTGACCGCAGTTTCCATATCAGAATATATGAAAACCTTAAGCACGTCTTTTCTGTCACGGAGGATATAGTCAGCACATCTGCCAACTATTACCGCAGGCTCTCTGTCTGCAAGCTGCTTTATTATCTTCGCCTGATAATTGAAAAGATTTCTGTCAGAAGTAAAGTCGTGATCATCAGGGTCAAGAAGCTCACCCTTGTAAACTCCGCCCTTTCTCAGAAAAGAACCTTTCAGTTTTTCATCAACAAGCCCGAAAAAGCGTTCATTTATACCGCTTTCGTCGCTTGCAAGCTTTATAAGCTCCTTATCATAATATTTTATACCCATATCCTCTGACAGCATTTTTCCTACAGTTCTTCCGCCACTGCCGATTCCCCTTGCAATGGTTATGATCCTTGCCATAAAGCTCAACTCCTATTCACCTAAATATGCTTTCTTGACCGACTCATCATTGATAAGATCAGACGCCTTGCCTGACAGAACTATCTTGCCCGTTTCAAGAACATAAGCTCTGTCTGAGATAGCAAGGGCTTTCTTTGCGTTCTGCTCAACAAGCAGTACAGTTGTGCCGCTCTTTCTTATGTCCTCGATTATCTTAAATATGGTTGACACAAGTATCGGTGACAGACCCATTGACGGCTCGTCCATTACAACTATCTTAGGTCTTGACATAAGCGCCCTGCCCATTGCCAGCATCTGCTGCTCACCGCCTGAAAGAGTACCTGCTATCTGATTTTTTCTTTCTGCAAGTCTAGGGAAACGCTCGTATATATCCTGAATATCCTTCGGTATATTCTCCTTGTCTTTTCTTGTAAATGCTCCAAGCTTAAGGTTATCAAGTACTGTGAGGTTTTGGAATATTCTTCTTCCCTCAGGAACGTGTGCTATACCCATTTCCACGATCTTGTGTGCAGGAGTTTTAGTAAGCTCCACGCCGTTGAATTTGATAGAACCCGATTTTGCAGAGATAAGACCTGTAAGGGTATGCAGAGTGGTGGTCTTTCCTGCTCCGTTTGCGCCGATAAGGGAAATGACCTCGCCCTCGTTTACCTCAAAGGAGATACCTTTCAAAGCGGCTATCATGCCATAATTGACGTGCAGATCATTGATTTCCAACATTGCCATTTTACTTACCCCCTTATTCGCCCAGATATGCGGTGATAACTTCAGGATTTTTAAGCACTTCCGCTGTCTTACCCTCACAAAGGAGCTGACCGAAGTTCAGCACAGACAGCTTTTCGCAGATACCTGAAACAAGGCTCATATCATGCTCGATAAGCAGCACCGTCATATCAAAATTATCTCTTACAAAGCGGATAGTATCCATAAGCTCCGCTGTTTCGTTTGGATTCATGCCGGCAGCAGGCTCGTCAAGAAGCAGCAACTTCGGCTGTGTTGCAAGGGCTCTTGCGATCTCAAGCTTTCTCTGATCGCCATACGGAAGTCCAGAAGCAAGCAGACTCGCATTATCGTCAAGCTCGAAAACCTTCAGAAGCTCCAGCGCCTTTGCGTCCATTGCCTTTTCAAGTTTGAAATATCTTGGAAGTCTGAACACACCTGTAAAGGTGCTGTATTTATAATGATTGTGAAGTGCGACCTTGACGTTGTCAAGCACCGTCATATCCTTAAAAAGTCTGATGTTCTGGAATGTACGGGCAATGCCTGCACGGTTTATTTCGATAGTGTTTTTGCCAGTAATGTTCTTTCCGTCAAGAACGATTGTGCCGTCTGTTGGCTTATAAACGCCTGTGAGCATATTGAAGATAGTGGTCTTTCCTGCTCCGTTCGGCCCAATAAGACCATAGAGCTGACCTTTTTCTATTGTTATGCTGAACTCGTCAACTGCACGGAGTCCGCCGAATGAGATGCCGAGATTTTTTACTTCAAGAAGTGCCATATCACTCAGCCTCCTTTACTTTTTCACGCTTGAACAAAGCCTTGAACTTAGCAGTATTTGCACTGATAAAAGTCTTTGTTTTTTCATTTGAAGTTATTATCATCATTACGATAAGGACGATAGAATAGATAAGCATTCTGTAGCTGTTTATGCTTCTTAGCATTTCTGGAAGCAGAACAAGCACGATAGCTGCGATAACACTTCCTCTGATACTGCCTATACCGCCCAGAACAACGAATACCAAGATAAGGATAGACAGGTTATAGTCAAACTTAGAAGCCTGGAGCGTATAGAAGTTATGAGAATAAAGCGCACCTGCACAGCCTGCAAGGAATGCAGTCAACGCAAAAGTAACAAGCTTATACTTTGTGATGTTAAGACCTACAGACTCGGCTGCGATAACATTATCTCTGATAGCCATTACTGCTCTTCCCGTTCTTGAATATACAAAGTTATAGGCAATGATAAGAGTGATAAGCAACATAACAGCGCCGATAATGAATGTAGAATCGTTAGGTGTGCCGCTTATACCCTGAGGGCCGTTCAGTATAAGCTTTCCGTCAGGCTCAAGGTTAAGGTTTGATAGACTTTTGAGAGAAACGTGAACACCCTTAGAATCATAACCAAGGTAAAGTGCTGCGAAAACGTTCTTTATGATCTCACCGAACGCAAGTGTAACGATAGCGAGATAGTCACCTTTAAGTCTGAGAACAGGTATTCCTATAAGTATGCCGAACACTGCGGCAATTATTCCGCCTATAAGGATAGCCAAAGGAAATCTGATCCACACATTTTCAATAGTTTCAGAAGTAACGATAGAGAATATCGCACTTGTATATGCGCCAACGCACATAAAGCCTGCCTGACCCAAGCTAAGCTCGCCAAGTATACCAACTGTCAGGTTAAGGGATACTGCAAGTATAGAGTATACACACAGAGGAACAAGAAGTCCTGTGAGCATACTTGAGATATATCCGCCGCTGCTGAGTATCTGCATTACCACAAAGGCAACTATCACCATTGCGTATGTGATAAAGCTTTTTCTGGTCTGCGGCTTAAAAAACTTTGTTTTTGCGCTAGCCCCTTCTTTTTTCACAAAAAACCAATCCTTTCAGATAAAACAGAACTGCAAAGCAAGTCTGCTCGAAAATTTTAAGTTGACTTTTATACCTTTTCGCTTATCTTCTTGCCGAGGATACCTGTAGGCTTGATGATAAGCACAAGTATAAGAACAGCAAAAACGATAGCGTCGGCAAGCTGTGGTGAGATATAGGCACGTCCAAGTATCTCGATAACACCGATAAGGATACCGCCGATCATAGCGCCCGGTATTGAGCCGATACCGCCAAATACCGCCGCAACGAACGCTTTGATACCAGGCATTGCGCCTGTGGTGTTCTGAAGCGTAGGATAAGCTGAGCAAAGCAGTGCGCCTGCAATTGCGGCAAGACCTGAGCCGATAGCGAATGTAAGAGAGATAGTGCGGTTGATGTTTACGCCCATGAGCTGAGCTGCACCTCTGTCCTCAGATACTGCAAGCATTGCACGTCCGCTCTTGGTTTTGTTGATGAACAATGAAAGACCAACTACAATGAGTATAGATACGATTATTGCAACTGATGTTTCTCCGGAAATAACTATCTGTCCGTCAAAAAGCTTGATGCTCGGCACGTTTACAACTGATGTAAAGTTTACAGGCTTTTCACCGAATATAAGCAGTGCGATGTTCTGCAAAAAGTAGCTGACGCCTATGGCAGTGATAAGCACCGCAAGCGAAGTAGCTTGTCTGAGCGGCTTATACGCCACCTTTTCGATGACTATACCGAGAAGTGTGCAGGCAATAACTGCAAGAACTATAGATAGCCAAGAGTTTAGTCCCCATGTGGTCATGCAGGTGAATATAACATATCCGCCCACCATAATAACATCGCCGTGTGCGAAGTTAAGCATTTTGGCAATACCGTATACAAGCGTATAGCCCAAAGCTATAACTGCGTATATACTGCCGAGGCTTATTCCGTTGATGAGGTTATTAAGAAAACCCATATACAAACATTCCTTCCTTTTGGAATAGACAAAGCACAAGATGTAATCACATATATTACATCTGTCCTTGTCATAAACACAATATACAATAAATTATAACATAACCCCGTAGTTTTTGCAACACATTTTAATAAAATAAATCAAAAAAACCGACAATTTTTCGCAATTGCCGGTTTTTTTCATATCAAGCGTACTTTTTGTACGCACTTCATTTCAGCTATTACTGAGCAGTAGAAGCGGCAATGTCATCAGCTGTCAGTGCAGAATAAGCACCATTCTTGATGATAACAGCCTTAGGGTCCTTAGATACGGCACCGTCTTCGCCCCACTTCATGCCTGTACCTGTAAGTCCGTCATATGAGAAGTCCTTATCAGAGATAGCTTTTTTGAGCTTATCGCAGATATCAGAAGCAGACATATCAGCTGTGATGCCTTCCTTCTTCATGAGTTCTGCAAGTACCATTACGCCGTCATAAGCGTCTGCAGCGAACTGGTTAGGTGTTTCGCCGTTGTAAGCGTCCTTATACTTCTTAACGAAGTCCTGAGTTGCCTGATCCTGAGCGTCGGCAGCAAATGGTGTAAGGAGCATTACGCCCTCGCAAAGTGAAGTATCAAAGTTCTTGATAGAAAGAAGTCCGTCAAGACCGTCGCAACCGAAGAATGTTGGGTTGTAGTTAGCTGACTTGCACTGTGTAAGGATAAGTGAAGCCTGCTGATAGTAGATAGGCAGGAACACGAGGTCTGCGCCTGCATTCTTAGCTGCGCTTATCTGAGCTGAGAAGTCAGTCTTGCTGTCCTTTGTGAATGACTGCTCTGCAACGATATCAAGACCCTTAGCCTCAGCCTCGGATTTGAATGTGTTGAAGATACCTGATGAATAAGCGTCAGAGCTGTCGTAAATTACAGCTATCTTTGTAGCAAGCTTGTTTTCTGCGATATAGTCGGCAGAACCTTTACCTTGGTTAGGGTCAGTAAAGCAAACCTGGAAACAGTTATCGTTCTTGATAACGTCCTGAGCTGAAGCAGAAGGTGTGAGCTGGAAGATGTTATCCTGCTTTGTCTTTTCAATAACTGCGAGGCAAGAACCTGTTGTTACTGTTCCGACCATTACCTGCATACCATTGTCTTTCAGTGCGTTATAAGCATTTACAGCCTTATCGCCTGAGTCAGCCTCATCGTCCTCGAAAACGTATGAGAGCTTTGTTCCGTTTATTCCGCCTGCGTCATTTACGTCCTTGACAGCAAGCTCGATAGCATTCTTAACAGCAACGCCGTACTGTGCAGCGTCACCTGTGAGCGGACCGCTGCAGCCGATAACGATAGTATCGCTGTTCTTTTTTGCACCGTTTCCGCAACCTGCAAAGCAAGAAACTGCAAGGGCAGCCGAAACTGTTAATGCAAGAATTCTCTTGACATTTTTCATAATAATCTCTCCTTCGATCACATATGTCACTGCATATGCTTTTTTCAATAGTATTAATATAACACGCAGAAGCCCGATTTGTCAATATTAAATCTTACAAATTTAACGTTATTTAAACTATGTTTATTGTTACAAACAATATGCGCGTTCACAGAAAATTAATTTTGTGTATTTTCAATGAACGATTTGCAAGTTTTTTTATAATATCCTGCATACATACACCACTGACTTATAAGCTGCATATGATAAAACAGCCACACGAAACCTGTGGTATATGAGATTCAGACAACATAAGGAGTGAACTTATTTGGATATGTTTGACAACCTGTCGTTAGGCAGGATACTTGCTGACGACACAGAGGATAACACACCTGCCTGCCCTTTTCCGAAAGGAAGATTTCCTGAGGACACGCCGCTGGCAATGGCATATGTGCCTTTTCAGATGTGGGAGAAGCCTTATGAGGCAGATGTAGGACTTTCAAGAGGAACTATCTTCCCGTCCATAGACAAACCTTTTATAGGAGAGGAGGCTGTAAAGAATGCCCATACTAAGTGAAAAGGAGAGGCTTCTTAGAAAGATACAGGCGTGCAGCTTTGCCCTTGTAGAGGCTAATCTTTACCTCGACAGCCACCCTACCTGCAGAGATGGTCTGGCATATTTTGCACGACACAAGGCAGAAAAAGAGAAGCTTATTGCTCAATACAATGAGAAATACGGACCATTGACGATCACGCAGAACAATTCGTCCAAGAAATGGGAATGGGTAACATCACCTTTTCCGTGGGAAAGGAGTGCTGACTAATGTGGCAATATGAAAAAAAGCTGCAATACCCCGTTAAGATCGCTAACCCTAATCCTGCTTTGGCTAAGGTCATTATCTCGCAGCTTGGTGGGGCTGACGGCGAACTTGGTGCAGCGCTTCGCTATCTCAATCAGCGTTACTCAGCCCCCTGTCGTGAGGTGCAGGCAATACTCAACGATATCGGCACGGAAGAACTTGCCCACATCGAAATGATCGGCACTATTATCTATCAGCTGACCCGTGACCTCTCCCTCAAGGAAATAAAAGACAGTGGCTTTGACACCTATTTTGTTGACCACACTACAGGCGTTTACCCTATAGCCGCCTCTGGTGTACCATTTTCTGCGGAAATCTTCCAAAGTACCGGTGACGCTATTGCTGATATACACGAAGACCTTGCTGCTGAGCAAAAAGCCCGCCTGACCTACGACAACATTCTCAGGCTTGCTGACGATCCTGATGTCCGTGACCCTATCAAGTTTCTTCGTGAACGTGAGATAGTCCACTATCAGCGCTTCGGCGAAGGACTAAGACTTATTCAGGATATGCTTGACAGCAAAAATTTCTACGCTTTCAATCCTAGCTTTGACAAATAATAAAAAAAGCGGGCTGTTGTTATCAGTCCGCTTTTTTGTACATATATCAAAAATCTTCCTTGTCCATCTGCTTGCCGCTCCTGCTGACCTTTTTATTAAGTATCAGCGAAAAAGCCAGCGTTGCGGCTATGAGTGCTATCATCACAAGCACTGATTTTATTGTCAAATGCTTCAACTGTGCTCCAATATATGTCTGCACAAGCATTTCAGGCATCACTCCCATTATCGAGCCTAGAAGATATGGTCTGTAAGGCATTCGCAGTGCGCCGTGTATCATTGAAACAAGGTCGCCCGGCACAACCACCACTGCCCTTGAAATGTAGGAGGCGAACAGATTATTGTCATGCCCATAATTTACAAGCTTTCGTGCCTTAGGATATTTCATCTCAATAACACGCATGATATCGCCACCAGATATTCTTCCCACAAGATAAGGAACAGTAAAACACACCGATAGTCCTATTACATTCAACAAAATGCCCACCCAGAACGGATATATTGCACCCACGCACACAAAAATAGCCGCAAGTGGGAATACCACCGACAAAGACTTCAATCCATAAAACCCCAGAATAACAAATGCGGCAAGCCACAAATTGTCCGGGCAATAACTGAGTATCTCAGAAAACTCATGGTCTTTCAGAAAAAGAGCACAGCAAAATATTATGATAATAGTTAAAGCAAAGGGTACATATCTTCCATATTTTCGCACAAAGCTATCCATAACTCCTCGCTTCTCTCCAATTCTTTAGGGTATTATACCATATTTGAATGTTCAATTAATTATCAATCAATGAAAACTGTGTTACAACTTTCGCTGTCAAAACAAATTTATACTTTATCGTTCGTCAAATTGACCAACCATTCTCATTTTTGCACAATATCCCACTATCACTATAATTTTTATAAGTAGAATTATGTCGTCTTATGTCGTGAATTGTTCTTAAACAAGTCGATTTCTGTTTTAATTTATGTATATCTGATTAATAGGTTAAATTTGTACAATATTGCTATTGACCAACGTACCAATTAATGTTATAATTAATTATAACAATTATTTGGGAGGTATTTTTATGAGATACACAGTATACAACAAAGCAATGAAACGTCCAGTTTTTCAAACAAACAACCTTGAAGAAGCCATTGACTATACACGCCGCCACCCAAGAAAGTCAAGACGACACTGCATATACGATGACAAACTAAAAACTTTTGATATAAAAAAAATAAGACTTGCCGCAGGAATATAAAACGCACAGGGTGTAGAACTCTGTGCGTTTTTGATATATTTATGAATAAACAAGTCTTACAGTCACTCTGCTGTAACCGCTCCATGTGCAGGTGAACAAGGTCAGATCCCAGTCGCTGCCACCACCTTTTATGAGCGATGGCGAATCCCAGCCGCTCAGCAGTTCGCTGTTTGTGACAGTATAGTTAAATTCTCTGCCATAAACATCGGTGAAAATAACCTCGTCACCTGAGCTGAGCTTATCCAGCTTATCAAAAAAGCCTGTGTAATTGTGAGCGCAGATTATAAGATCATTGTCTACACGTCTGCCGCTGTACTGACAAGCTGCGGTATTCATTGCAGCATAGCTCCAGCCACGAGTCACAGGAAACTCCTGCCCCAGTGTCGGGAATGAAATCAAGCCTATATATGAGTTGCCGTCAAGCACGATATCCTTATCCGGGTCATCTATCTCGCTGTCCATGGATCGACTATCGTCAAAAATGTCAAAGGGTGAACTGCTGTCGCTATCCCCTGCACTGTCTGAGATCTGCGTTTTCAGGTCACTCAGCACAGCCTCCATCCTTTTATTACTTTGCTTTTCATGAAAATAGTTGTAATAATTAAGGGATAATGCCGCCGCTATCAGCATTATCCCCATTATTATCAACAAAAGTCCTAGCTTTTTTTTAGTCACTATTTTTCTCCTGTTGTAAAGTCGAGCCTATGTGGTTTCGCCTTTATTTCTCTTTTCTGCTTACTCTCCAGCCTGCCGCGATAAGGATAACTCCACCGCCTATAAGTACAGGCACCGGCCAGTTGAGCGAACCAGTCTGTGGTATATTGTCAGGCGTTGAGCTTAATGAATCAGAGCCTGACGAGCTGCTGTCAGGTGTGCTTGAACTACTATCTGTATTACTCGAACTGTCTGACTTATATGTGTTCTCTATAAGAAACAGCTTGTCATTGTTTTTGGTAACAACTGTGTAGTTGGCAGGAATATCTATCTCCTTAACTGTCCACTCAGCCGCAGTATCATCTTTCCAGAAATACTCCCAATTGTTGTCAGCGTCAAGAGTAACAGTATCGAAAAGCTTGCCATCACGATATATCTCCACCTTGATACTATCAGGTATGAGCTTTTCCTGACCATCAGGAACTATCCACGACTTTCTTACACCATAATCACTGTCCCCTGCTGGGATCTCTTCGTATGTGAACTTGGTGTAAACTGTTATCTGACCCTCAGCCACGATATCCTTATCTATCTCGATAAGTGACGGAGAAGGTGTAAACTTAGCTGTTGTGTTTTCAAAACTCTTGCCTGAAACAAGATACAGACCCACAGAATCAGCAGAAAGCTTTACTTCACCGTTTGCGTCCGTCTTGCCTGTTGAAACTGGTGTTATGCCATCGGTTTTTGCGTAGTTGTCGAGAGTATCAGCGACAGCCTGCATTTTTGAAGCGTCAGTAAAATCAGACATATCTATAGGATAATCGCTGAACTCTCCGGTAAGGACAAAGTCAGCTTCTTTACGCTCACCGACCTTATATATGCTCCACTCGGCATTACTAACAGTCGTTGTATCATTTTTGCACACTATATCCACATTGATATTATCCGCTGCAAAAGCTGAGATCGTCATGCTTCCCAAGGCTGAAACAGCCATTGCCGCCGTACACAAAACAGCCTTTGCAAGCTGAGAAAATTTAAGTTTCATCTTTGCTACTCTCCTTATCAGGTAGATTTTCAACATTATCGTCACTCTCTGGCTTATCTAGCATTGCCACAAGCTCATCATTAGAGATTTTTTTGCGTTTTGAATCCACAAACCACCACACAAGCAGTACCACAAACAATGGTATTGCTACAAAAGGCACGACCACAAGAGAATCGAGCTGAACAGCGTCTGCCGTTATTTTTGAAACACTCTTTGTATCGTCCGCAGTTTCAACTCTCTTTGCACGAACAAGAAGCCTGTGAGAATTGACTCCGTATGGTGTACAGGTAGTCAACGTAACATGATCCTCACCTGGAATAATGTTCAGCTTATCCATTTCATTAGGCAGAACTATATAAACAGCCTCGACCTCATATGTATAGACCTCTTTCAACACTGTTATAGTGAACTCATCGCCCTCTGCAAGCTTATCAAGGTCGCTGAAAAGCTTTGCCGACGGCAGACCTCTATGTGCAGAAATTACCGAATGAGTGTCAGCTCCGCCAACAGGCAGGCTCGAACCCTGCAGATGTCCCACAGCGACATTTAACACGCCGTCACTTGTGCCATGATAAATAGGCAACTCCACCCTTATAGTCGGAATGGAAATATAGCCCATAACACCCGTCCCCGTGATATCCAGGATATCCTCATAGCCCTTGACCTTATCATAATCCACAAAAGGTCGGGCAAGCTTTGCTATCTCTTCATTATATTTTCTGGCTTGGCTGAGTATCTCTTCATTCTCCTTGTCAGAAAGGTCATTTGCCGCTTTCTGATAAGTCGCCACCGCACGGCTTTGCGTTTTTGAATTCCACCAATCGCTTATTGTTGGATATAACATCACGGAGAGCCCCACAAGCAATAACAAGACCAATAAAATTGTAGTTGATTTACCGCTTTTCTTCCTCATGGAGTCCTCCCTGATGCCTGCCGACCGAGATCGGCAGGACAAAGGTAAAATAAATTCAAAAATTAGTCGTTCTTAGCTCTCTTCTTAGCAATGAGAAGCACACCTGCGCCCAGTACGATAGCTCCGCCTACACCGTAGAAGATCTGAGTACCGATACCGCCAGTTGTTGGAAGTGAGCCGCCCTTCTGGTTTATGATCTTAACTGTTGAACCGCTTGTGCCTGAATCAGTGCCGTCGAGCATACGAATGGACTGAAGCGTATTAGCAGGATCATATGTTGTGTCAAACTTGAACTCATATGGATCAGCTCTGTTATACTGAGCAGGAGCTTCTGTCTCAACAAGCTTGTAAGTTGTCTGATCATCAATGCCCTTGATAGTGAACTTACCTGTTGCGTCTGTCCAGATAGTATCTACAGAGCCTGCCTCATCGCCAATCTCAAGTCTGTAAACATTGTCTTCTATCTTGACAAGTCTGATAGCATCGCCATGAACATTTCTAAGCTGGAATGCAGCATTTGCAAGAGGCTCGCCCTTTTCGTCTACCTTGTTACCAACAAGTGAGAATGTCCAGTCATAAACTGTAACCTTAGGTGTTTCACCTTTCTCCTTACCTGTTGTGTCCTGAGGATTGTTTGAATATGTCAGATAAGCTGTGTTAGGGTTATTGTCTTTTGAATTAGGAAGTGTACCTGTTACAACGTTAGCGTTCTCGTTGAGTTTAGCAGAATAGAGAGTTTCGATCTTATCAACATTTGGATATTTTTTCAGAAGCTCCTTGATATCGAAAGTAACATAGAATGTCTCTTTGAAATCAGCAGTGCTTGGATCATCAACACCTACAGTTGTGTTAGGACCTACTGTAACAGGAGTGATCTCATTGCCGCTAGCGTCATAGTATTTGTAAGTAAGGTTATTATTGAATGTAAGACCCTCGCTGAGCTGGTCACGAACTGTGTATGTATACTTGTCATAAGCTGATACATCGCTTGGTATAGTTGTTGTGATCTTGAATTCTACATCGTCACCAATTGCGTTGTCGCCAACATCGCCCCATGAGTCATTCTCATTGTGCTTGATCTGCTTTGTAAGTGTTGGCTTCGTCTTCTTTGGAGTAACGTTTGTTGTGCCTGAAACGTTAAGGATAAGAGCTGAGTTAGCCTTATCAACACCATTATTTTCTGTTGCATCGACAACGAGATAATAGCCAGCATTTGGAAGTGGAATAGTGTACTCACCGTTATCTTCATAGGCGGTTACAGACTTATTGTCGATGATGCAGGCAGAAGCGGCTTTTGCAAACTTTGCAGTATCTTCCTTTGTCCAATGATCTGCATCTGATATTATCTTTGCAACGTCTACTGCGCTCTCGGCACTGTCAAACTGAGACATATAAGTGCTAAGACCAGAAGTTTTCAGGCTGGTAAGCAGAGCATCGCCATTAATGCCTTTGCCCCACTTGATAGTATTTGTTGCAGATGCCTGGTCAAAGATCTGATAAGCCTTATATACTCTGTTTGTATCAGAATCCTTGATAACAATGTTATTAACGCCAGCATCAGTAGTAGCAAATACTCCGAATGCTGATGTTGCAGCAATAGCTGAAACTGACATAACTGTTGCAGCAGCAAGAGCTGCGAATTTCTTCATCTTCACAATTAATTATCCTTTCATATTTGATTATTTACAGCGTTTTTTTGCGACGCTTTGTAACTAAAAGTATTGTTGCAGCAACAGTGACTGTTCCGCCTGCTGCCACGAATGGGATAACACCCATGCCGCCTGTTTCAGGCAGCTCTCCCAAAGTTTCCTCAGAGTTGTTATAGACCTGAACATACTGATCACCGTTCTTTGTCATATCAATGCAATTCTCATTTTCTGAGCCATTGTATCTGTAGTAAGCTTTGTATGACGATGTGATTATCGGCTGACCGTTCACGTCTATCTCCTCAAACCAATAGTAATACTTATTGCCCTTGATGTCATTTTTTTCAAGAGAAACGGCATTTGACCAGTTGTTATCAGCCGTGAGCGTTATCTGCTTCCACAAGAATACTTCACCGCTAGGTGTCGCATCTTTATTAGGAACAGGTGTAACGTTCGTCTTCTCAGGTGTGCCAAGATCATTAGCTGTTACTGCGTATGAACAGCCACTATCGCCCTTAAGTGTAACTTCAACAGTAATATCTGAAGTGATATTATTCAGATTTAGAACAAACTGACTCTTGTCCCAAGACGGTGTAACGTAATCACTAACGCTGACATACTTGCTATCACCGCTCCATATAGGTATAGCCTTGCCGTCCACCCAATTTTCACCTGACTTATAGATGTCAGCCAGAACAGCTCCTGAACTGTCAAGAACTCTAACACGTCCCTCAGTTTCACCGATATTTATCCATGACTTTGTCATATCAAAACTGAACTTAGCCGAGCCATACATGGCATACTCAGAGGCAAAGCTTCCGTTCTGAGCCATTTCTGTACCATTGCTTGTAAGGATCTTGAATTTAACATTCTGTCCCTTATCCATTGTGCCTGTAAACTTGTTATATTTTTCAGGCACGTCAGCCTTATTTGTTGACCTATAGATATTGAACGTTACCTTATCATTGGTATGGGTATTGCTATCGCCGTCAGACCATGCCTTTTGCAGGCGAACATCCATATTTTCTACCTTCTGCGGGTTCTTGGTATTGACGATCGTATCAAAGCCCGTGGCACTGCCGTTATTTGAATAAGTATACGTAACGCCAAAGCCGTCAGGTATATTCTTTTCAAGAACATAGTAATACTTGTCCTTGTCAAGGCCGTCAAGAGTTACCGTCCAATTCTTAGACTTTTCCAGAGAAACAGTTTTTATAAGTTTGCAATCTGTTGGTATTCCGTTATCTCCATTCACTCTTGAGGCTGAATTTGGTGCAACAGAGGACTCATAAACATCTGCCTCGATCTTGTCGATACCGGCAGGAAGCTCACTGTCAGCAAGCTTGTTTCCTAACTCATCACGCCATTCCTTCGTAATGTTAAGTCCCTTGACGTTCGTAACTGTAACATCAGTGTTTTTGCTCATTGCCGTTGCACTGTATACAGCCTCATATCCTGTTGCAAGATCGATCTCTTTGATATAGTAGTAAAGCTGCTTGTAATCATTGCCGACCTTTGTATATCCAGGAAGCTTTGTCCACTCATGTTTCCAATTGTTAGCTTCGTTAAGAGTTACCTCAGCACTGCCCCACTGAATATCATCTGGAACACCGCTTAAAACCTTAGTTGTAGACGAGCCAAGAAGAAACTTTACGCTCTCTGCCGAATGATTGCCGTTTCCATCGCTCCAAACCTTGCTTGCAGTTATCTTAAACTCTTTCAGCAGATTTGTTACTCTGAACATATCTCCGTTCTTCACGAACTGATATCCGTCCTCACCGACTTCACTTGGAACTACAGCCGGACGCACTTTAAAAGCAAAATATATAGGAGTTTCGTCAAGAAGATAACCCTCTGGACTTTGCTTTTCTATAAGCTTATAAAGATGACCCTCAGTATTTCCGGTGCCTGCGGCAGGTTCAAGGTCAAGGTTGTATGACCCGTCAGCATTTACATTGAATGTCTGCGCCTTATCCTGCGCCGAACTTCCCCAGATAACTGATTTTCTGTCTTTCGCAGCATTTTCTTTGAAATCTACTGCCGGGAGCCAATCGTATGTGCCATTTTCCAGCTTAGTGTATCTGTAGATCTCAAAAGAAGCCTTAAGCATAATACTATAGTCTCCGCTGTCTACCTTCATAAGCTTAAATGGCTCAACAGTTGTTGATGACGCCTTTGACTGATTTATCAACTCAAACTCGGAATCATTATCTTCACTGTCATTTACAGCAGAGCCGTTTGTGTCAAATGATATATTATTGAACACATGGACTTTATAGCCATCGTTCTCAGCGTCCTCATCATTTGCAGGACTTCCTGTATAAACGTAAACTAATTTCAGGTGACGCTGATCTGGAACGTTTATTTCAAGCTTCTTTACAAAATCTCGTGTCTTCGCTGTCAGTGCGGAACACTTTACAGCTGAAAGCATTTTTTCATTGCTGACTTCAGTGTTTGAAAAGCCGTTGCCATCCCTGTATTCATATTCGACTCTGAAAACACCGCCCGCCTTCTCAGAAGAAACCTCTTCCACAGGGACGGATATGCTTGAGCCAAAATCTGACCACTCGTTTTTCTTGTTGGCAAAGGCTTTTACTTCTTTGAAGCTGTTGCCGTCCATATAGCCATAAGCCACATAGTAACTCTTTATATTTCCGTTTTCGTAGCCTTCAGGCAAAGTTAGATCAATAGTACCCTTAGCGCCAACAATACTTTCACTTGGAATAAAGTTAGCGATAAACTTGCCCTTTTCGTTGGTAATAACATCTGCACTGCAAGAAACTGTGCTGTCAACTGCCTCCGGATCTGATATCACATAACTGTAATCACTCACAGCAAGCTCTGCACCCGTATCTGCGTCAAATACCTTGATAGACTTCAGATCCATGTCAACAGCGGAATTGCCATTTATGCTTACCGTTTTTGTCTGAATGTTACCCTGAGCGTCCTTTGTCTTAACTACAGCCGTGCCTCCGCACTTGATAACATCGTTGAGAGTTATCATTCCGTTTGTTGAGCATTTAAGCTTTTTAGGGTTAACATCAATGGTATAAGTTATCTCACAGCCGGTGGACTTCGGAGAAGAAGTTTTCTTCAAGTTCTTTTCCTTAACTGTCTGCGTCTGGCTTCTCTCCGGATATTTTCCAGCTTTATCCTGAACTGTGTTTTTGAACGCTGCAGTACCATTCTTGTAAACACCATTCTTAACATCATCGACCTTTACAAGTGTACTGTAGTAAGCTGTCCAAGCGTCCTGCTGATTCCATGCAGTCTTGAAAGTTACTGTATTGGCTGTCTTATCATAGAAATATTCAAACTGATTTGTTTGTGCAAAATCATACTTATCAGAACTATTTCCAAATGAATACTTGAGATAATCCTTGTTCTCGTAGAATATCATTCCCGCCGGAAGCGTGTCCACGATCTCGACATTATCGTTACGCTTATAAGTGCCGTCCTTGTTGATATCAAGCCGCCAATCAAACCTGTAATACTCAACACCATTTACAGTAACAACAGGCAGGCTGCTAAGATCATGCACTGTGTCGCCTGCTACACTGCTTGCAGCGTCATACTTTTCATAAGGCGCTTTGGAGCTGTCGCCTATAGTAAACTTAGTCTTATCTGCACTAGGCTCGAATATTTCACCTTTATAAGTAGCCTTGTTATTTACATTTATAATAGTACCTTCGTCAAGACCTGTTACATCTACGGTACTGCTATACTGTATCTGCACAAGGTTTATATTGTCAAATTCTTCACTATCATTGAACTTTATCTCAAACGAAGTGTTGTCGTCATTAGGTACTACAGTGTAATTTGAACTGTCAAGCGGTTCATAGCTTCCTGTTCCATTTCTCTGAACATACATGATAATGGAATCAGTGTCAAGAACGCTCTTTATTGACTTGCCATCATTTGACGTAGCGTTCATTATATCGCTTATAGTCTTGCCCCTAAAGGAACCGTTTGTCTGCTTGACCTCTACCTGCCACTTATATGTAACACTGCTTCCGTCCTGAGAAATGTCAAGAACTGTTTTTGACTTCTCGTTTACAGGCTTATAATAAACTGTCTTGTCAGAATGGAATCCGTCAATACCTGCAGTATTTTTCACTGCATAATTTCCATTGCTGTCAGGGTCGCCAAGATCATAGTCAGCAACCTTTGTTTCATAGGAAATAACTACCTCGTTATTGTCACCTATTCTGTCAGGCAAAACAAGCTCACCGTCACTTGCAACTGTTGCATCAAAGGTATCATTTCCAACCTTTATGCTGACAATCTGTCCTGCTTTAAGCATATTATCAGTTATTGTCTTGCCTTTAAGGGTAGAATTTTTGTCATTACATTTAACAGTTACTTCCCATTTGAGTATACCTAACGTGTTATTATCTATCCAACCACTTTTTGATATCTGATACCTATTATAAACAGTTTCACTTGATGTGATATCAGACCATGGTTGGCTTTTATCAGGTCTTTGCATTTTAACTGTATTTGTAGTTTCCGCCTTGTCAGGATCGATAGCTGTCACATACTCGATAGTAATTTTTGACGCTGTTGTTTTATCGTCAAACGTAAGCGTGTTTCCATTAAGTGTGTACTTTACATCTGAACCATCATCAGCTTTAAGTGCAAAGCTTCCTGGCTTTGCATCAGGGAATGCTTCATCATAAAGGTGATAGCCCTTGAGGTCTGCACCGCTAGGGTTGCTTACAACAATTTCCCATGTGACTTCGTTATTGTCGTAGTCAACATTCTTGCCTGTTTTTGAGATCTTATCCTTCTTTGACTCAGAATAAATAGTTTTATCTGCTTTTACTCCATTTCCGTCTTTATCATATGTGGTGGATTTGTTTTCCACCTTACCTGACATAACGAAATTCGGGTCGCTTGTAGGATATGGAGTCGTGTAGCTTATGGTAACATTTTCTTCGCTGAATCCATCGCTGAAAACAAACTTTCCGCTTGACGCGTCATAGCTTCCTGCACCCTCAGGTGAAACAGTGAAGCTTCCGTCAACGGCATCCTTAAAAAGCTCGTCCTCGATCCTGTCAAGAGGCTTCTTTGCAGGATTGTCCACTGTGATAGTCCACCTAACTCCGTCAGCAGTTTCGCTTGCGTCCTTTATGGCAGACATAGTGAGCGGAGTAAAACCGTCTATTTCAACCGTCTGACCGCCTATCTCAACAGTGGTCTTATCACCTGTATCTGTATCCTTACGCTTTACATTACCCTCAAAGCTTGCCTTACCGCTTATAGCGTCCTTCTCATTTTTATGTTGATATCGCTCGTCAAACTCAATAAAAAGATACTTCTTTCCATCTATCTCGTCGACTCTGTACTTACCTGAAATTCCATGTCCTTCATCGAAGTGAGTATCCTCGACATCGCCCCAGGTTCCGTCTGACGGTATACCGCCCTCGGGCAGGCTAACATTATCGTCGATAGGGAAATAAATATACCTATTGGTCATTTCGCCCTTGTCAAAATCAAATTCTACATTGAATTCGATCTTTTTAGATTGGTCTTTTCCTGAACCGACCGCATCATAGGATTTTATCGTGACGCTATTCGCATCCTTATAAGAATAGCTTCCGCCGTTATAGGAAACATCTCCACCTGCCACGGAAGTACCCTCAGTGGCACTTATTGCAGGCATAACAAGACTTGCCAGCACCGACACTGTCATAACTACAGACAGCACCACACCGAACAAGCGGCTGCGTTTTTTCCTTTCATTTTCTTTTAGTTATTGCCGAACTTTACCGTTAAAATTCTGCAAAACGGATCACTCCCTCCGAATTTATACACTATTTATGATAAACGCTAGTCCACTGTGCCTATCCTTTTAAAAGGATATATCCTCAGTGAGACCTTTCCAAGCACTGCTTCCTCAGCAATACAGCCTATCCTCTTTGTACGGCTGTCAACAGACGTAGATCTGTGGTCGCCCATAACGAATATTCTCTCGTCAGGCACCTGATAAGGCAACTCGATATCACATTCTCCCAGAGCTTTGCCGTCAACATACGGCTCATTCAAGGTTTTTCCGTTGACGATAACAGTACCGTCCTCCTTGATATCCACCACATCTCCTGCTGTAGCGATAACACGTTTCAACAGTATCTTATTGTTATAATAGAACGCAACTATATCGCCCTTCTGAAAGCTTCCACGCTTTCTGCACACCACCAGCTCGTCGTCATGCAAAGTCGGCGTCATACTTGTACCCGTTACTCTCAAAACAGGCAAAAATAACATTGATATGATCACTGCTGCCGCTGCCACAACAAGAAGCGACGCCACGGTGCTGCGGAGTATCCTCAGATATTCCCGCCTTTCATGATGCTTTTTTACCACCCGCTCAAGTGTCTGGACATCAGGAAGCTCAGGTTTTTTTAACACCTCGTTCTTGCTATCTGCTGCCATGATCTTCCTCCGCTACCGGCTGCTCAACAACCAGCTTGTGACCTGTCAGTGCAGCTACCTGCCGCTCCAGCCTGTCAAGTCGGTCAGTGATACTTTTTTTATCTTCGAGCTTTTGAAGAAGCTTTTCATTCTCTGCGTTAAGCTTATCATATTCTTTTCGCAGATAAAGCATTAACTCAAGCAGCTCATTTTTTGACAATTTTTCAAGCGCCTTATCCTTCAAAAGCCTCACCTCCGACGCAGTATGCCTATATAATTACAAGTATTATATCACTTGATTTTCCATTTGTCAATCCCACAATATATCATATTTGTATTTTATTACATATAAATATACTGATAGTTTACACAATATTGATTTATCATTTTTATAGTGCCGGCAGATGATAAAACGGCATATTTATTAGCCTTGAACATGAAACAATACTAAACCTGCGTTTTTACGCTAATTGCAACTTTCCCCCAAAAAATCTTTCCTGTTTTGATTATAGCAACCTGCATAGTCAATATTTTAACATTGTATACTAATACTGTATTTATTAATATTTTGTAAACTTTGATAAATAACTTTCTATCATTAGCCAAATATTAATTCAACCCCAGATTGGTCCTTGTTTAGCGACAAATGTTCACTGCAAAGCAAACAAACTTTACACATCTATATTGACAAGCTTTCGAACTTTACGCGTTCAACAAAGCAAGAAAAAATCGGCAAATTTCATGGATTCACCGATCTATCATCAATTTTGCTTTCTCACAACAGCATATTCATCATCAAGCCTGTAATAAGGGCAGCTATATTCGCTGTCGCTCATTGATCTGTATGCTTCGTCCTCGTCAAGATCGACCATGCAGCAGTAACATTCACAATCCTCATCAAAAACGTAATTCACACAGCTTTCGCAACGGCTGACTATTTTCTTCGCCTTTGTCATAACAGCCTCCTATTTAAGCACCTTTTTAAGTATACTATTTATAAATACAAGTGCGTCCTTCATTTTTTTCATATCACTATCTGAGACACTGGAAAATTTACCAAGTATATCATCAAGTATCTCGTTTTTCATCTTTTCCATAAAGCGCATAGCTTCGTCAGTGAGCCTGATGTTGATAACTCTGCGGTTATCGGGGTTTTGCATTCTGATAACAAAGCCCTTGTCAACAAGCTGTGCCACAGCCCTTGTTGCCTGCTCATTAGAAGTGTTTATCTTGCTTGCAAGCTGTGACATTGTGAGCGTTCCCTCAATACATAGTGACAGCATTATTATCTGCTGAGTTCTTGTTATATCATACTTTTTCTTATCAAACGTATCAAATACCAATTTTCTGCTGAGAGGGTATATCTCATACATTGACATGATACATTCACGACGTACATTGTCTACCATTTTTACTTCCTCCACATAAAGCTAATTACAACATATTTTCGTTGATTTTTCCACACACAGTAATTATAACATACGCTTATCATTTGTCAATAGCAGAAATATATCAATATTTGATTTTGTTAAGTCATTCTTTTAGGGGTTTTGTTGATGAAGATAGATTATATGCGCATGACAAGTTTTAAAGTTTTACCAATTTACAAAAAGTTTAGTCGAAATTTCTGTAAATTATAGCTGCCAGCTTAACACAAGACGGTAAGAATGTGGTATAATAGTTAATGAAGTAAAAATAGATTATGGAGGTTTAAAGTATATGTTGTGTACTGAGTGTAAAAAAGAGCAAGAAAAACGTATTCCTAACGAGGAAAAAGAAAATGCACAGCCCGCCGAAAAATTGTGCAGCGACGTACATACAACACTGAAATCAAAGCGTTCAGCCGCTTTGATACTTTTGACTGGTGCTACGCTTATGCTCATAATGGTGTTCATTCTTTTTTGGCTTATCATGTTGCCCAATCTGCCACAAGACAACAGCGTCCTTGCGAATAACTGTGCAAATATATGCCAGACCGCTAAGGAATATATCGGGATCTGATCTTCAAGACGACCTGCTCCTGCCTTCGGGCGGGAGTTTTTTTGTTTTATGGCGATTTTACAAGCTTTTTACGGCACCTGCATTGACATCATATTCGTTTGGCGGTATAATAATACAGTATGATATAAGATGCCTTTCTTACGATAGGAGTTAGGAGAAATAAGAATATGAATAACAAGGTCTACGATAACAGAGAGTTATCATGGCTTAAATTTAACGAGAGAGTTCTTGAAGAAGCTCAGGACAGTGCTACACCGCTTCTTGAAAGATTGCTTTTTCAGTCGATATTTGCAAGCAATCTTGACGAGTTTTTTAGGGTGCGTGTGGGCTCGCTCTATGATTCCTCGCTTGTGGACGACGATCATAAAGACAACAAGTCCAAAATGCGTCCATCTGAACAGCTTTCTGCAATATTTAAGCGTGTTCATGAGCTTATACCAGTAAAAGATAAGACATACAAAGCTATCTGCGAGGAACTGGAGCTAAAAAATATAGTACATAAAAACATAAAGGCTCTCACTGAACAGGATAAGAAATTTCTTGAAGCCTATTATGCCTATGAGGTCAAGCCGTTTCTTAATGCCTTTATTATCGATAAAAGACACCCTTTCCCGTTTCTTGCAAATCAAAGTATTTATGCGGTCGCAAAACTCGCTTCAAAATCTGCCGTCACAGTGGGTATAGTTAGCTGTAACGAGAAATTCCAGCGTGTGATCTTTCTTCCTGCTGACGAAGGGTGCATAAACTATATCCTTGTAGAAGAGCTTATTCTCCATTATGCTGACAAGGCTTTTGAGGGCTATAAAATAGAAGAAAAGGCTCTTATGAGAGTGACACGAAATGCCGACATCGACGTTGACGAGGGCTTTGACTCGGAACTTGATTTCAGACAAAATATGTCTGAGCTTATCAACAAGCGTAAACGCCTTTGCCCTGTGAGATTGCAGCTTTCAAAGCAAATATCCGACACTGTGCTAAACGAACTGCTTTCAAGGTTGGAGCTTTCAGAAAAGCAAGTCTTTGTGGAGAAAACTCCCCTTGATATGTCCTATGTGTTCGCTGTGTTTGACAAGGTGGCAGACAGAAAAGAGCTTTTTTTTCCGAAGCAGGAGCCTCAGCCCTCTGCGATGATAGACCCGTCAAGGTCAATGATAGAGCAGATAGACGAAAAGGATCTTTTTCTGCACTATCCTTATGAGTCCATAAAGCCTTTTATCAGGCTTCTTGACGAGGCGGCAAAGGACGATAGCGTTACGTCTGTCAAGATGACTTTGTATCGTGTGGCGAAGAACTCCAAGGTCATAAAGGCGTTGTGCAACGCCGCTGAAAATGGCAAGGACGTGCTTGTGCTTGTGGAACTGAGGGCACGTTTTGACGAGGAAAACAATATAGGGTGGTCAAAGCTTCTCGAGGAGTCAGGCTGTCATGTAATGTATGGTCCGCAGGGACTTAAAGTCCATTCAAAGCTTTGTCTTATTACAAGAAAAGTTGGCGACAGCGTAAAGTACACTGTTCAGGTGGGTACAGGAAACTACAACGAAAAGACCGCAGGACTTTATACCGACCTTTGCCTTATGACATCAAACAATGACATTGCTCAGGACGCTTGCGAGGTGTTCAGAACGCTGTCAATGGGCGAGCTTGTGGAAAGCTCAAAGGCACTTATGGTCGCTCCCCACTGTCTGCAAAATAAGGTAGTGGAGCTTATGGATAATGAGATAAGCATTGCAAGAGCAGGCGGTGAGGGATATGTTGCCGCAAAGCTCAATTCTCTTACTGATAAGGTGCTTATGGACAAGATAATAGAATGTTCTCAGGCAGGCGTGAAGGTAGAGCTTGTTATAAGAGGTATATCCTGCCTTGTGGCAGGCGTGGAGGGCGTTACTGACAATGTGCAGATACGCTCAATAGTGGGCAGATATCTTGAACACGCAAGGATATATATTTTCGGCACAGGTGTTCGCAAAAAGGTATACATATCCAGCGCAGACTATATGACAAGAAACACCACAAGGCGAGTTGAGGTCGCCGCACCTATCCTCAGTGAAGAAGTAAAAAAACGTGTCCTCGATATTTTTGACACCCAGATGCAAGACAACGTAAAAGCAAGGATAATGCAGCCTGACGGAAAATATGTCCGTGCAGAGCGTGGAGATATCGCCATTGACGCACAAAGCAGATTTTACGCTGAAGCATACGCCAATGCACCAAAGCCTGCTCCTGTTAATGATTCAAAGGCTGTCGAGCCTGAAAAGGAGAAAAAGGGCTTTTTAGGCTGGCTCAAAAGGCTTTTCAGAAGAAAAAAGAAATAATATACAATGCGGTCATATTCTATATGGCTGCATTTTTTTGTACAAAAAAAGGGACAGACTTTCGCCTGTCCCTTAAATTTTTATTCATTACTTCTTATCTGCAAAAGCGTTGTTGATAGCTGAAACAAGTCCCTTGATAGAAGATACGATGATATCTGAGTGTCTGCCGACGCCCCAATACATCTTATCACCGCAGGAAATTCCAACATACGAAACAGCCTCAGATGTTGACTTTCTTTCAAGAGCGTGTTCTGTGTATGTTTCCACGGTAAAATCAAATTTCAAAGCCTGCTTGATAGCATTTGCCACAGCGTCAAGACGTCCGTTACCCTCTGCTGTATGATCGTCTGTTACGCCGTTTACTGAAGCTGTGATAGCGGCGCAGATAGTGCCGTTCTGCTTCTGAACATAGTGTGCTTCAGGAATGTCAACAGGTGCGCACTTGTTGAGGTACTCGTCCTTGAATATCTTGTAGACCTCATCAGGCATAAGCTCCTTGTGCTTGTGGTCTGAAACAGCCTTTACCTTATAGCCAAAGTCCTCTCTCATCTTCTTTGGAAGATCGTAGCCGAACTGATTTTGGAGGATAAAGCCTATTCCTCCCTTGCCTGATTGCGAGTTTATTCTGATAACGTCACCGTCATACTCTCTGCCAACGTCATGCGGATCGATAGGAAGATAAGGAACTGTCCACTTGTCACAGCTCTTTTCTTTTCTCCAGTTCATGCCCTTTGCGATAGCGTCCTGATGTGAGCCTGAGAATGCAGCGAATACAAGTGCGCCTGAATATGGGCTTCTGTCATAAACCTTCATTCTTGTAACTCTCTCGTAAAGCTCTACCAGTGCAGGCATATCTGAGAAGTCCAGCTTAGGGTCAATTCCGTGAGTGTACATATTAAGTGCGATAGTAACGATATCGGCATTGCCTGTTCTCTCACCATTGCCGAAACAAGTACCCTCTATTCTGTCAGCACCTGCAAGCAGACCCATTTCGCAGTCTGCCACTGCACAGCCTCTGTCATTATGTGGGTGAAGTGAAACTATAACGTTCTCTCTGTTGTGAAGAGTGTCGCACATATACTCTACCTGCTGAGCATAAACATGAGGCATTGACATTTCAACTGTTACAGGCAGGTTGATGATGACCTTGTTATCAGGTGCAGGCTGCCAGATGTCGATAACAGCGTTACAGATATCTCTTGCAAACTCAGGCTCTGTGCCTGTGAAGCTCTCAGGAGAATACTCGAATACGATATTGCCCTTTGCGTGCTTCTTATACTCGTTACAGAGCTTTGCACCGTCTGTAGCTATCTTGATTATCTCTTCCTTAGACTTTCGGAAAACCTGCTCTCTCTGTGCAACAGATGTTGAGTTATAAAGGTGGACAACAGCGTTCTTTGCACCGTCGATAGCTTCAAATGTTTTCTTTATGATATGCTCTCTTGACTGTGTGAGCACCTGAATAGTAACATCATCAGGTATCATGTTCTTCTCAATAAGTGTACGGCAGAACTCATACTCTGTTTCAGAGGCGGCTGGGAAGCCTATCTCTATCTCCTTAAAACCTATCTCAACGAGCTTTGTGAAAAACTCCAGCTTTTCTTCAAGGCTCATAGGAATGATAAGAGCCTGATTTCCGTCTCTCAGGTCAACAGAACACCATGCTGGTGCATGGTCAACATACTCTTTTTCAGCCCACTTCATGCACTTTACAGGAGGCATATAATAGCCTCTCTCATACTTTTCTACGTTTTTCATGTCAGATCCTCCTTATAAATATAAAGCCGATAATTATTTTGATAGTGATGTGGAAAAGGGCATAAAAAAATCGCCACTCCTACCAAAAAGGAGAGACGAGCTTTGCCGTGTTACCACTCTCATTCATATACGGCTCACACCGCATATCTCAGCCGCATCTATCAATGCGTATCTCTATAACGGGAGAACCCGTGAGCGGCTAATAAGATTTCACCGTTCAGGCTCGGGGACGAGTTATCACAAATTCCGCATACCGCCTTGCACCCACCGACGGCTCTCTGTAATGTCAGAACTTTGCTTTTGTTCCTGTCAACGCCTTTATCATATTGTTTTTATTATACCCATACTTCCCGCTTTTGTCAATAGGACAATTGTTGATTTAACAATTTGTTAATATTCGATGCTAAATCGTTTTCCCTGACGTTAAATGTAGGGGCTGGCGTCCTCTGCAAAATAATCTTAAAATATTCTTATTACGCTTTTCAAATGCTTAAAAGTATCTTAATTAGCCTGTCTGTCGGTTGACAAAGAATAAGCAATGGTCTATAATAATAGATGCTGGCTGAGGGGGTTACCACTCATACTTTTGTACAAAAGGGGATCTATAACATGATATTTGAAAGCATTAAAAAGCTTGTAACATATGGTCTGGAAAGCGGACTTATTGAGGAGAGCGACAGAGTTTATACTACAAACAGGCTTCTTGAAGCCCTTGACCTTGAGGAATATGACGAACCAGAGGAGGAGTTTTCTAACGTTGATCTTGAAAGCACTCTCAAAGAGCTTCTCGATTACGCTGTGGAAAAGGGCCTTACAGAAAATTCTATTGTATACAGAGATCTTTTCGACACAAAACTCATGGGGCTTCTTACTCCAAGACCGTCAGAGATAGACACAAAGTTCTGGGGACTTTACAACCACCAGTCTGCAAAGGTCGCAACTGACTATTTCTACAAGCTTTCGCAGGACACGGACTACATAAGAAGATACAGAGTGAAGAAAGATATGCGCTGGATAGCTCCAACAGAGTACGGCGACCTTGATATAACTATCAATCTTTCCAAGCCTGAAAAAGACCCGAAAGCCATTGCGGCGGCAAAGCTTGCAAAGCAGTCGGGATATCCTAAGTGCCTGCTGTGCTATGAGAACGTGGGATATGCAGGACGAGTGAACTCCCCTGCAAGACAGAACCACCGTGTTATATCCCTTAAAATAAACGGCACAGACTGGGGACTTCAGTATTCCCCATATGTTTATTACAACGAGCATTGCATCCTTTTCAATAAGAAGCATACTCCTATGGTAATAGACCGTTCGGCATTTGAGAAGCTTTTTGACTTTGTCAGACAGTTTCCGCACTATTTCATAGGTTCAAACGCTGACCTGCCTATCGTTGGCGGATCTATCCTTTCGCACGAACATTTTCAGGGCGGTCATTATACTTTTGCAATGGCGAAAGCCCTTGTTGAAGAAAAGATAGTTTTCAAGGGCTTTGAGAACGTTGACGCTGGCATCGTTAAATGGCCTATGTCAGTTATCAGAATAAACAGCGAGGATAAAAACGCTCTCGTTGACCTTGCAGACAAGATACTCACTGCATGGAGAGGCTACACCGACGAAGAAGCGTTCATTTACGCTGAAACTGAAGGCGAGCCGCACAACACTATCACACCTATCGCAAGAATGAGGGACGGCAGATATGAGCTTGACCTTGTGCTTAGAAACAACATCACCACCGAGGAATATCCTCTTGGCGTTTATCACCCGCATCAGGAGCTTCATCATATAAAGAAAGAGAATATCGGTCTTATCGAAGTAATGGGTCTTGCAGTGCTTCCGTCAAGACTTAAAGGCGAAATGGAGAAGCTTGCTCAGGTTCTGGTCACAGAGGGAACAGAGGGTGTACGCCGTGACAAGCTGATAGAAAAGCACGCTGATTGGGCTGAGGAGATATCAAAGAAAAACAATATAACAGCCGAGAACGTTCACGAAGTCTTGCAGAAAGAAATAGGCATCGTGTTCGCAAAGGTGCTTGAACATGCAGGCGTTTATAAGAGAAACAAAGACGGAAAAGCTGCATTTGAAAGATTTATAAACTATGTGAACAACAAGTAATAAAGAAAGAGGTGAACGCCCATATCTCGCAGGAGAGATCCTGCAAGGGTGCGGGCATTTTTATGCTCAGATTTACAAGACGACATATAAAGGAAACAGCAATAATTCTGGCAATAGTCATTTTTATAGGCACACTGTGGTTTTTAGGCTACAAAAGGCATATAAGAGATACGATCAATCAAGCTTATGACGTTACGCCTATATCCGCTATACAGTTACAGCTTGCTTCGTCATCAAAGGCTGATAAGCTTATGATAGTGGCTCACCCTGATGACGAAGTGCTTTGGGGCGGAGGACATCTTTATGATAAAGGCTATCTTGTTGTGTGCGTAACAAACGGAAGAAATAAGGTGCGTTCTCAGGAGTTCAAGGACGTGGTGACTGCCTCGGGCAACGAGTGTATAATGCTTGAATATCCTGATAAAGTCAGGGGTAAGCGTGACGATTGGGCGCTTGTTAAGGACGGTATCGAATCTGATCTTGAAAAGATAATGACCTGCAAGGATTGGAAGCTTATAGCTGTGCATAATCAAAAAGGCGAATATGGTCATATCCACCATGTAAACGTGCATAATTACGTCACTGAGATATACGATAAGAACGATATCCAGTGCGACCTTTACTGCTTTGGCAAGTATTACAAGGCTAGCCGTCTGAAGGTGGTGGGCAACACTTTGCCAAAGATATCAAAAGAGAGATACGAGTTCAAGAAAAAGCTTGCGGATATGTATACCTCTCAGGAGAAAACTGTAGACAAGCTGTGGCATATGGCTTATTATGAGGATTGGACGCTGTATAAACGCTACAGCGAACACCCTGAAATGAAAAAACAAACTGCAACTGCGCTGGGAGTGGCTGTGAATGAAGCTCAGTAAGAAAAATATAATACATCTTTGTGTGCTTACGGGGATATATCTTCTGTTTGTCCTTGCGCTCACAAGGTTTAAATACGCCTATGGCTCTGAGCTTGATTGGGGCGGACAGCACTATGCTATCCCTGATTATTTCAGAAAGCTCTTTTACAAAACAGGGGACTTTTTTCCCTCCTTTGCCCCGAACATAGGTTGTGGTGAGAACATCTATAATCTGTCATATTATGGGCTTTATTCGCCTATAATACTTTTTTCTTACCTTCTGCCCTTTGTGAAAATGTCCACCTATATACAGATAGTATCCATAATAGGCATTATAGCAAGCCTGTGGATATTCTATATATGGATGCGGCAGAAATTCACAGACAACACAGCGTTTGCACTGAGCTTTGTGTTTCTCTTTTCAGCGCCCCTTATCTTCCACAGTCACAGGCACATAATGTTCGTGAATTATATGCCGTTCCTGCTTTTAGGTTTTATGGCTATCGAGGATTATTTTGAGGGCAAGAGAAAATACATGGTGACGCTCTGGGCATTTTTGATGCTCATGACAAGCTATTTCTTTGCAGTGTCGGGTCTTGCGGCAATGGCAGTGTATGGCGTTTATCGCTGGCTGAAAATAAATGAAAAGCCAACTTTCAAGAAGTTCTGCAAAGACGGAACAGCATTCGCTTTCAGGCTTATCCTGGCAGTGATAATGGCGTGCGTGCTTATCCTGCCGACACTGCACTGTATGCTCTCCGGCAGAGAGGCAGGCAACAGCCATGTTGATCTCAAGTCGTTCATACCAGGTGTAAACTTGAAATTTCTGCTCTATTATCACTACTCAATGGGGCTTTGCCTTTTCACAGTGCTTAGCATAATATCGGCGGTGTTCTCAAAACAACGCTATAGAAGATTTCTTGGAATCGTTATGATGGTAATAGCCACCTGCCCTATAATAGTCTATATGTTAAACGGCACACTGTATGTTGACCCGAAAGTTCTTATACCTTTCCTTCCTCTTGGTATGCTCCTTTTCGGACACACCTATTTTGATATAATAAGAGGAAAGCTAAAGCTTAAACCACTTGCAGTGATAACCCTTTTAGTTGCATTAGCAGGAGTTTTCTGGTTCAAGACCACCAGAAAAGTGGAGTTTTATATTATCCTTGACTTTGTTGTGCTTATGTCGAGCCTGTTTGTATACAGACGTTGCAAAAAAGAGTTAATACTTAATATAGGAATGTCCCTTTGCCTCGTGGTATCCACAGTATATGCAAACTTTGCAGACGAACTTGTGCCTTTAAGAGAGCTTGAATATGATAACAGCAGTGATATGAATACACTTGCAGATTATGTCGGCTCGCAAGAGGAGATATCGAGGACTTCAAACTGCGTTGATGAAGTGAACACAGTGAACATGATATATAATGCAGATTATTACACCATGTCAATATATTCCTCACTGCACAATAAAGATTACAACAAATTTTATTACAGCGAGATATACAACGAAAATTCATACCGCAACACTTCCCTGACCACTCAGACACGAAGCCTTATTGCTGATATGTATTTTTCAAACAGATATCTTATCACTGACGACCCGGTAAAGGCAGTGTCAGGCTACAAGAAGATAAAAGAGAGCGGAAGCCTTTCACTTTATGAAAACAATGACGTTCTGCCTTTCGGATATGCTACCAATGCTCTTATCGGCAGAAAAGAATATAATTCCCTGAATTATCCTTACTCAGTGGAAGCTCTTTTCAATAATATAATAGTTGAGGATAAGACGGAAAAGTCATTTTCATCTGATATAAAAAAGGTACGCTCCATCAACTTTACAGAGTGCGACCAGATAAAGCGTGAATGGGGAAAATACACCATTGACGCTAAAAAGCCTTTCACTCAGGAGATAACGCTTCCCGAAACGCTCACGAACAATGAGATAATGTTTGTATCTTTCAATGTGAACAACGATATAAAGGGTGGCAGAAAGGACGCTTGGGTGTCCATAAACGGCAATAAAAACAAGCTCACTGCACCTGATTGGAAGTATTACAATAATAACAGACGTTTTGAATATGTCATAACCACAGGTCAGGACTATAGTGCAGACAGCGTTAAGGTGAATTTCTCTGACGGCAAGTATGAGATAACCAACGTTCGCTGTTATGTCATCGACAAAGACAGCCTTGTGCGTGACGTTGACCCGTTCATGATAGACAAGAAGACCTCTCACGGAGATGTGATAAACGGCACTATAGACGTTAAAAATGACGGCTATTTCACCATTTCCATTCCGTACACCGACGGCTTCACCGCCGAGATCGACGGCAAAGAGGTACAGTGTGAAAAGACCGACACTGCATTCCTTGGCTTCAAGATACCAAAGGGCAGCCACAACATAAAGATAACCTTTACCGCACCGTTGCTCCACAAGGGCATAGTTCTCTCAGGGGCAGGCTTGCTGATATTCATAGCATGCGTTATTATTGACAGAAGAAAATCAAAAGCTTCAAAGTAGGAAAAAAAATAAAAGCGACAGAAATCTGGATCTGTCGCTTTTTTTGTCGTATGTTTGGGTTTGTCTATTCACTTATTACATAAAATATGATAAAATAACAGAGTGATTGTGTGACTTTTGTCAAAGGTTCTGTCTGAATCCCTCACCAATGGTAACATTTTCGTATGCAAGTTCACGCATTTTCAGCATTACGTCATGTGGAGTTTCTCTCATTCCGCCCGTTGCCCAATCTATTATTATTCCGCAATAGCCATGAGAATAAAAATCGGCAAAGAACTTCGCCTTATCGGAACGCTTTCTGGTTATAGCAACAGCGTGATAGAAAAATCTGATGAACAGCTTGTGCATACTTCTGAAAAGATAATGCTCAAATATCTTTTCGTTGCTTTTTAGCGTGTTTGAGTAAAAGCGCTTGTCTTTGAGCATATTTACGAGAAATCCTTCAAGACGCTCATACCAGTTGTCGTAGTTTACGCCTTTGGTGATGTCAGCGAAAAGCTCGTGAAGATAGATATAGCTCAAAAGCTCATACTTATCCTGAAAATGGTAATAAAAAGACTGGCGGTTAAGACCGCACTCACCTGTTATATCGGATATGGATATTTTATCAAAGGGTTTTTGCTCGCAGAGTTTTTTCAGTGAATCACACAAAGCACTTTTGGTTATCGCAGAGCTTGACATTTAACTACATTCCTTTCAGATTCATAACGACAAAAGGTCTTTTTTGAGGAAAAATCAGACTAAGCTGGATTAATGTCAAAAAAGCAGACAATTTGCGCTAACTTTTATTATATCATAAATTTATGAAATTTCAATAACTTTTTATAAATATTTTATCATTATCATATTTTTCACAGGGGGAAACGGCATGAAAAACAATATCATCACAGAATTTATAAATGGTCAAAGCTGTAGAGCGTATGAAGCCCTTGGGGCAGTAAAAATAGAGAACGGCATAAGATTTTCCACCTATGCGCCCCATGCAAGGAAGGTAGAGCTTTGCCTGAATGGAGATATTATCCCTATGGAATGCGATGAACGTGGGGTATGGAGCGTTGAACGCCCTGCAAAAGAGGGTGACATTTATCAGTATGTTATCACAACGCCTACTCTTGAAAAGCACTACCGCTCAGACCCTTTTGCGGTGTACAGCGAGGTAAGACCGAAAAATGCGTCTGTGGTGTATGATATCGACAGCTATAACTGGAATGACCAAGAATGGCTCTCAAAGCGTGACAAATGCTATGAAAAGCCTATGAACATATATGAGGTGCATTTCGGCTCGTGGCGCATAAAAGAGGGAAAAGAAGAAACCGACCGCTTTTACACCTATGAAGAAATGATAGACCTGCTCATACCTTATGTAAAGGAAATGGGCTATACCCATATCGAGCTTCTGCCACTGACAGAATATCCTTATGACGGCTCATGGGGCTATCAGGTGTCGGGATATTTCTCCGCAACCAGCCGTTACGGCGACCCTAGAGGGCTTATGAAGTTCATAGACGCTTGTCATGCGGAAAATATCGGCATTATTCTGGACTTTGTACCCGTACATTTTGTCCGTGATTTCTATGCCCTGCACATATATGACGGAAGCTTCCTCTTTGAAAGCGACAATGAGTATGACAGATACTCCGAGTGGGGTACTGCCCTGTTTGACTACACAAAGCCTCATGTGCTGAGCTTCGTAAAATCCTCAGTTAATTTCTGGATAGAAAAATATCATGTTGACGGATTGAGATATGACGCAGTTGCAAACCTTATATATCGTCACGGCCACACTGATGACGCAGTGAACGACAGCGGTATATGGTTCTTGAAGAACACTAATTACGCCATTCAGAAAATGCACCCTGACGTTATGCTTTTCGCAGAAGATTCCACAAACTACACAAAGGTAACTGCCCCTGTTGAGTTCGGCGGTCTTGGCTTTGACTATAAATGGGATCTGGGCTTCATGAACGATACCATCAATTATATAAAGACTCCGCCTTTTGAACGCAGAAATCATCACAATAAAATGACTTTCTCCATGAGTTATTTCTATAATGACCTTTTCATTCTTCCTTATTCCCACGACGAGGTAGTTCACGGCAAGAAAACCATGGTGGATAAGGTGTTCGGCAGTCAGCAGGAGCAGTTTGCTACCATAAGGGCACTGTATACTTTCCAGTTCACTCACCCTGGCAAGAAACTCAACTTCATGGGCAACGAGCTTGGCGAATATCTTGAATGGCGTGATGAAAAAGAGCTTGGCTGGAATTTGCTCACATATCCTATACACGATTCATTACACGAGTATGTGAAAGCACTCCACAAGCTTTATCTTGAACAGCCTGCACTGTATAAGTCCGACTACAATTCCACATCTTTCCGCTGGATAGACGCAGACAACAAAAATCAGTGCATTTATGCCTACCGCAGAAGCGACCCTTCCGGCAAGACGCTTTATATGGTGTTCAATTTTTCCGGAAGCTATCAGAACTATAACCTGAAGGTCGAGCAAAACGGAGCCTACAAAGAGCTTCTCAACTCTGACCGTGATATTTATAGTGGATCAAACTGCATAAACAGCGGTCTTTATACCACAAACTATAAGCTGCCACTCAGACTCGCACCTCTCAGCAGCGTTATAATTACCACAGAATGAGAAAAAAATATTAAAAATCATAAAATACTATTGCAAAATGGCGAAATATGCGTTATAATATGAGTGTATGTAATATACAACATTTACACCAAAATCATTTGAGAGGAGTTATGTAAATAATGGTTTATTCTCACGAAGTTGAAACAATGTGCCCTATCGCTCAGGGCGTTGCTCACGGTGCAGCTCCAATTCCAGAAGAAGCAAAGTGGGTAAAAGCTAAGGAAATCAAGGATATCTCAGGCTTTACACACGGTATCGGCTGGTGTGCTCCACAGCAGGGCTGCTGCAAGCTGACACTTAATGTAAAAGAGGGCGTTATCCAGGAATGTCTCGTTGAAACTATCGGCTGCTCAGGTATGACACACTCTGCTGCTATGGCATCAGAGATCCTTCCAGGCAGAACAGTTCTCGAGGCTCTTAACACAGACCTCGTTTGCGACGCTATCAACACAGCTATGAGAGAGCTTTTCCTCCAGATCGTTTACGGTCGTTCACAGAGTGCATTCTCTGAGGGCGGTCTTGTAGTAGGCGCTGGTCTTGAGGACCTTGGTAAGGGACTTCGTTCACAGGTAGGTACTATGTATGGTACACTTGCAAAGGGTCCTAGATACCTTGAAATGACAGACGGCTATGTTACAGGTCTTGCACTTAACGAAGATGACGAGATCATCGGCTACAAGTTTGTAAACTTCGGCAAGATGATGGACTTCATCAAGGCTGGCGACGATGCTAACACTGCTTTTGAGAAAGCACAGGGTCAGTACGGTAGAGTAGCTGACGCTGTTAAGATCGTTGACCCAAGAAAAGAATAAGGAGGATTTGTTACAATGGCTTTATTTGAATCATATGAGAGAAGAGAAAAGCAGATCCTTGCTGTTATCAATCAGTACGGTATCAACACTATCGAAGAGTGTGCTGACGTATGCAAGGCTAAGGGTCTTGACATTTATAAGCTCGTTGAGGGCATTCAGCCTATCTGCTTTGAGAACGCTAAGTGGGCTTACACAGTAGGCTGCGCTATCGCTATCAAGAAGGGCTGCACAAGAGCTGCTGACGCTGCTGCTGCTATCGGTGAGGGACTTCAGGCTTTCTGTATCCCTGGCTCTGTAGCTGACCAGAGAAAGGTTGGTCTTGGTCACGGAAACCTCGGCAAGATGCTTCTTGAAGAGGATACAGAGTGCTTCGCATTCCTCGCAGGTCACGAATCATTCGCTGCTGCTGAGGGTGCTATCGGTATCGCTGAGAAGGCTAACAAGGTTAGAACAAAGCCTCTGAGAGTTATTCTTAATGGTCTTGGCAAGGACGCTGCACAGATCATCGCTAGAATCAACGGCTTCACATATGTTGAAACTGAAATGGATTACTACACAGGCGAAGTTAAGGAAGTATTCCGCAAGGCATACTCTGACGGTCTGAGAGCTAAGGTAAACTGCTACGGTGCTAACGACGTTACAGAAGGCGTTGCTATCATGTGGAAGGAAAATGTTGACGTTTCTATCACAGGTAACTCAACAAACCCAACAAGATTCCAGCACCCAGTTGCAGGTACATACAAGAAGGAAAGACTTGAGAAGGGCAAGAAATACTTCTCAGTAGCTTCAGGCGGAGGAACAGGTAGAACTCTGCACCCAGATAACATGGCTGCTGGTCCTGCTTCTTACGGTATGACAGATACAATGGGAAGAATGCACAGCGACGCTCAGTTTGCTGGTTCTTCTTCAGTTCCTGCACACGTTGAGATGATGGGTCTTATCGGCATGGGCAACAACCCAATGGTTGGTGCTACAGTTGCTTGCGCAGTTGCAGTTGAAGAGGCTATGAAGTAAGGTTTTAAGCTACTTCACAAATCTTGTAATGTGGACAACGATAAGACTTCGTGTTCAAAAGAATATCAGTAAGGCGTTAGATTTTGTTCTAACGCCTTATTTTTATGCACAAAAAGACCTCCCCATGCTGTAAGAAAGGTCTAATGACCAAACTAAAGCGCAGGAAGGTCAATATCACAAATAAAAGCTAAAAAAACTGCATAACTCCCATATTAAAAGAACTTTGCAATATCCTCAACAGCTCTCCTTTTAGGTCTGGCAGGGGCTTCTGCAGGATAGCCAACGGCTATAACTGATACTACGATCTCGCTTTCAGGTATTTCAAGCACCTCACGAAGCTTTTCTCCGTCCCTGATACCCATTACAAGCGAGCCTAAGCCAAGCTCAGCCGCTTTGAGAAGAAGTATCTCATTGTGCAGACCAAGATCGTAAAAACCCCAGCCATTGCCGACTTCATTATCAGGATCACCCTCTTTGTCAAAACCTGCTCTTGTATGTACAAAAGTCGTTACAAGAAGCACCGCATTTTCAGATCTTTCTCTGTTAAATCCAGGCAAGCACTCCTCTCTTACCCTCTTTGTCATCTCGTCGCTGAGAACGCAGTAATACCTTGCAGTTTCAGAGTTTTTCCATGACGGTGCCTCTGTTGCCGCAGCTATGAGCGTTTCTATCTGCTCTTTTGTTACCTTTTTACTGCCGTCATATTTTCTTATGCTTCTTCTGCTTTCAATAAGCTTCTGAAATTCCATTTATATCTCTCCTTGTCAAAATGTGAGGCTCACGCCTATTTCAGATACAATTATAACATATCACTTCCACCATTTCAAGTAGCAAAAGCCCTTGAAATATTCATATTATTGTGATACAATAACGTAAAGACAATATGGGGGTGCAGACTATGAGCTTTGTAAAATTCGAGAACGTTTATAAAAGATACAAAATGGGCGAGATAACCATAAATGCCGCAGACGGTGTTTCATTTGAGATAGAAAAAGGCGAATTTGCTGTTATAGTAGGCGCAAGCGGTGCAGGAAAAACTACTATACTTAATATGCTCGGCGGCATGGATACCTGCGACGAGGGCAAGATCCTTGTTGACGGCAAGGACATTGCCACTTTTAATAAAAAGCAGCTCACAACATACCGCAGATATGACATAGGCTTTGTTTTTCAATTCTATAACCTTGTGAATAATCTTACTGCTAAGGAAAATGTAGAGCTTGCCACACAGATATGCGCACATGCCTCAAAGCCTGAAGAAGTGCTGAAAAAAGTGGGACTCGAGGACAGAATGAACAACTTCCCCTCCCAGCTTTCAGGCGGCGAGCAGCAGCGTGTTTCTATCGCACGAGCATTGGCGAAAAATCCTAAGCTTCTTCTTTGCGACGAACCAACGGGCGCTCTTGATTACAACACAGGTAAAAATATCCTCAGACTTTTGCAGGATACCTGCCGAAATGACGGTGTGACAGTTATAGTCATCACCCACAACTCCGCTATCGCACCAATGGCTGACAGAGTTATAACCGTCAAAAACAGCAAGGTAGACAAAGTTGAGATAAACAAAGACCCTGTTGACGTTTCTACTATCGAATGGTAACGGAGAAATATATGAAACTTCTTTCACCTGTCAAATACGAATATGGCAATCTGAAAATAGGCGGAGGCGGCTTTGTGACAGGTATCACTTTCCACCCCACCGACAGCAAAACGCTTTATATACGCACCGACATCGGTGGTATCTACCGCTATGACTTTGATAAACAAACTTGGGCGTATCTGGCAGACAAAGTTACCGCAGACGACCCTGCACAGACCTATCCCCTTGCAATAGCCCTTGACGAAAACGACCCAAATAAGCTGTTTTTCACCTGCGGAGATAAACGCTCAAATTATATCTGCATATCTTCTGATAAGGGTGAAAATATCACACAAAAGCCTATCCCATGTAGCGTTCATGGAAACGAAGTTGGCAGAGCAACAGGTGACAGACTTATTTACAAAAACGGCAGGCTGTATTTCGGCTCTCAGACCGCAGGAATTATCTATTCTGAGGATATGGGCGAAAGCTGGCAAAGCATAGACCTGTTTGGTGAGAAAAACATCTCGCTTATATGGACAGACAGTGAGGGCAAACTTTTTATCGCAGGCTGTTCAGGTGAAGCAAACTCACCTGACGGTGTAACAAGAGGTCACACTCTGTATTACTCCACTGACGGCTTGAAAAGCTTCGTTCCCCTCACCGCCCCAGACCATGTGAAGTACGAAAACTCCTCCTATTATGGCTTCGTGCCACAGCGTATCACCAGCGACAGCAGATATATATACATCACTTTTGCTTCAAGCGGAGAAGTATTCTACGGTGGCATGGGTGCTTATGCTTGCGACACAGGCTCGCTTTCAGGTGGCAAGGTATACAGATACCGCATTGAAAATGGAGTGACTGTTTTTGACAAAGACATCACCCCCGAGGACCATATCCCATGCGGCTACAGCGGAATATGTTCCAACGGCAAAATGCTTTTGCTATCAACTGTCTGCCGAAAAAATGGCGGAGATATAATCTATACAAGCACCGATAGCGGTGAAAGCTGGAAGATAATAATGAACGGTCTTGAATATAGCCGCTTCGATTGGAATATCCCATACATGAAACCACGATACAACGGCGGCGGAAACTGTGTCCACTGGATAAGCGACATAAAGCTTTCACCTTTTGACAGCGACACAGCCTTGTTTAACACAGGAACAGGTCTGTTCATGATAACAGGTCTTGCAAGCGGAGATGTGCTTGTCAAACCATTCTGCGAGGGCATAGAGGAAACTGTTCACCTTAATGTATACACCACTCCCCATGGCAGGAATCGCATTATAGATATCATTGGCGACCTTGGTGGCTTTGCCTTTGAAGATTATGACAGTGAGTGTGAAAATTCCTTTGCAAACGAAAATGGCGACCGCTACATCACCTGCCTTAATGCTGATCTCACCCTCAGCGACCCCGAATACATCGTCGCAACTCCCCGTGGCAACTGGACGGGCAAAACAAAAGGTGGTCTGATCTTATCCAAAGATTGCGGTTCAACGTGGGAAAGACTTCCAATGCCCCGTGGGCTTTCTGAGTTTATAGACCAAAAGCTTGACAACATCGAAAAGCCTAATGTAGACTCAGGTTGGACAGCGATATCTGCCGACGGCAAACGCATAATGTGGGCTGTTGCAGGCGGCAGAGGCTTTTCTAACAAGGCTGTCTGCTATACCGACGATAAGGGCAAAACATGGCAAAAGTCCATTTTTACGGACAGCAGTGGAAACTTAGCAGATGAACACAACGTAAAAATTTTCTCGGACTATTACAACAGCGATCTTTTCTTCGCCATAGCAGAAAGAGAAAATCTGGGGCTTTACATCAGCCGTGACAAAGGTGCAACTTTCAGAGAAGTGTCCATAAAAGCGGACATAAAGTGTCCACGATACGCTCACTATCAGCTTTCAAGACAGCCAGATAAAAGCGGAGTATTCTGGCTTGCAAACGGCATAAAGGGACTTTACCGCTTTGAGATAAAGAGTGACAGCGTGGGTATAAGTGATATTCTCCCTGAGGACAGGATAAACTGCATAGGCTTTGGAAAAGGACTTGAGGAAACTCCTGCAATGTATGTCACAGGAAATATCAGTGGCGAATACGGCTTTTTTATTTCTGATGATCTGGGCGAAAGCTTCGCACGTATAAATACCGATAGACAGCAATACGGCGTTATACACTCAATATGCGGAGATATGCGAGAACACGGCGTTTTCTGCCTTGCCACAGGCTCTCACGGACTTATGTTCGGCAGACAAAAAAACCTTGCAAAGCCGTAAAAAATGTGGTATAATCAAAATAACATAATTGAAAGGAAGTTCAATATGACCTACAAGGAAGAATTTATAAAATTTATGGTAGACAGCGGAGTTCTCACATTTGGCGACTTCACTCTTAAAAGTGGCAGAAAAGCTCCATATTTCATCAACTGCGGAAACTATAAAACAGGCGAACAGCTTGCAAAGCTGGGCGGCTTTTACGCTGATTGCATAGCTGACAACAAAATACCTGTTGAAACACTTTTCGGACCTGCATATAAGGGTATCCCTCTTGCTGTTTCAGCCGTTATCGCACTTGCAACAAAGTATGGCATTGACGTTTCTTACTGCTTTGACAGAAAGGAAGCTAAGGATCACGGCGAGGGCGGAATGTTCGTTGGAAAGAAGCTTGCAGACGGAGAAAAGGTAATAATCATCGACGATGTTATGACATCTGGCAAGGCTCTCAGAGAGTCAATGCCAAAGCTCAAAAGTGCCGCAGACGTAAACGTAACAGGCATGGTGATAACAGTTGACAGAATGGAAAAGGCACTGGATACTGACCTTTCAGCTGTTGAACAGGCTTATAAAGACTTTGGCGTAAAGGTATACTCTATCGTAAACATCAACGATATCATCAAGGCTATTCAGGACGGTGTTGTTGAGGGCAAAGAGTATCTTGACAAAATGCTGGAATACCGTGCAGCATACGGAGTTGACCACGAATAATAAGCCTGCTTGAGGAAAATTTAAGGTTATTTTAAAGTTACAAATTGAAATAATTTGTAACAGTATTGTAGTGAAATGTAACTTGTCTGTTCTTGAAGTTACAGCCCCTAAAGGCTATAATATGTAATGTAGAACAGAGAAAGAAAAAGAATGTAAACACTAAGATTAAACTCTTAGCTCGTTTCATCCTCTCCAAAATTTTTACACAAGCAAAGGGCAGCCAATGGGTTGCCTTTTTGTTTTGTCGAAACGAGCAGGATAAATGTAAAAAAAGTGTTAAGTGCTTGACAAGTGACGTATATAATGGTATAATAATAAAGCTGATTTGTTCAGCATATTGATAAATACTACATAGAACTACTGTCTAAACTGAAATGATGGGCTTCTATGAGTCATAATTTTAGTTTGGAAGGAGGAAGTCAAATGAGAGAAGGAATTCACCCAAAGTATGAGGAAACAACAATTACTTGCGCTTGCGGTAATGTTATCCATACTCGTTCTACAAAGAAGGATATCAAGGTTGAAATTTGTTCTAAGTGCCACCCATTCTACACAGGTAAGCAGAAGCTCGTAGATACAGGCGGACGTGTTGACAGATTCAAGAAGAGATTTAATCTTGACTAATTTTCAAAGGGAACGGATAATTCCGTTCCTTTTTTCTTTTATATGAGGAAACCAAATGGGATATACAACAATCTATGAGGAAGCTCAGGCGAGCTTTACGGAGAAAAAGTCCGAATTTATCGGGCATATCGCACCTGTCAGCACCGCTGATGAGGCTGTCGCATTTATAAACAGGATAAAAGCCGAAAACCGCAAGGCTAGGCACAACGTCTATGCCTATGTGTTGAGAGAGGGTAACGTTTCACGATACAGCGACGACGGCGAGCCACAGGGTACAGGCGGAGTGCCTGTGCTTGATGTAATAAACAAATCTGGGCTTACAGACGTTTGTGTGGTGGTGACACGATATTTCGGTGGAATACTTTTGGGGGCAAGCGGTCTTACAAGAGCCTATTCTCAGGGTTGTTCAATGGCGGTGAACGCTGCAAGAAAAATGAAAATGTGTGAGTGTTCAAGAATATCCTTTTCCTGCGACTATACACTTTATGGCAAGGTTAGCTATGCGCTGCCTGAATATGGCGTGATAATGGAAAAAGAGGACTTTGCCGATTCTGTAGATCTTGCGTTTCTTGTGAAGTCTGAATTTTCAGACAAGCTGAAAAAACAGCTTACGGATATATCCTGCGGCAAGCTTGAATTGTCAGAAGAAACAAATCTTCTTGCCGATTTTGCGTGAAATTTGTGCGATTATACAAAAACATTCAGCCTTTATGTAAAAATAAAGGCTTTTTTGAACTATTATAGTATATATTATATAGAGTTAGTATGTTTTATATACTGTAAGGGGGAATTTTTGTGCTGCCGAGAGAACAAACCGAGTTGTTTGAAAAACAATTTCTGAGCGAAAACGCCTGCTTGTCTGTTGATTCAAAAGGGCGTAAAGAGCCTTGCGAACCTTGTCCGCTGAGGACGTGTTTCCAGCGTGACCGTGACAGGATACTTCACTGCAACTCTTTCAGACGGCTGAAGCATAAAACTCAAGTCTATCTGTCCCCTGCAGGCGACCATTATAGAACACGACTTACTCATACACTTGAGGTAAGTCAGATCGCACGAACTATCTCACGGGCTTTGCGGCTCAATGAAGATCTCACCGAAGCTATCGCATTGGGTCATGACCTTGGTCATACGCCTTTTGGTCATGCAGGAGAAAGGGCTCTCAACGAGCTTAACCCTGACGGCTTTCACCACTATGAGCAAAGCCTGCGTGTAGTGGATATTTTGGAAAAAGACGGCAAGGGTCTTGACCTCACAGAAGAAGTCCGTGACGGAATATTAAAGCACACTAACATGATAGCCGACACGAAAGAGGGCTATGTTGTGCGATTTGCAGACGTTATCGCCTATATAAATCACGATATCGACGATTCCGTTCGTGCAGGCATTATGACCGAGGAGGATATCCCGAAAAATATCACCAAGGTGCTTGGCGGATCCAAGTCTGAGAGGATAACCACTCTTGTGACCTCGCTTATCAAGGGCGGAGCCGAAAGCCTGCATATGGACGACGAAGTGAGTGACGCCTACACTGCACTGCATAGATTTATGTTTGACTTTGTGTACACAAATCCAAAGTGCAAATCAGAAGAAGTCAAGGCTAAAGACATGATAGCAAAGCTCTATGACTACTATGTTCATCATATCGAAAAGCTGCCTGCCTTTTATATGAATCTCGCCTATCAGTTCGGAATTGACCGTGCTATCTGCGATTACATATCAGGCATGACAGACGGATTTGCCATTGAGACCTTTAAAAATCTGTTTATCCCATTGGGGTGGACAAAGTATTAGCGCATACCCAAGGAGGAAGAAATTTGCCGCTGCCTATAGATTTTATAGAAAGACTTAAAGCTGCCAACCCTATCGCAGAGGTCATGAGCAGCTATGTCACCCTCAAAAGAACAGGCAGAGATTATGTTTGCCTCTGCCCTTTTCACAACGAAAAAACACCGTCCTGCCATATTCACCCTGACAAAGAGTATTTTCACTGCTTTGGCTGCGGAGCAGGCGGAGATGTTATCACTTTTACAATGAAGTACAATAATCTGGACTATTGGGAAGCTGTCAAGCTCCTTGCAGAACGTGGCGGAGTGCCGCTTCCGGAGGATAACGGCTATGACAGCAAGCGCACCGATACCAGAAAGCGCTTCTATGAAATGAATAAAACAGCCGCAAGGTTTTTCTATCATCAGCTAAAGACACCACAGGGCAAGGAATGTCTTGACTATCTTATAAATAAACGTAAGCTCAGTATTGAAACCATAAAGAAATATGGAATGGGCTATGCTCCAAACAGTTGGTCTGCCTTGAAAAGCTATATGCTCTCTGAGGGCTTCACCGAGGAAGAATTGGAGCAAGGCTCGCTTATCTCACGTTCACAGAAGAATACCCGAAATACGTTCGATTTCTTCGTAAATCGTGCAATGTTTCCTTTTATCGACCTTGCAGGTCATATAGTGGGCTTTGGCGGAAGAGCGCTCACACCTGACGATAAGAGAAAATACCTTAACTCAAAAGATACCCTTGTGTATTCAAAAAACAGATTTCTTTTCTCCATGAACTTCGCCAAAAACGCCGCAGTGAAAGATAAGACCATTCTTCTGTGCGAGGGTAATCTTGACGTAATTTCCCTTAATCAGGCAGGCTTTGAGAATGCCGTAGCTTCCTGCGGAACTGCGCTCACCCCTGAGCAGGCGAAGATAATATCCAACTATGCAGACAACGTTGTCATATGCTATGACGCAGATGGCGCAGGTCAGAAAGCCACAACGAGAGCAATAAAAATTCTCGGTGAGACCGGTCTTAAAACCACCGTTATAAAAATGAACGGTGCAAAAGACCCTGATGAGTACATAAACAAATTCGGAGCAGACCACTTTCGCCATTTGCTGAAAAAATCAGACGGTGCAATAGAGTTTGAGCTAGAAAAATGCAAAGACGGCATTGATATGGACACTGATATAGGCAGGATAGATTATCTCAAAAAAGCCTATAAAGTCCTTGCGGATATAAGCTCCCCTACTGAGCGTGAGATATACGCAAAAAAGGTGGCGGCTGAACAGAATGTGAGCATCACAACTGTCAATGCAGAACTTAATGCTATACTTAAAAACCGTCGCTATCAGTATAGCAAAAAGGAATGGACTCGCACTATAACCTTCGCTGACAAGCGTGACACCATAAACCCCGAAGCCAATGAACACAGACGAGAATCCGCCGCCGAAGCGGGTATCATATATTATCTCTACAATAATCATGACGTCTGCGGAGATGTACTCAAAAGGCTTCCGCCCGACAAATTCGTTACCAGCTTCAACAGGCGTGTTTACGAAAGCCTGACGAGCAAGATAACCGATTTGCAGGATTGCTCTGTATCATCTTTTAATGGTGAATTTTCACCCGAGGAAGTGGGTAAGATAACGGAGATACTGGAAAAATACAGTGAACTGGGCATTGACGCCAAGGTCGCTGAGGATTATATAAATGTGCTTTTAAACTACAAGCCGAAGGAGAAACAGGAGGATATATCCGACGATGACTTCTTCAAAAAGTTTGAAGAAATGCGCAAAAAGAATTAGCAAAGATCAACCGATGTAAAAATTGAGATTGGAGTGTTTGAAATGACAGACAAGAAACAGATACTTGATAACCTTATGGAACACGGCAAAACTACAGGCAAGCTCACTACAAAAGAGATAACTGACGCTCTTGAAAAGCTCGACTATGACGTCGAGCAAATGGACAGCTTCTATGATAGCTGTGCCGCAAATAACATTGAGATAATTGATGATATCATCACCGACGACAGCCTCGACATGGTAAACCCAGAAGACGATCTGGATCAGGACGGCGTTGATATTTCCCTTTCAACTGACGGGATCGCTATCGACGACCCGGTCAAGATCTACCTTAAGGAAATAGGCAGAGTGCCGCTTCTTACCTCCGAGGAGGAGATACAGCTTGCAGAAAAGATGTCTAGCGGCAATGAAAAGGACGCTAAAAAAGCAAGAAAAAGACTTGCAGAAGCAAACCTCAGACTTGTTGTTTCTATCGCAAAGAAATATGTGGGCAGAGGAATGAGCTTCCTTGACCTTATCCAGGAAGGCAACATGGGTCTTATCAAAGCCGTTGAAAAATTCGACTATACAAAGGGCTTCAAATTCTCCACATATGCCACATGGTGGATAAGACAGGCTATAACAAGAGCGATCGCCGATCAGGCAAGAACTATCAGAATACCCGTACACATGGTAGAAACTATCACAAAGGTAAAGAAAGTATCCTCACAGCTTCTCCACAAGAACGGTCATGATCCGTCACCTGAGGAAATAGCAAAAGAGCTTGATATGAGCGTTGAAAGAGTAAGAGAGATAATGCGTATCGCTCAGGACCCTGTTTCTCTTGAAACACCTATCGGCGAGGAGGAGGACTCACATCTTGGCGACTTTATCCCTGATGATGACGCTCCGGCTCCGGCAGAAGCCGCTTCACTTGTGCTTCTTAAAGAGCAGATAAATCAGGTGCTTTCCACTCTTACAGAGAGAGAAGAGAAGGTGCTCAGACTGCGTTTCGGTCTTGAGGACGGACGTTCAAGAACTCTTGAAGAAGTAGGTCAGCAGTTCAACGTTACCCGTGAGAGAATACGTCAGATAGAGGCTAAGGCTCTCAGAAAGCTCCGTCACCCTAACAGGAGCAACAAGGTAAGAGATTATCTTGACTAAGTTTCGGAGGAAATAAATGTTTATAACACTTGAGGCGGATTACGCAGTAAGAATAGTATCCGTTCTATGCCGCGAAAAAGACAAAATGGACGCAAAGACCATTTCCAATGATGCCTGCGTTACACTTCGATTTGCGCTGAAGATACTGAGAAAGCTTGTTGCGGCTGATATAGTGAAGTCATATAAAGGCACGCAGGGGGGCTATATCATAAATAAAGACCCTGCACAGCTTACCTTGAAAGACGTTCTTGAAGCCATAGAGGGTACATATTATTTTTCAAGATGTCTTTCCCCAGACTGCACCTGCAACAGAGGTGCAGACGGTATCTGCTGTTATCAGAAAGCTTTTAACGAGATATCTGAAATGGTAAGGAACAAGCTTGACACATATACCTTTGCGGAGCTTATCGCAAATTCTGAGGAATTTAACCGAGAGGATACTGCTAATGAAACGCAGCAAGAAATTCAAGCTTGACAAGGAAGCTATAAACAAAATAGACAGCGAGTATGACGATCGTGACCTTTCAAACTACACAAATTACGAGGTCTACGATGAAGAAAAGCCACGTCACAGATTTCTGAAAAAGCTCGTAAAACGGCTGATAATACTGTGTGCAGTTGTGCTTGTGATAAACCTTGCGGTGCTTTTGTATACAGGCAGACTGTGGTTCAATGAGCCGAAAAAGCGTGACTATCCAATAAGAGGACCTGTTGTAACAGAGTCAATGGGCGAGATACGCTGGAAGAGTTTTGCTAAGCAGAATATCCAGACCGCCTATATAAGAGCCACCAAAGGCACTACCTTTGAGGACGGTGCGTTCCGTGACAACTGGAACGGCTCAAAGGACACTGATATATCAGTGGGAGCATATCATGTGCTTGAGCTTGATACTGACGGCACTAAGCAGGCAGAGCATTTCATAAATGCTGTGGGCGATGATCTAAGCGGCAGGCTTATCCCTGCAGTGGAGGTAAGACTGAGAGGACTTTACAGACTTCTGCCCCCTGACTATTACGAAGCCGCAGATAACCTTGCAGACTTCTGCGACAGGATAGAAAAGCAATACGGCGTAAGACCTGTCATATACTGCACAGAACGGACGTACAAAAACATCGTTGCTTCAGACAGCAGATTTAACAAGGACAAGATATGGTATGAGAGCCTGTTTTCAAAGCCTGACGAGGATATGGATTGGACGTTCTGGACTTATACCAACCGTGTAAAATTCTCATTCTATGAAAGCGGCGAATATCTCCACATGACGGTATTTAATGGCAGCGAAGATGATTTCAAAAAACTTATAATATGAAAAAGCGTGTATGTTTTTGCATACACGCTTTTTTTCATACATAAAATTAAACAGGACAAACACTTTCATGTCCGTCCTGTCTGTTTCATAATATTACTACAAATATGTAATTACTTGTTCTCGCCCTTGAGCTCTGCCATACAAGCTGCACAAATTGTCTTGCCCTTGTATTCAACGCACTCTTCACCGCTTCCGCAGAAGATACAAGTTCTCTGGAACTTCTTCAGAATGATCTTGTCATCATCTGTATAGATCTCGATAGCGTCCTTAACAGCAAGGTCGTAGGTTCTTCTGAGCTCGATAGGAAGAACTATTCTTCCAAGCTCGTCAACTTTTCTTACAATTCCTGTAGATTTCATAAAATCAATCCCCTTTAAATTAATTTGAAACACAAAAATAGTATTTCATTTAACATAAATCTTATGATAAACATATTATAACAAACATAATTACATTTGTCAAGCGTTATCACCAAAATTTCACACTTATTGTCAAAGTTTTTTATATATTAACTTGATATGAATACTAACCGAAAGGAGTGTTAATTATATTAAGCGTAATAATTGTGATATTGTCCCTATCCGCCTTGTTATGCGGTTTTCTTAAAGGCGACATGACAGCAGTATCAGCGGCTTCTCTTGAAGGCTGTAACAAAGCGGTGGAGCTTGTCATATACCTGAGTGGCTCGATGTGTCTTTGGGGCGGACTTATGAAGATATGTGAAAAGGCTGGCATAACAGCGGTCATTGCCCGTATGCTATCCCCTGTCACAAGGCTACTATTCAGAGATGCCGCACACTGCCCCGAGGTCATGAATGCTGTGACAATGAACCTGACCGCAAACCTTTTAGGATTAGGCAATGCCGCCACACCCTCAGGCATAGCCACAGTGAAAGCCATGCAGAAGCTTCCGCCCACGGCACGAAAGAAGTGCATTTCTATGCTTGTGGTGCTTAACACGGCTTCCATTCAGCTTATCCCCTCCACCATTGCGGCAATGCGCCTTGAACATGGTGCAGTATCCCCCTTTGACGTAACGCCTGCTATCATTTTCTCCTCCCTTATCTCCGTGACCACAGGCTGTCTTATGGTCTATGCCCTCAACCTCAGAAAGGACGAACGCCATGAATTTCGGTGACATTTTCGTGCCTGCGCTTATGGTTTTTATACTTTGCTATGGGCTTGTGAAAAAGGTGGATATAGTGAATGTGTTCTGCGAGGGTGCGGCTGAAAACCTCAAAATCGCCGTGGGGCTGATACCAATGCTAATTCTGCTTATGACAGCAGTTGGAATGTTCACATCATCAGGGGCGGCTGATATTATAGCAAAACTGCTCCGACCTGTGACCACTTTTCTAGGCTTTCCAGAAGAGTGCATACCCCTTGCCATAGTCAGACCCATTTCAGGGAGCGGCGCACTCGCCTGCCTTGAAACCATTCTTTCAAGCGTTTCCCCTGACAGCTACAGCGGACGTGTAGCAAGCGTTTTAATGGGGTCAACGGAAACGACATTCTACACCATAGCAGTATATTTTTCAGCCATAAAACAAAAGGCTTATCCCTCGGTATTTGCAGCGGCGTGCCTTTCAGACCTTATGGGATTTGTATTCTCTGCACTGGCTGTTAGGCTGTTTTTCTCATAAAACGCAGGAATAAATTTCACATATCGGTACATAATAGACCTATCACAAATATACGGAGGTCTTACCAGTGAAAGATATGTTTTGTTTCCAGTGTCAGCAGACTGCACACAACACAGGCTGTGACGGAAAAGTAGGCGTATGCGGCAAAAAAGCCGACACAGCAGTTTATCAAGACGAGCTTATCGGTGCACTTATCGCCCTTGCAAATGCCGCAGAAAATGGCTCGTCAACTGAAAAAACAGATATGCTCATACTCAAAGGGCTTTTTACGACTATCACGAACGTGAACTTCAATAATGTCACCATAAAACAGCTCACAGAGGAGATACACATTGAGCGAAACCGCATCAACTCTCAGAAGTTTGATGACTACGACATGAAAAAACTGTGGAACGATCATGAGGATATCCGCTCACTGAAATCACTTATCCTCTTCGGAATAAAGGGTATGGCGGCGTATGCTTATCACGCACAGGCACTTGGCAAAACTGACAGCGAGGTGACAAGCTTTTTCTACAAGGCTCTGCGTGCCATAGGCAGTGAGAACGACCCTGAAAAGCTGTTGGGGCTGGTGCTTGAAACAGGCAATGTGAACCTGAAATGTATGGCACTTCTCGACGCTGCAAACACTGACGCATACGGCGACCCTGTCCCTACAGAAGTTCCACTGACCATTGAAAAAGGGCCTTTTATCGTCGTGAGCGGTCATGACCTGCACGATATGAAACTTCTCCTTGAGCAGACCAAAGACAAGGGCGTGAACATCTACACTCACAGTGAAATGCTCCCTGCCCATGGTTATCCAAAGCTCAAAGCCTATCCGCAGCTAAAGGGCAATTTCGGCACAGGCTGGCAAAATCAGCAGACGGAATTTCACAATATCCCTGCACCGATACTTTTCACAACAAACTGCATAATGCCTGTCCGTCAAAGCTACTGCGACAGAGTTTTCACCACCTCTATCGTGTCATATCCTGAGCTTGTGCACATTGGCGACGACAAGGATTTTACGCCTGTTATAGAAAAAGCCATTGAGTGCGGCGGCTATGACGAGGACAGAGAAATGACAGGTATGAACGGCGGTCACACAGTAACAACAGGCTTTGCACACAACGCAGTGCTGTCAAATGCCGAAAAAATAATAAGCCTTGTGAAAGAGGGCAGGATAAAGCACTTCTTCCTCATAGGCGGCTGTGACGGTGCGTCACCGAGCAGAAGTTACTATTCCGACTTCGCAAGGCTCACGCCGCCTGACAGCCTTATCCTCACTCTTGCCTGCGGAAAATACCGCATAAACGATATGGATCTCGGCACTATCGACGGCATACCAAGAATACTTGACTGCGGACAGTGCAATGACGCATACTCAGCCATAAAGATAGCCCTTGCACTTGCCGAGGCGTTCGACTGCGGCGTGAACGATCTGCCGCTGACACTTGTGCTTTCATGGTATGAGCAAAAGGCAGTGTGCATACTTCTCACCCTGCTTTCATTGGGCATAAAGAACATCTACCTCGGACCGACCCTCCCTGCATTCGTTTCAAAGGGAGTGCTTGATGTTTTAGTGGATAAATTTCAGCTTACTCCTATCAGCACCCCCGAAGAAGATATAAAGAGAATACTTGGCTAATAAGCCGCAAACGCAGGAGCGTGGTAATACGTTCCTGCGTTTTTGTCGTAAAAAAATCTTCTTCATTTCTTGTATAAGGGAATAAAATATGGTATAATCATATTAAAGAAAAAATAAGAAATCGGAGGTACATAAAATGTCTGAAATAAAATGTCCCCACTGCGGAGAGGTATTCAAAGTTGATGAACAGGGCTATGCGGCTATCGTGGCACAGGTAAAAACGGCTGAGTTTGATAAAGAGCTTGACAAGCGTGTGGCTGACGAAAAAGACAAGGCTTTGAAGCTTGCTAAGCTTGATTTTGACAGCAAGTATACAAAGGCTGTCAATGATAAGGATATGGAGATACAAAAGCTGAAAGCGGCTGCGGCTAACGGTGAGAGTGAAAAGACACTTGCTGTCACAAAGGCTCAGGAAAGCACAAGAGCCGAATATGAAAAAATGCTTGAGCAGCTAAAGGAGCAGATAAGTCAAAACGAAAAGCTTATCGCACAGCTTACCGCTCAGACCAAATCTATGACCACAGAAAAAGAACTTGCCATATCAATGGCTGTGGAGAAAGCAAGATCGCAATTCAACAGCGAAAAGGACAAGCTCAGGCAGGAGATATCTCAGCGTGATATGCAGATACAGCAGCTCAATTCTGAGCATACTCTGCAAATGCAAAAGTCAGAAAATGAATATAAAGCGGAGATAACACGTCTTGAAACGGATATCAAAAATAAGGATACTGAAAAGGCTTTGGAGCTTACCACTGCACTTTCAAAAGTGGAAAGTGAGAAAAATTCCACTATTGCAGAGCTTAATGCACAGATAAAAAGTAAGGACGAAGCTATCGCATACTACAAAGACCTAAAAAGCCGTCTGTCTACAAAAATGGTAGGCGAGAGCCTTGAACAGCACTGCATGAACGAGTTCAACAAGATAAGAGCTACCGCATTCAGAAACGCTTATTTTGACAAGGATAACGACGCAAGCTCAGGAAGCAAGGGCGACTTTATATACCGCGAATGTGATGAAAATGGTGTGGAGATAATATCCATAATGTTTGAAATGAAAAACGAGCAGGACACCACCTCCACCAAGAAAAAGAACGAGCATTTCTTCAAAGAGCTTGACAAGGACAGGCGTGAGAAAAAATGTGAATACGCTGTACTTGTTTCACTTTTGGAAAGCGACAGCGAGCTTTATAACGCAGGCATCACAGATGTTTCATATGCTTATGATAAAATGTATGTAGTCAGACCTCAGTGCTTTATACCGATAATCACCATACTGAGAAATGCCGCCATGAATACCCTTTCCTATAAGGAAGAGCTTGAAAAGGTACGCAACGAGAATATCGACATAACAATGTTTGAGCAAAACATCAACACTTTCAAGGAGGGCTTTGCCCGAAACTATGAACTTGCAAGCAGACGTTTTGGCGAAGCTATCACAGAAATAGACAAGTCTATAGCACATCTCACAAAGATAAAAGAAAATCTTATTTCATCGGAAAACAATCTGCGCCTTGCAAACAAAAAGGCTGACGCTCTCACTATCAAGAGCCTTACCAAAAATAACCCTACCATGCAGAAAAAATTTGCCGAGCTTAAAGGAGAATAATTGCTGATATATGAAAGGAGTGGCAAAGCCATGAAAAAAGATATCAGAAAAGACATTTTCACAATTATCGCCGTGACTGTCGCCGCCTTTCTAATGGCGCTAAACACAAAGACCTTTGTAAACACAGGCGGTCTTTACCCAGGCGGAATGACAGGAATGTCCATACTCATACAGCGTGCAGTGAAACAGCTTGCAGGCATAATGCTTCAGTTCAGCATCATAAACATAACGCTGAACATAATCCCCGTGTATATCGGTTTCAGATTTATCGGCAAAAAGTTCACAGCTTTTTCCTGCGTGATGATACTGCTCAACAGCTTTTTCACCGACCTTATCCCCAATCACATAATCACCCAGGACGTACTTCTCATAAGCATCTTTGGAGGAATGATAAACGGCGTTGCCATTAGCCTCTGCCTTAATCGTGGCGCAACATCAGGTGGAACTGACTTTATATCCATTTATCTTTCAGAGAAAAGCAATATGGACACCTTCAATGTTATACTTGGCTTCAATGCGGTCATATTGTGCGTTGCAGGCTTTATGTTTGGCTGGGACAAAGCACTGTATTCTATCATCTTTCAATATGCTTCAACAACCGTTTTGCATATGCTCTACAAAAAATTCCAGCAAAGCACCTTGCTTATCGTAACAAACAAGCCCAAAGAGATAGCAGACGCTATTTATGCAGTGAGCCAGCATGGCGCGACCATACTTGACGGCGAGGGGTCTTATGAACACTGCGAAAGACAGATCGTCTATTCAGTAGTATCAGCGGCACAGACCAAAAAGGTCATACACGCTGTAAAAGAAGCCGATCCGAAAGCCTTCATAAACGAAGTAAAAACACAAAAACTCTCAGGAAGATTTTATCTGCCAAAAGAGAGCTGATACAGAAGCGGACTGAAAAAGGTCCGCTTTTTATTAAAAAAATCTTGTTCAACCCTTGTACTTTGCGAAAAAATATGATATACTATTAATATATATAAAATCATCTGTATTTGTTTTGTTTTTTTCATTACATTTACAGAAATTATCGAAAGGGTGTGAACTATGCTTGACAGTATCGCTTATGTTATAAACGCTATTTGGGGCGTTTTTACATCAATAGGTCTTAATGACATTGTCGATATTGCTATCCTCTCCTTTCTGATATTCCACGGCATAAAGCTTATTCGCGAAACAAGGGCGCAGCAGCTCACAAAAGGTATCCTTATACTTATAGGTTGCTACCTGCTTGCAGTATTCTTTAATTTGCAAACTATCAGATTTTTGCTAAGGATCTGCTTCCAGTGGGGCTTCCTTGCTCTTATCATAATGTTTCAGCCTGAACTCAGACGTGTTCTTGAAAAGGTTGGACGAACAAGTCTGGGTGGCTTTAATTTCTTTAGCTCAAGTGACTCTGACGACAACACCGAACATTGGAAAAAAGCTATTGACGCTATATGTGATTCTGCCGCAAGTCTTTCTTCCACCAAAACAGGTGCGCTTATAATCTGTGAGAGAAAGACAAAGCTTGGGGAACAGATAGCTACAGGAACGATACTCAACTGCATACCGTCAACAGCGATATTCGGAAACATATTCTTCCCGAATACACCGCTCCATGATGGTGCTGTAATAATCAGAGACGGAATAATACTTGCGGCAGGCTGTTTCTTGCCAAGACCGCAGAAAGACGAACTTATAAACAAACAACTCGGTTCAAGACACCGTGCAGCTATCGGAATGAGCGAAAACTCTGACGCAATAGTCGTCGTGGTATCTGAGGAAACAGGCAACATCTCAGTTGCCGAAAACGGAGAGCTTACCAGAGGATATTCAAAAGACTCTCTGAAAAGACTTCTGGACAATCGTCTTTTGCCTGAAAAGGACGCTAATTCCATTAGAGAAAATTCTTTTGCAGGAAGGGTGATTTCAAAATGGAAAAAGTAAAAAAGGCTAAAAAAGAAAATCGCCATGGTGCAGACTTTGGTTTGAGGATACTTTCCATAATCATAGCTGTAATAATATGGTTTGCTCTTTCTATCACTCAGTATCCTACAATAAACAAGACTATAACAAACGTTCCTGTTGTGTTCTCACTTGACGGAACGCAGGCAAAAGAAAAAGGACTTTCCGCACTCAACTATAAGGATATCTCCGTAGATGTTGAGATAAAGGGCATGAACTATGAGATAGGCAGCTATACTGCCGCAGATCTTGTGGCAACTGTCAATCTTGATGACGTAACAAAAGAGGGTACCTACGACCTTGACATCGATGTCAAGTCATCACATTCCACCGACAAGGTAACTGTAGTTTCTGTCAACCCTGACACTGTTTCTGTGGAGTTTGACAGACTTACCACAAAGACTATCCCACTCACCGCAGAAGCCCCGCTCATAAGCGCTGAGGAGGGCTATATCCTTAAAGAAACTACCACATCGCCAAGCGAGATAACAGTTGAAGGTCCGAAAAATGACCTTGACAACATAAGCAAAGCAGTGGCACAGATCTCAAAATCAAAGAAAATATCCGAGGACACGACTATCAACACACAGGATATCGTATTCTATGACGATGACGACAACGTTGTTGATCCATCTAAAATAGAAGTCAAGGATACAAAGTCTGTCGATGTGAATTTTGTTATCTACAAGAAAAAGACAGCAAAGCTAAAGGTAGATATCTCTAATTGTACGGATAATTTTGATGTCAACTCACTGCCACTGAAGCTTTCCGAGGAAGAGATTTCTGTGGTATCGCCAAATCTTGACGACTCAGATACAGAAACGCTCACTATCGGCTCCATAAAACTTTCAGAGATAAACCTTGCAAAGGTGTTCAGCTTCAAGATCCCTCTCAACTCAGGTGAGATCAATATGAATGGCGATGAAAACGTTCGTGTATCCTTTGACTCAAAGGGATACACCTCGAAGGAGTTCACCATAACATCAGACCATATCATCGCAACGGGCAAGCCGTCAGGCAAGTCCACTGAGATAGAAACAAAAAAGCTCACAAACGTCAAGGTCTACGGTCCTGAAGATGTGATAAACAATCTTAAAGACAGCGACTTATACGCTGAGGTCAATCTCAGCGACATAATTGACTCTGGTTCTTATGCTCGAGAGGCTATAATCTATTCACCGACCTACAACAACGTTTGGGGTTTCGGCAAAAACGAGATACAGATAGTTGTTTCAGACTAATAGAATTTTATCGGGACGATCTATTCGTCCCGATTTTTCGGTAAAAACGCAGGAGGATATATGCCAATAATAGTAAATCAAATAAGTTCCCCCCTTAACGCATCAGAGCAGGAAGTTATCTCCGCCGCTCTGAAAAAGCTAGGCAGTGCCTCAAAGCACGCCATAGACTGCGAGATACACAAAAGCTCTCTTGATGCACGAAAGCGCAACGACATTCACTTTGTCCACTCAGTTTTCGTGACACTTGACAGTGCCGACCTTGAAAAGAAGCTTTGTGAGAAGAACACTTCCCTGACCTATGTTGAGCGCAGTGTTTACAAACCTGTCATATCCACAAAAAAAGCAGAGGGCAAAGTTGTCATTGCAGGTTTTGGACCAGCAGGAATGTTCGCAGGGCTTGCCCTTGCCGAGCAGGGATATAGACCGATTATTTTAGAGCGTGGCAGCTCAATGGAAAAACGTACTGCATCGGTACAGAAATTCTGGCTCACAGGCGAGCTTGACACCAATTGCAACGTGCAATTCGGTGAAGGTGGTGCAGGCACATTTTCTGACGGCAAGCTCACCACACGAATAAAAGACCCTCTTTGCAGATATGTTCTTGAACGTTTCGTGGATTTCGGTGCGCCGAAAGAGATCCTCACAAAAGCTAAGCCGCATATCGGCACTGACAATCTGCGAAATATCGTCACGGCTATCCGAAAAAGGATAATAGAGCTTGGGGGCGAGGTAAGATTTGACACTGCCCTCACTGATCTGGCTATCGCTAACGGAAAAGTGCAGACTATATCAGCAGGTGACAAGAACGAAAAAGTGTCTGCCGTTATACTTGCTATCGGTCATTCCGCAAGGGATACTTTTGAGCTTTTGCAGTGCAAAAACATCTTTCTAGAGCCCAAGCCGTTCTCTGTTGGCGCAAGAATAGAACATAAGCAGGCGGCTGTTGACGAAAGCTTATACGGTGACCATGCAGGCAATCCACTGCTTCCAAAGGGTGAATATCAGCTTTCATGGCGTGATAAAAACGGCAGAGGTGTTTACACTTTTTGTATGTGTCCAGGCGGTACAGTTGTGCCGTCAGCTTCTGAAAGCGGAGGCACTGTCACAAATGGCATGAGCGAGTTTGCCCGTGACGGTGAAAACGCAAACGCTGCAGTTGTCGTGGCCGTTACCCCTGACGACTTTGGTCACTGCCCACTTGACGGAGTGGCTTTCGCACGGTCTATAGAGCAAAAAGCTTATACTCTCACAGGCTCATATAAAGGCGCAGGCACGACAGTTGGCGGATTTCTTGATGGCAAGCCTGAAATAGCAGGCACAGTTTCACCCACCTACGCACTTGGCTGTAAGGCGACAGAGCTTCGTGATGTATTCCCTAAATTCGTGACGGATATGTTGGAGGGCGGCTTGCAGAATTTCTCACGAAAAATGAAATGCTTCGGCGATAAAGGTGCAATGCTCACCGCACCTGAAACCCGTACAAGCTCCCCTGTTCGCATTACACGAAACGCAGATATGGTTTCCCTGAGCGTGGAAAATCTCTATCCCTGCGGCGAGGGTGCAGGCTATGCAGGAGGCATAATGTCCGCCGCCGTTGACGGTCTTAAAGCCGCAATGCAGATAATGGCAAGACAAGCACCGTGTGATAAATAACAAAAAAAGCCGTTTGCTGTACAAAAACTCGTACAGTAAATGGCTTTTTATTGTAGGGGCGAACACTGTTCGCCCGTTTACCTACACTCGTTTGTATAAGCCGAAATATCACACAAAAAGGGACGGCAAAACCGTCCCTTAAATTATGTCTGAAATTAAAGCTCAACTGGCTCGAATCTGATACGGATATCAGGAAGCTTCTTGATCTCTGTGTAGCTGTTCATAAGTCCGTCCTCAATAGACAGATCATTCTCACCGCTTGCAGGAGGAGCAAAAAGTCTGAGAGTCAGGTCAGCCTCACCCTCCAGCGGCTTCTCAAAGAAAGCTGCCATAAGGTCGATCGTCTTTGCCTCAGGTGACTTATAGAACCACTTGCCGTTTATCTCCATCATGATGTTTGAATCATCATCAAATGTAACCTCGCAGAAGTGTGGATTCTTTTCAAAGTGGAGAGGGATCTCAAGACCCTCAGCGTCCTCAGAACCGCCCCAACGAAGCGTGCATGGCAGTGTAACCTCGTCGCCTCTTGTCATTGTAGGCTTGAAGAAATCATCGTGGATAATTTCCTTGTATGTCTTCATAACAGGCTGCTCGATACCGCAGTCAGCATAGTTAGGATCCTGAATTTCAAGACCAAGACGTCCTCTGTCTCTGAACTGATAGAATGTGAATCCTGAGAACCAGTCCTCACCGTCAGCCTTGAGCATATCGCAGAATTCCTTTACCATTGCTGCCTGATCGTATGGACCTGTAACATCACCGTCAGCGTTGAACTCGCTCATTACCATTGGCTTTGTAACGCCTCCGTTTATCTCCTTGAATCTCTCAAAAGAACGCTTTGTCATATTGTATATGTCCTTGACATTGCTTCTGCTGTGGCTTGTGCCGCCTCTTTCAGCAACGTCATAAGGCCAACCCCAGTGAAGAGCCATGTACTTGTCAACAGACCAGATGTCTGTCTCCTTGACAGCCTGTGAAAACTCTGCTTCCTTTTCGATCTCGTTCTTGTTAAGATCTTCAATGCCACCGATACAAAGAATAGTAGAAACGTTTGGTGCATATTCCTTAAGTATCTTATTGAAACGGCAGTAGAAATCAGCAACTTCCTGATAAGTACATCTCTTGTTGAATGAGAACCAGTTGCCTGTAGCTTCATGGTTTATTCTAAGAAGAAGTCTGCCGAAAGGTCTAAGGTCATTTGCGATAGCGATAAGCTGTTCGTCTGAAACGTGTGGGTCAACTGTGAGTGTGAGTGTAACGTCCTGTCCATGACGTCTTACATCTCTCATGAAGGTAAAAGGCTCGCCCTCTGTGTTGCCCTCAAGACCGCCCTTGTATGTGAAATAATCATCATATGGATAATCCCATGCAAAAGAAACATCTTCGTCTTTCATTACCTCAGAAATTCTTCCAGGGAACTCCTTATCCAGCGGATAGTAGCAGTACATAAGGCTTATGCTTCTGTGTGGTCTGCCCATTTTGTTGAGAATGTAATCCTGATTTACATACTCTCCACGCTCAGAGCCATCACCCAAATCAACAGCACATTTTGCCTTACCCATATGCAATGAGTAGATCTTGTATTCGCTCATAAATTTTCCTCCTATTTTAAAGACAGGACTTTCCTGCCTATTCTGTTACCAAAAAAAATTCGTTAATATCGTCCAATACCCTTGAAAGCTCAACTCTCGGCTCAACGCACATAAAATTCAGGCACTGCCGAAATTTTTTCACACATGGACTTGGTTTTAAGTTTACCACAATAAGCTCATAAAGTCAAGAACTGTGGCTCGGCCAACGTTATTAATGTAATTTACAATATAAGCGTCATGTCTAATATAATAAAATTTATGTTTCATATTCTTATATTAAGTATAAAATCTTCTGATTTTAAGCCTTGATTCATACGAAAACAATGTTAAAATCTTTATGTTCTAAAGAGTAGTATAGCAGAGCTTAATACAAATTTATAGTGAAATAAACAAATAAATAATGAATTTTCAGTGAATATAAAAAGCGAACAGGCATACACCCGTTCGCTTTAATTGATATGATTAATTTACATCTCCGAGCTTGTGTCTGCACTGTCGACCGCACTCTCAGAAACCTCAGAACTATCCGCACTGCCTGCAAAAGCATTGCTGTTTTTATTCTCTCCGTAGGTAGACATATACACCTTTGTGAATTGTATGTCCTCCCTAGGCTTCAGCGTCTCAGAGTCAGCCACATCAGTACCGCATATCTCGTCATAAATATCCAAGCCATCATATACCTGACCGAAAACAGTATACTGCTGAGAGAAATTCAGCACACCGCCATATTTCTCAAAAGCATCGGTGATATCCTCAGGGATATTGTTGCTGTCTGCAAGCTTGCTGTCAAGCTCCGCCTGCTCCTCCTCGGTAAGGTCATAGTTATCCACAAAAAGAAGATAGCTGTTTGAAACCTTCTTCTTGCTGAACAAGTGACCTTGCTCCTGCGTGTATGCACAAAGCGCACCTTTTAAAGGCCACAGGTTTTTTGAATACTCCGCCTCGATAGTAGTAGTGTCAGTGTCAGAAGTTGTCTGACCGTCAGCCTGCTTTGTTCCGCCTATAAAATACACACCGTCCTGCACCATGCTCACATAAGTGCCGTCATAATAGCCCTTTTCCACAAGTCCAGTGAAAAACTTGCAATAGTTCGGTGCTTCATCAGGGAAAAGCACAGCCTTGAAAGTTCCCTTATTTGTTTCAAAAACCACCACAGGGCTGTCATCGGCAGGTTCGTCCATCTGTATCACCTTTGCATCAGTATAGTCTATATCGTTCTTGCTGCTGCCAGTGCAGGCGTAAAAGAGAACAAAGATTATAACAAAGCAAATTGCTATAAGTGAAAACTGAAAATACGTCTGAAACTGTTTTCTGCGGTATGGACCCAGATCCTGTTTATTTTTGCTCATTTAAAGCTCCTTTACTTTTTCTTTATCTTTGTGCCCTGTCTTGTTTCCTCAACGATATAGCCAAGCTCGCCTATCTTATCTCTCAGCTCGTCGGCCTTTGCAAAGTCCTTAGCCTTTCTTGCAGCTTTACGCTCCTCAACAAGCACCTTGACCTCCTCAGGGATATCCTCTTCACCGTCAGCACTGAGCTTCTTTGCAGCTTCTATCAGACCAAGTGAAAGCACCTTGTCAAAATCCTCAATAAGGGCAAGCTTTGTTTCATTGTTAGTGTCAGCTTTAAGAACGTCATACAGAACAGTGATAGCATTTGAAGTGTTTATATCGTCATCAAGTGCCGCCTTGAAGCTACCCTTGAACTTCTCAAAATCCTCAAGCTCCACCACCTCGTCAGGCTTCTTGTCAGCCATAAGCTGTGCTATCCTTGCAGTGAGCTTGTTGTATGCAGTCTTTGCGTTGTCAAGGTTTTCGTATGTGAAAACAAGTGACTTTCTGTAGTGTGACTGCAAGCAGAAAAATCTGTATACCAGTGGGTCATAGCCCTTTGACTCCAGCAGTGAAACAGTAAGGAACTCGCCCTTAGACTTTGACATCTTTCCGCTGTTTGTGTTAAGGTGCAGGATATGGAACCAGTAGTTGCACCACTTGTGACCAAGATAAGCCTCAGACTGTGCTATCTCGTTTGTGTGGTGTGGGAAAGCGTTGTCGATACCACCGCAGTGAATGTCAAGTCTTTCGCCAAGATGCTTCATGGAGATACATGAACACTCGATATGCCAGCCAGGGTAGCCAACGCCCCAAGGAGAATCCCATTTAAGCTCCTGATCATCGAACTTAGACTTTGTGAACCACAGTACAAAGTCAGCCTTGTTGCGCTTGTTTGTGTCCTCCTCAACGCCCTCACGAACGCCGACCTCAAGATCTTCCTCATTAAAATTGTGGAAAACATAATACTCTTTCAGCTTTGAAGTATCAAAATAGATGTTTCCGCCTGCCTCATAAGCATAGCCCTTGTCCATAAGAGCAGATATCACCTTGATAAAATCACCAATACAGCCCGTTGCAGGCTCAACAACGTCAGGTCTTTTGATATTTAGCTTCTTGCAGTCCTCAAAGAAAGCGTCAGTGTAGAATTTTGCGATCTCCATAACAGTCTTATGCTCACGCTTTGCGCCCTTGAGCATTTTATCATCGCCTGTATCGCCGTCAGAAGTAAGATGACCAACGTCAGTGATGTTCATTACTCTCTTTACGTCATAACCGTCATAGCGGAGATACTTTTCCAAAACGTCCTCCATTATATAGCTTCTCAGATTGCCGATATGGGCATAGTGATAAACTGTAGGACCGCAGGTATACATTGACACCTTGCCCGGCTCGTTTGGTACAAATTTTTCGATCTTGTGAGTAAGCGTGTTATAAATGTTCATTTATCTTTACCTCTTTCCTTATATTTTACTGCTCTTTCTTTCCAATCTTTTCAAGCTCAGCCACTCTCTTTTCCAGCTTAGCTATCTGTATTCTTGTCTGGCAAAGCTCCTGAGCCACAGGGTCAGGGATATGCACCTGATCGAGGTCGCAGGTGCGCTTGCCGTTCTGCTTAACTATCCTTGCAGGCACGCCCACAGCCGTTGAGTTTGCAGGCACAGGCTCAAGAACTACCGCATTTGCGGCTATCTTTGCATTGTCCCCCACAGTGAATGGTCCAAGCACCTTTGCACCGCACCCTACCATAACATTGTTTCCAAGAGTCGGGTGTCTTTTACCGTGGTCTTTACCTGTTCCGCCAAGGGTACAGCCCTGATACAGCAGGCAGTAATCGCCTATCTCAGCGGTCTCACCTATAACAACACCCGAGCCGTGGTCGATAAGCAGACCCTTGCCTATCTTAGCACCTGGGTGTATCTCGATACCTGTCAACATTCTTGCAAACTGCGAAATACATCTTGCGATGACCTTGTGCTTGTGAACATAGAACCAGTGCGACACCCTGTAAAAAGCCACAGCGTGAAGCCCCGAATATGTGAGGATCTCCAGCGTGCTAGTTGCCGCAGGATCTCTGTCCTTTATAGTCTGAATATCATGCTTTATATTTTCCAAAATCGTCATATCTATCTCTCCCTTTCTAAGAAAAAACCTCCGGAATGGCGTTTCACCACTCCGGAGGCAGATTATGATCTACGGTCCCACTCCGATTTCCTGCACAAAATTTTGTACAGCTCAATATCTTTAACGCAGACCCTACGGAGAGGAATACTAAGCTTTCGCCGTTGTTCGCTCCCTGCTGTCAGCCGCACTTCACTGAAAGTCCTTGAAGCCTTGCACCAAACGGCTCCTCTCTGAAAATTACCTTACAGCTACTCTTGCTGATACGCATTTATATATTAAGTTATCATATGCCGCAACACGTCGGCAGGCCACATTATTTGCCCGAATCTATATACTTCCAGTATCCCTTAAGATAAACTGCGCCAGAAATGACTGTCAGCACAACAGCTATCCAAATGAGTATCTCGTTTACGATAAACACAGGTGTTCCCCATGTGTAATTAGGACTACCCTTTGGCGTATCATTAATTATCTGAAGCACCATTATAGCAATAAGAGCAACCATGGTGAAAGCAGTTTTCAGCTTGCCCCATATTCCTGCTGCGACCACAACGCCCTCGCTAGCCACAACAAGTCTAAGACCCGTTACCATAAACTCTCTCGCAAGTATCAGTACCACCGCAACAGGGTCTATCCAACGTTCAAATGTGAAGCAGATAAGCGCCGTCATAACAAGAAGCTTGTCTGCAAGCGGGTCAAGAAACTTTCCGAATGTTGTAACAAGATTGTGCTTTCTTGCTATCTTGCCGTCAAACCAGTCTGTAATTGAAGCCGCAGCGAACACGATAAGCGCAAACACCATGTGATGCGGTATCTTGAAAAGCAGCACGAACAGCAGGAAAAACGGTATCAATATTACTCTAAGCACTGTAAGTTTATTTGGCAGGTTCATATCAAATTCCTTTCATCTACATTTTTGAGCCGATAAGGTCATAATCCATAGTATCGTCAATTTTTACCTTGACATACTCGCCGACCCTAACTTTATCCTCGCTCAGGAAGAATATCTTTCCGTCTATCTCAGGTGCGTCCGCCTGACTTCTGCCGTAGTAACACTCGGCATATCTGTCAAAGCCCTCGCAAACCACCTCGACTTCGCTGTCGAGAGCAGCCTCATTAAGGCTGTCGGAAATAATCATCTGTTCTTCCATTATTATCTCCGCTCTGCGCTCTCTATCCTTTAAAGGCACCTGATCTTCAAACTTCTCCGCAGGCGTACCCTCCTCAGGCGAGTAAGCAAAACAGCCGAGCCTTTCAAAGCGAATTTCCTTTACAAACTCGCAAAGCTCTTCAAACTGTTCCTCAGTTTCCCCTGGGAAGCCTGTGATAAGAGTTGTCCTCAGCGTAACGTTCGGTATCTTTTCTCTTATCTTCTTTATAAGCGCCGTAAGAGTCTCTCTGTCCCCATGGCGGTTCATTCTTTTAAGTATGGTCTTGTTGCAGTGCTGTATAGGCATATCAAGATACTTTACAAGCTTGTCCTCTTTAGCGATAACGTCCAGCAATTCGTCCGTTATCCTCTCAGGATAGCAATAAAGCGTTCTTATCCACTTGAAGCCGTCTATCTCACAAAGTGCAGTGAGCAATTCAGGGAGCATAGACTTGCCGTATATATCCTCGCCATAGCGTGTTGTATCCTGCGCCACAACTACAAGCTCCGTAACGCCGTTCTCAGCCAGCCATCTGGCTTCCTTGACGATATCCTCCATGCGTCTGCTTCTGTATTTTCCTCTTATAGACGGGATAGCGCAGTAAGTGCAGTTGTTGCTGCAACCCTCGGCTATCTTTATATATGCATAGAAAGGCTCAGTAGAAATAATTCTTCCGCCCTCCATGGAAAGCTCAGTTTTTGCGCCATAAGAACAGACTGCCTGCTTATCCAGCAGTATCTCTCTTATGATATCGCAAATTTTTCCGTTAGAGCCTATTCCCACAACAGCGTCAAGCTCAGGGATCTCCTTTTTCATTTCGTCACGGTATCTTTCAGCAAGACAGCCCGTAGCTATTACCGCCTTTATCCTGCCCTCCTGCTTGAGAGTACAGAACTCAAGTATAGTGTCTATAGCCTCCTGTTTAGCCGACTCGATAAATCCACAGGTATTGATAATGACCACATCAGAAAGGGCTGCGTCAGAAACTATCTGAAAACCCTCTTTGCGCAGATCATAGAGCATATGCTCAGCGTCCACCTGATTTTTAGGACATCCGAGAGAAACCATTCCCACTCTAGTTGCCATGAAAAAATCTCCAATCCTACACCGCCAATGGACGGCATAAAGTATCACAATAATCTATCTTATTATCTCACTTTTACACAGTTTTGTCAAGCCCTTTTAGTCACTATTGTATGACAAAAATCAAAATATTTATGAAATTTCCACAAAGCCAAAAGCATACAGAAAGTAAGTCCGGCATGATCCCAAAAGAAATCCCCGAAAGCTGCAACTTTCGGGGGTTTCATTTGTGTGTCACTGTGAACACGATCAATCTCGTGGTTACCTATATTATACACCACGCCATTTATTTTGTCAAGCACTTTTGCACCGTCAGTTTTTCTTCTCAGGGTAAGTAACAGTTATCTCTGACCCTGCTTCCTGCGACCAAACAACATAATCAAGCTTTCCTTCATCAATAAAAACAGTGAAATATGTATCCTTAAGCTCCTCAGGAAGCTGTTCCTTTATCTTTTCTATGAACTTATCCGTCTCTGTGGAAATGTAGTTCATGTACTCAAACTTGTAGCTCTTGTCTTTTGAAAGCTCCGTGACCGCCTTTTCTGCCGCCTCATATACCGCCTGAGCGTTAGCCTCAGCCTTTTCCGAGTTTTCGTCAGTGATTATGCCGTCTGCGTAAGCCTGTGCCTTAGAGCCTGCAAAGCAAACTTTCCAATCATTGTCCTTATCAAGCACCATAAGAATATACTGCGATGACGTGACCTCTCCCTCAGAGCTGTCATAAGCTATGGTCACATAAAGCTCAGCCGCCTTTGAATACTCCTCCGAGATGTTCACCTTGTCGATAAAGCCGCACTTATCCTTGTCAAAGCTATATCTTACTCCGCTTATCTGCTCGTCCTCACCGTATTCATTGTCGCCGCCCATGTTCTTTTTCATATATTCATAGTCAGCGGCATAATCGTCTGTCATAAGCTTAACCATTGATTGGTCAAACTCAGCGTTTGCGGCTTTAAGATACATTGCCGCAACGTCCTTTGCCTCTTCAAGCGGGTCAGCGGCTTCTTCGCTTTCCGTATCAGTTCCCTGCGTTGTCACAGCGTTCTCACTGCCCTGAACATTTTCCGCAGGCTGAGAGCTGTCTGTGCCGTCAAAGCTCAGCGAACAGCCTGTCATGACCGCCGCACTCAGTATAGCCACCGCAAAAATGATCTTTTTCATTCTTTGCTCCTTTATTCGTCGCCGTACTCCTGTTTTATGTCAGCAAGCACCTCTTTTATTATGTCGTATGAATACCCCAAACGCACAAGGGCGTTTTTTACCTTTATGTCACCCTTTTCTCCGTCAAGATATCTGAGATACTTTCGCTCCACAAGTTCATACAGCCGTTCGTATGTACCCTCGCTGTATTCCTCCAGAGCTTCCTCTATTATAGGCTTCGTAAGCCCTTTCTGTCTCATCTGCTGATAAGCACGGTAATATCCGTATTTACGCACTTCCACATAAGTCCTCGCAAGCCCCTGAGCATACCGCCTGTCGTTGACCGTCCCAAGCTCCAGCATCTTATCCATTACAGCGTCGCATATCTCCTCACTGTAATTCTTTTCAAGCTTTTTATAAAGCTCCACATAGGAATAGTCCCTGTAATCAAGGAGATACAAAGCCCTTTCCTTAGCCTTTCTGAACTCGTTGTCAAAAACTATCTTCTCCCAAGCAGACTCAGGCATATCAAGCCCTGCTCTCAGACCATAGGCAGACACTATCTCGTAGTTGAGAAAAGCCGTTTCGCCCTCCTCGAACTCTATCATGTATGTACTGCCCTTGTATTTTGAAACGCCCGTTATTTTAAGCATTTATCAGTCACCAAGCTCGCTTATGTCAACAGGAGCGAACTCCTCGAAGTCCTCCTCAGGCTTTGCCACAACAGACTTGTCGCTTGCCGCCTTGCGTATCTTCTTCTCAGGCTTGTCAGCAGCCATATCCTCATTTGCACTCTGAGCCGCCGCACCTGCGTTAGCCTTTTCTTCAAGCTTCTTGGCCTTTTTATCTTTCTGCGCCGCAAGCACAAGCTCCGCCTGATGTTCCTTTATCTTGGCTTCTATCTCGTCCATGATATCAGGATTGTTCAGCAGGAACTCCTTAGCGTTGTCACGTCCCTGACCAAGCTTCATATCGTTGTAGCTGAACCAAGCTCCGCCCTTCTTAACGATATCAAGATCGACCGCCATGTCAAGCACCTCGCCCACACGGGAGATACCCTTGCCGTACATGATATCGAACTCGCACTCCTTGAACGGCGGTGCTACCTTATTCTTTACCACCTTGCACTTTGTTCTGTTACCAATGACCTCAGAGCCGTTCTTTATCTGCTCTCCACGTCTGACCTCTATTCTTACAGAAGCGTAGAACTTCAAAGCACGTCCGCCTGGAGTAGTTTCAGGGTTTCCGTACATAACACCTATCTTCTCACGGACCTGATTGATAAATATGGCCGTTGTATTGGACTTTGCGATAACAGATGTGAGCTTTCTCATAGCCTGAGACATAAGTCTTGCAAGCTGACCAACGTGAGTGTCGCCCATTTCACCGTCTATCTCAGACTTTGTTACCATAGCCGCAACCGAGTCGATAACGATACAGTCGATAGCACCTGAACGTGCCAGAGCCTCGGCTATCTCCAAAGCCTGCTCACCACTGTCAGGCTGAGAAACAAGCATATTGTCTATATCAACGCCAAGCTGACCTGCATAAACAGGGTCAAGAGCATGCTCAACGTCGATAAAAGCTACCTCTCCGCCCATTTTCTGTGTTTCTGCGATAACATGAAGTGCGACCGTTGTCTTACCTGATGACTCAGGTCCGTATATCTCAATAATTCTTCCTCTCGGCACTCCTCCAATACCAAGCGCCATATCAAGGGTCATTGAGCCTGTCGGTATAGCCTCAATATCCATAGCCTTAGCCTCGCCAAGCTTCATGATCGCACCCTTGCCGAACTGCTTTTCAATATATGCTATCGCTGTGTCAAGAGCCTTTTTCTTTTCCTCTGCGTCAGTTATTTTTACTACCGTCTTAACGGCTTCTTTTTTCTTCTTGTCTATCGCCATTTTATATGACCTCCCTATCTTATCGGTGTTTTATCCGTATCTATATCATATCACACTAACTGTCCGTTTGTCTGTACAGTAACCGCAATTTATCTATATGTACAAATTTTCGTACTATTTCTCATAAATGCCCGAAACACAGCGGTAAACACCGCACAAGTCTTTCCTGCATCTCACGTTCTTAAAGCCGTGCTGTATCATCAGCCGCATTACTTCGTCCTCCTGACCGATACCGATCTCAAAGAGCATAACGCCGCCGATTTTAAGCTTTTTCTTCCACTTGCGAACTATCTCACGATAGAAGTCCAAGCCGTCCTCACCGCCGAAAAGAGCTTCCGCAGGCTCAAAAGTGACCTCACGCTGTAAAGCGTCCATGTCCTCTGTTGTGAGATAAGGGGGATTGCACACTATAAGGTCAGCCTCAGGCATATCCTCCACAAGCTTTTCGTCTGTAACGTCGCCCATGACTATCTCAGCCCCCGAGCCGTTCAGACTTATATTCTCACGGAGATACTCTGCCGCCTTTTCAGACTTCTCCACACACACTGCCCGACCGCAGTCAAGCTTCCTTTCAAGGGCGATACCAATGCACCCCGAGCCTGAACAAAGGTCTATAACAGTGATATCCTTCTTGCCTGCAAACATCTTCAAAGCCGTGTCAACAATAGTTTCCGTGTCCTGACGTGGTATCAGCATGCCCTCGCCCACCTTGAAAGGCAGACCATAAAACTCCCACTGTCCAAGGAGATACTGCAAAGGATAGCCCTCACAGCGACGTGTGACAATGTCGCTTATACGCTTTTCCTGCTCAGGAGTGATATCCTCCCCCTCAGCCACATCTTCAAACACCCATGTGACCTCGCAAGCAGCGTTCTCGCCAAGACCGCTTTCTTCAAGCAGTCCCACGCATTTATCAAACAGTTCCTTTTTTACCATTTGTCATCTTCCTTATTTTCAGGTATACAAGCTTTCAGTGCCGCTATAGCACATTCTATCTGACTTTCATCAGGCTCGCTTGTAGTTATCCTCTGTATCCACAGACCCGGTGCAGAGATTATCTTAGTGAAAATATTGTCATATTTTCCCGCAAGCCTTATAAGCTCGTAAGCAATACCCGTAACGATAGGCAGAAGCGCTATCTTTATAACAACTCTCAGAAAAATGCTTGCCCATGATACTCTGAATATTGTGTTTACAAAAATGCTTATAAACAGCACAAGGAAAATAAAGCTCGTTCCGCAGCGTGGGTGAAAACGTGTGTATTTCTTCACATTCTCAACCGTCAGCTCTTCTTCATGCTCATAGCAAGCAATAGTCTTGTGCTCAGCACCGTGATACTCATATGTACGCCTTATATCCTTAGTAAGAGCAGTCAAAGCCGTGTAGCCTATGAATATAGCTATCTTCAGTATTCCCTCGATAAGATTCTTTCCGAATGCCGACAGATGAACGAACTTGCTTATGAATTTAGACACAACCGACGGCAGATACATAAACAGCAATATCGCCAGACCCACACCCAGCACCATAGATATCGCCGTGATGATAGGACCGAGCTTTTCCCCAAGCTTATCGTCCAACCACTGTTCAAACTTGGTCTGCTCCTCCTTATCGTCCTCCGTCATCTGCTTTTCAGCCGATCTTGTAAGGCACTTGTAGCCGTCTATAAGAGAAGTAAGGAAGCTGAAAATGCCCCTCACAAAAGGCGTTTTCCTGTACCAAGGCGTATCTTTCCCGCCCTTTATAGCCCACTCCTCCAGGTCTATGGTGCCGTCAGGCAGACGGCAAGCCATAGCCGCCTTATCGATGCCACGCATCATAACGCCCTCGATAACAGCCTGTCCACCGATCTTTGACTTAAATTTTTCCTTGCTTTGTGCTTTACTGCTCATTTTCTTTCCTTTCAAGGCGGTGTGTGCGTCTACTGCACGTTGTCGTTGTTTTCGATAGGCTCAGAAGAAATAAGCTCCACGTCTACAGTTGCCTGATTGTCAGGCTTTTTCTTCTGCTCGATACAAGGGAGCGTTATCATCACTGTTGTACCTACTCCCTGCTCACTGTTTATCTCCAGCGTACCGCCATGCCGCTGAATGATCTCGTCTGCCACCGCAAGACCTATTCCCGAACCACGTCTTGTGTGGTTTGCCTTGAAGAATTTCGTCTTGACCTTTGGCAGGTCTTCCTTTGATATTCCCATACCCGTGTCGGAAATGGAAATACATACCTCATTGTCCTCCTCATAAGCCTCCACCGATACAGTGTCGCCCTTGTTGGAGTATTTGATAGCGTTGTCCACAATATTTATGAATACCTGACGAAGCCTGTTCTTGTCGCCGTAAACAAACGGCAGCATTTTCGGCTCGTAGTAATTGAGTGTTATACCAAGCGCCTTGGCCCTCTCCTGATAGATAAGCACAGTTTCCCCAAGCTCCGCAAGAATATCTATAGTATCCATAATAAGCGTGAGTCTGTTGTCCTGTATCCTGGAAAAGTCAAGAAGCTCCTCGACCATTTGCGAAAGCCTCTCCGTTTCACTTGTGATGACCCTCATACCCTTCTTGAAGGTTTCCTTGTCCTCATACATACTGGTAACAGTTTCCGTCCAGCCCCTTATAGCGGTAAGCGGAGTTCTCAGCTCATGAGATACAGAGGATATGAACTCGTTCTTCATCTGTTCTGTATTAGAAAGCTCCTGCGCCATGTAGTTGATAGAGTCGCAAAGCTCGCCAAGCTCGTCATTTCGTTTCTTTTCAAGACGTTCGCTGAAATCTCCCGTAGCATACCGCCTTGTTATGCTGTTTATGCTTCTTATAGGCAAAACGATAGATTTGATAAAAAACATTCCCGAGAAAAACATGAGCATTATGACAGCCACAACGATAGCCGTGATTATCATAGACATAATAAAGATCTGATGGTCGATATTTTTCATGGAAGACAACATTCTCAGTGCCTCATATTCGCTTCCCTTCGGAGATATGACTGATGTTATCGCCATGACCTTTTCCCCTGTTGACAGCTCATATATCTGTGTGCCTATTCCCGTGTCGGACTTCTTTGCGTCCTCATAATCGGTCATGTTGTCATTCTCCGAGGGAGAGAAGCCTGATGATGTAACATCGACCTCACCGTCGGTCTTGATAGCCATAAGCTCTATCTTGTCTTTCTCGTCATAGCTTTCCACAAGGGAGCGTATCTGAGAATTATAGTTAGTCTGCTCGTCACCTGAAGCGTTCACTACCGCCGTGGTGACTATCTTCATTTTAGATGTAAGATACTGCCTTGTGGAACTGTAGTAATAATTTCTCACCACCACGATAAGCAGTATTTCAAGCACCACAAGTATTCCCACGACCACCCCGAGGTTGTTCCTCAGCCAGTGCTGTGTGATACTTAGTCTGCCGCTTTTTCTTTTTTTTCCGCTCAACTGATAAAAACTCCGTTCATCATGTTTTCACAGCTCAGTTAGAGCCGCCTGCCCACTTGTAGCCAAAGCCCCATATAGTAAGGATATACTTAGGATTAGAAGGCTCGTCCTCTATCTTCATTCTTATTCTTCTGATATTCACGTCCACTATCTTATCGTCGCCGTAATAGCTCTCTCCCCATATGTGATTGAGTATACTTGAACGGTCAAGTGCAGTATTCTGATTTTTGAAGAAATACTCCATTATCTGATACTCCACCTGTGTAAGGTCTATCTGCTCACCGTTCTTGAAAACAGTTCTGCTCTTAAGATTAAGGGTAAATGGACCTGAAACTATCTGTGAAGCCTCCTCAGGCTTAGAGCCTGAACGATTTACACGCCTGCAAACAGCGTCAACTCTTGCAATAAGCTCAGAAATAGAGAACGGCTTTGTGATATAATCGTCAGCACCGCTCATAAGGCATGATATCTTATCCATTTCCTGTGATTTTGCCGAAAGCATGATAATGCCGATAGTGTTGCTTTTCTCTCTTATCTTCTTGCACACCTGCATTCCGTCGATGCCGGGCATCATAATATCAAGCAGAGCAACGTCAAAACCGCCGTCCTTTTCGTCATAGGCTTTGAGAGCGTCCTCACCGCAGTTTACGTCAACTACCTCGTAACCGCTTCTTACAAGGTTTATGACCACAAATTCTCTAATTGAATCTTCGTCCTCGCAAACCAAAACTCTTTTCATTACATTTACTCCTCTCCAAGATCAGTTTATTATGTAAAAATTATTCTGAATTTCGTCAATAGTCGGTATGAGCTTTTCACGCCTGTCAAGAGGAAGCTTCACAAAATAATCAAGCTGACCCTTGCTGTCGATAAGCTCATATCCGTCAGAGATATAATCCTCCGAATCATTCTTTGAAGACACAGCGATACGCATTATCTCCTCGTTGCTCTCGTTTATATCTCCCGTGTATTTATAGAAAACAAGCTCGTTTGTGTCGCTGTCCTTTTTCACCGTAACAGAACTGTTCCAGCGTTTTGGGAACGTTACAAAATATCCGTCAGATATGGCATAATAGCCTGTGTATTTTGTTTTCAGATCATAAAAATCCTCGTAAACGCTCCATGTAGTCATATAGAGCATTTCGTCTGCCACAGCGTTTTCATAACCCACCATAGGCGAAGTTGACGGTATCTCCACATCACCGTCGCCGTCCATGTCCTCACTGTAGTAGCCCGCTGGTCTTGTGCATAAAGGCAGCAGCTTTTCGCTTCTAAGCTGCATAGGATTTTGAAGTCCCGAATATCTGTAGTATATTATCTCCGTCTGCAATTTTCCGTCAGCAGTCAGTCCGTCAATAAAAATAGCACGCCTGCCGCTGTCAAGCATTCCCGTCTTTGATGACACATAAGAAGTCACATTATCGCACATATCAACGTTCTCGCCGCGGGTTATCTCATTGTTTTTCATGTTGAGCATAGAAGCCTTTGCCGTCACCGCACCTGTATCATTATTGGTGCTTCTCTGAATGGTGATAAGCTCTATATAACCATCATTGTTTATATCCAAAGGCTCCAGCACCGAATAAGTATCAAGCGCCACACGCTTGAAATCTCCGTCGGTATAGCTGTATATCTCCATAGTCTTTTCATCATTAGTAAGATTTTGATATCCCACAAAAACGTCCGTCTGGTTATTGCTTCCCATAGGCGAGATAATGACCTGATCTATGTCCGTGCCTGCGCCTGCAAGCTCTTTCACAGAATACCACTTGCCGTCCTCGTCCTTGTCGAGAATGTTCACCCTCAAGCCGTCCTCCTCAGATCCGTTTGAAGTGTACTCATAGAAGACCATAGCCTCGTCCGTAGGCTCATCGTCGATATTAGCGATAACATAAGCCGAGCGGTATTCACCGTTTTTAGGATATTTCAGAGTTATATTACTGCCCACGCTCTCGATAAGCGCCTGATGTATCTCGCTTTGCTCAGAGGTAAGCTTCGGGGCGTTTATAAGTCCCTCAACAGAAAAATTCAGTGCCGAACAGCCTGTCATAGTAAGACAAGAAAGACAAACAGCAGCCAATTTAAGATTTTTCAAGCGATCCCTCCTGATACACCAAACAAAAAAATAGAACCGGGCATACACCCGATTCTATTATATCATATACGCAAAAATATTTCAAGCCTTTTTCCGCCCATTAGGAACAGGTAAAAATAATTTTGCTTATCTTTCGTCCAATGGGATATACTTCTTCTCACCTGAGATAGCCTTGTATGCAGGACGGATTATCCTCTTGCCTGTTACAAGCTCTTCAAATCTGTGTGCGCACCAGCCTGCCATTCTTGAAACAGCGAACATAGGCGTGTAAAGATCCTCAGGTATACCCAGCATACTGTAAACAAAGCCCGAGTACATATCAACGTTAGCGCACATCGCCTTGTCACTGCCCTTGATCTTCTTGAACAGCTCAGGAGTAAGTCTTTCCACCGCTTCAAGAAGCTTGTATTCTCTCTCAAACTCAGTGTTCTCAGCCATTTTCTTGGCATTCTCTCTGAGTATGACAGCTCTAGGGTCAGACAATGTGTAAACAGCGTGACCCATGCCATAAACAAGACCTGTGTGGTCAAAAGCTTCCTTGTTGAGTATCTTTGTGAGAAAATCAGCGATCTCGCCCTCGTCCTCCCAGTTCTGAACGTTGTCCTTTATGCACTGGTGCATTGCCGCCACCTTAAGGTTAGCGCCACCATGACGTGGACCTTTCAGTGAACCGATAGCCGCAGAGTATGCAGAATAAGGATCCGTTCCGGAAGATGTAAGCACACGGCAGGCAAAAGTCGAGTTATTTCCTCCGCCATGCTCAGCGTGGAGCATAAGTAACAGATCAAGTATCTTAGCCTCTTCCTCAGTGAACTGTCTGTCCGGACGCAGTGCCGACAGTATCATCTCCGCAGTAGAATGTGTAGGTATCAGAGGGTGCATGAACAAGCTTTCACCGTCATAACAGCGTTTCTTTACCTGATAAGCCGAAACCATGATGTTAGGCAATTTAGAGATTATAGAGATAGCCGTAGCCATTTCATACTCAGGAGAACGATTCTCAGGGTTATCGTCATAAGAGTAAAGAGCCAGAATTGCTCTTGCCATCTTATTCATGATGTTCTTTGACGGAGCTTTAAGTATCATGTCCTCAAAGAAGTTGTCAGGGAGAGGTCTGTTTTCAGCCATCATTCCCTTGAACGCAGTAAGCTCCTCCCTGTTAGGCAGATCGCCCATGAGCAGCAGATACACTATCTCCTCATAACCAAAACGGTTCTCCTTCTGAGCGTTGGACACCAGATCATTGATGTTGTATCCACGGAAGATAAGCTGACCTTGAATAGGAGATTTCTCACCCTCGTTTACCACATATCCGTGTACGTTACAGATATTAGTAAGACCAGCCATAACACCTGTACCGTCAGAGTTTCTAAGTCCTCTTTTTACCACATATCTGTCATAAAGCTTAGGGTCAATAGTATTGTTTGCTATAAACTGTTCGCATAAAAGCGACCTTGCTGCATTATTTATCATTGAATAGATCATCTCGCTTTCAAGTATATTATAAATATAAGTTATATTATACACCTTTTTCAGATTTTTGTCAAGTATTAAGATAACCTGTCAAATTAAAACCGCATATCTCCGCCATTTAAAAATTTGCAGTACAAAAATTTGCCCTGTATGAATATTTGCTCCACTGCATGAATATAATATAGTACCCCAAAAAAGAAAGGACAAACCATATGAAAGACCTGATACAGATAATGGCAGTATTTGCTGTTATCCTTACAATAATACCGACCATAGTATTTCTTCGCCCAAACGAGTCCGCATCGAAACCTGCATTTTCAGAAAAAGAAAAAATAGCCGTATATTTCACCGAAAGCGGCAAGACCGAAAACTTCACCCTTGAAGAATATATGATAGGCTCAGTGCTTGCACAAATGCCTGCGGACTTTGACGAAGAAGCCCTGAAAGCGCAAGCCGTCCTCGCCCATACCTACATATGCCGCCGACAGCTCTCCGAAGCCCAGTCGCCTACTCCCGCCTTAAAAGGCGCACTCATCAGCGATGACAGCACCCTCTACCAAAGCTTTTTTACCCTGAAAGCCGCCAAAGAATATTACGGCAGCGACTATGAAAAGGCATACAAAAAGGTAAAGTCAGCCGTGCAGTCAGTGGAAAACGAAATCCTCACCTATAAAGGCGAACCGATAATCGTCGCCTTTCACGCTGCTTCAAACGGTCATACCCAATCCGCCAAAAACGCATGGGGAGAGGATATCCCATATCTTCTGTCAGTAGACAGCTCCGCTGACAAAGACCTTGTCACCACAGAATGCACCCAGACACTCACCGCCAAGGAATTTCAAGACAAGCTTCTTGACCGCTTCCCCGATATTAATTTCACTCCCCTCGCCAATGCTGATAGTTGGCTCAAAACAAAAACAGACGGCATAGGCTATGTAACGAACCTGACCGTCTGTGGCTATGATATCCAGCCCAACACATTCTGCGATATCCTTGATATCTCCTCGCCATGTTTCGAGTTCACCTTTGCCAACACAAAATTCACTTTCACCTCTCACGGCTTCGGACACCTCGTAGGAATGAGCCAGTACGGCGCAAACGCAATGGCAGAAAAAGGCTCAGACTACAAAGCCATTTTGGCCCACTATTTCACAGATACAAAACTGCAAAAATCTACTGAGCTGGCACAACTGCAATAAACACAAGGTCGCTGTCGCCGTCATTGATAAAGCTATGCTCATGGCCGTCGGGGCAGTAATGGAAATCTCCTGCCGACAGTCTTTCCTCACCGCCGTCATAAAGCATTTTGCCACTGCCCTCAAGAACATATATCATCTCGCAGTTGCCCTCATGTCTGTGCAGACCAATAGAAGCCACCGGCTCGAGCCTGCCTTTCATCATCTTGTTCTTTCCGTCAGAATAGACCCTGCTTGCAAAGCTTTTCTCGCCACCCTTGAAATTCGGTGCAAGGCTCTCTTTAATATCATCAAAAACTATACGCATAAAAAACACCTCCGCAGTTTATAAATCAATTATACCACTACATCGATAAAAAAGCAATAAAAAAAGACCCGTCCCGAAAGACAGGTCTTTAATTATTCTAAGTAAGAATTATCTGAATTACAGATTACTTTCTCTTCTTAGTAGCAACTACAGCAGCACCAGCAAGTGCAACACCTACAGCAGCAAGAGCAGCAGCGCCTGTGCTTGGGTTTGTGTTAGATGCGTTGTTAGCAGCCTTAGAAGATGTAGCAGCAGAGTTAGTCTTAGAATCTGTAGAATCTACGAGAACATCATTTGAATCGTCAGAATCTGTTGAATCTGTTGAATCAGCTGTTGACTCAGAAGGATCTGTTGGCTCAGCATCACTCTTGTTGAGAACTACAACCTTCTTAACAGCCATCTTAACAGCAGGATCTTCGCCGTCTGTACCAGCGAGGTCTGTGTTGATGTCAAAGAACATATTTTTTGCGTCCATTTCAAGAGCTGAAGGGAACTTAACGATAAATGTGTATGTGCCGTCAGCGTTTACTGTAACAGCAGGGTTGTTATCAGAAGCTTCCCAATAACCAATGCTGTTCTCAATACCATTTGAGAAGCATGGATAAGCATTGAATGCGTCAGTTACATTTGAGATATCAACTGTAACAGCAATAGCGTCAGCACCTGTAAATACGCTCCAATCATCAACAAGGTTGAATGTTGCATCATCTACCCATGGGTGCTTAATGTTGATTCTTACCTTACCGCTGTCAGTTACAGATCTGCCTTCACCGTTAAGTGTAACCTCTGTCTGCTTCTTGTATTCGCTGAGGTCAACTTCGTTTCCGCCCTTTTCAGGAGCCTTGTAAAGGTCAATTCCGTCGCCTGTTACTGAGCAAACGAGTTCGCCAGCAGCATCGTAGCAAGCTACGTTGTCAACTGAAAATTCGCCCCACCAGCTCTGGAAAACTACCTGAGCATATGACAGAGCGTCCTCGCCACTACCTGTGAACTTGTCAGCATCAGTAAGAGTCTTTTCCATTGTAGCTGTTGAAGAAGCTTCGTCAACTACGAATGTGATTGGCTTGTCAGCACCGTCGTTACCGAACTCTGTTGACTTCCAGTTATTTCCGTCGCTGCTTGTGATAAATCCGCCGCCTGCGCCGTTAGCCTTAAGATCATCAATGTTCTTGAAAGAGAGCTTAGCTCTTACGCTTGAGATAGTAGCTGCCTTTTCAGCACCTACTGCTGCAAATACGTCAAAGCAGTAGTCCTTGCCGTCATTGAAATTTGCATTTGAAATTTCTGCGGAAGCGCCCATAGTCATCATTGAAGCTGCGAGAGCCATAGCTGACATACCAGCGAGAATCTTAGAGATTTTCATTTGTTTTTCCTCCATTTTTATTAATAATTTTTTAGATACATATTGAGCGATATCTCCTCAACATACACCTTGTCTTTATTGTAACACACATTTACAAGTATTTCAATAAACGTTTTTCACAAATTAACCACATATCTTTAGCCATTTTTCACAAATTTGTATATTGTTTTTGCTATATATAACCAGATATGTTGCCATGGTATGCACAAGTATTTTACACAACATTAATATATTTATATTTATTCAGATTTTGTTGTAATCGTATTCAGCCTTTCACGCTCTCTTTTTGAGAAGATACAACCGCAGTAATCCTGCCTGTAAAGCCCGTATTCCGCTGAAAGCTGAATGGAACGCTTGTAGCCCTCACGCTTCTTGAAATCCGCAGGAAGTGCCTTTACATCATATATCTCCCCAAGCTCCTCCGATATCTCGTTGAGCTTCTGAGCATTCTTGTATGGTGAAATAGACAGCGTTGTGGTAAAATAGTCCATATCAAGCTCATTGGCAAGCTGAGCCGTCCGTTCAAGCCTGAGCCTGTAACATCGAAAGCATCTCTCCCCGCCCTCAGGTATATCCTCAAAGCCCTTAACAGCCTGAAAAAACTCACCCTCGTCATACCCACGCTCCACGAACGTAACAGGATTTTTCATAGGCATTTGTGCAATAAGCCTTTGAAGCTCCGCCACACGCTTATCGTACTCCTCACGGGGATAAATGTTCGGATTGTAGTAAAACACAGTTATCTTAAAATACTGCGACAGATATTCAAGCACATAAGAAGAACATGGCGCACAACAGCTATGCAAAAGCAAAGTCGGCACTTCACCCTTTTCCTCGTGTTTTTTTATAATGCCCTCCAGCATTTTCTGATAATTTACTTTCTGCATTCCTGCCGCTCCCTTTTCGCAAAAAAATCGTACCTGACACACTCCCGTAGGGGCTGGCGTCCTCGACAGCCCATTCCCATTGTCTTTGCACCCCTACAGTATCATACTATATTATATAGTATAGCACATTTCCGCAAATTCCGCAACAGGTCAGATCTTCACCTTGAACTTATTTGCACAGTTAGGGCATTTCACAGTATGTTCACCCTTTACCTTTGGAAGCCTTAGCGTCTTTTTGCATACACCGCACTTTATATAAACATGGGTCTTTCTGTCAGCGAACTTTCTCTTCCAGAATGAAAATTTCCTGCCAATTCCCCCGAAAACCCTCTCAAACTTCATGTTCTCCTCGTATCGCTTCTGGCAGTTTCTTGACATCGCCCTCACTACCGCCAGCACTAGCACAGCGTATACCATAAGCTGTAAAATAAGCGACCTTACAAACAAATTCGCCGCACTAAGCACCACAGCCACACCGCAAATGCCGTAAAAAAGCTTGTCTATACCATATCTGCCCTGAAAAAATCTCGCTACCTTATACATAAATCCGTTCATAAGCTTTTACCTCTTTTCTTTTTTATATTATAAATAGTACACCCGAAATTTAAACTGACTATTAACTTTTATCAAATTTCACCTACCTTTCACAAAACTTTCAGCGTTCACCCTCAAACAGTGAACGGCATATACTGAAGTGTATTCGTAAAAGCGTATACGGACAAGTACAGCATAAAGGAGCAACAAAAAATGAAAAAGAGTCTTATAGCCATGACTTCCATAACCTATGCAATGAAAGCAAAAAATTTGCTGAACAGTTTAAAATACTACTGCGAAATACAGCGCACCCCGAAAGATCTGGGCACAGGCTGCGGCTACTCCATAGCCGTCACCGCACCCCCGGAAGAAATAACCGCCATACTTGAAAAAGAGCGCATACCATTCAGAAACGTGATATTCGAGCAAAAGAGGTGAGAAAAATAAACACCCGAAGCATAATAAACTTTGATAACTCCGCCACCACCTATCCCAAGCCCCCTGCCGTAGCAAAAGCCGTCGCTCAGGCAGTAGAACGCTATGGCGGCAACCCGGGCAGAAGCGGTCACAAGCTTTCCATGCGAGTGTCTGAAAAGATATTCACCGTCAGACAGCAGGCGGCAGAAATGTTTGGAGCACAGACCGAGAACGTGGCTTTCACCGCCAACTGCACCCATGCCCTTAACATGGCGATAAAAGGTGTCATGCAGTACGGTGGTCATATGATAATCTCAGACCACGAGCATAACGCAGTAGCAAGACCCGTATATGCCCTTTCAAAAACAAGAGGCGTGAAATATTCTATTGCCCGAACAGGGGAAACAGACAGCGAAACAGTAGAAAACTTCCGCCGCCTTATAACCCCCGAAACTAAGTGTATCTGCTGTACAGTGGCTTCAAACGTCACAGGCAGGCTCATGCCATACCGTGAATTAGCCGCCCTCTGCAAAGCCCACGGCATATGCTTTATAGCCGACGGCGCACAAGCCTGCGGGCTTTTGGAGCTTTCTCTCTCAGACGGCTTCAACTTTCTCTGCACCGCAGGTCACAAAGCCCTCTACGGACCAACAGGCACAGGGCTTCTTATCTCAGACGGCGAGTATTCTCTGTCCACCATAATCGAGGGTGGCACAGGTGCGACCTCCGCCATGCTTGAACAGACCCCTTTCCTCCCCGAAAAGCTTGAAAGCGGCACAATCAACACAGTGGGCATAATCGGTCTTGGCGAGGGACTAACGTTCGTCCGCCAAAAGACCCCTGCCGTAATAAAAGCCCACGAAGAAAAGCTCTGCAGACAGCTCTACGAACAGCTTTCAGACATAGATAAAATAAAGTTCTATGAAGCAGACCAAAAGAAAGTCCCCATACTTTCATTTAACATCGGTGATATCCCTTCCGCTGAGATCGCCTCCTATCTCAGCGAAAAAGGCTTCGCCCTCCGTGGAGGACTTCAGTGTGCCGCCGTCACCCATACCACCCTCGGCACAATAGAGCAAGGCACAGTACGTTTCTCACCCTCTGCATTCAGTACCCCTCAGCAGGTAACAGCACTTTCACGAACAATAAAAATATTTGCCGCAAATAACTAAGCATAAGTGGCAGGTCTGATGTAAAATATCACGTCCTGCCGCTCATTCTATTGCAAAAAGCACCTTTAGGTGCTATAATAAAGCATGAGCAAATAATTTTTCACGAAAGAAAGTGGTATTATGTGGTTCGTGTTTGCGCTTCTCTCCGCTGTTTTCGCAGCGCTCACCTCTGTCCTTGCAAAGGTCGGCATTGAAGGAGTAAACTCAAATCTTGCCACCGCACTGCGTACCTGCGTTGTGCTTGCTATGGCATGGCTCATGGTGTTCATCACCCACACACAAAGCGGCATAGGCTCTATAGGCAGAAAAAGCTGGGTATTCCTTATCCTTTCAGGACTTGCAACAGGTGCTTCGTGGCTATGCTATTATAAGGCTATCCAAATGGGCAGCGTTTCAAAGGTCGCCCCCATAGACAAGCTCAGCGTTGTCATCACCCTTATCCTTGCAGTGATATTTCTCCACGAGGACTTCACAGTAAGATCAGCCATAGGTGCGGTGCTTATCACTGCAGGCACAGTATTAATGGTACTATAAGGAGAACGCCATGATAATAAGAACAGTTACCGAGAAGGACGCTCACGAGCTTCTTGAAATATACCGTCCCTACGTTGAAGACACCGCCATAACATTCGAGTATGACGTCCCCTCTGTGGAGGAGTTTTCCGACCGTATCCGCCGCATATCCGCAAATTATCCCTACATAGCCGCAGTAGAAAACGGCAAAATAGCAGGCTACGCCTATGCAGGCGTTTTCAAAAACAGAGCCGCCTATGATTGGTCGGTCGAAGTCACAGTTTATGTAAATAAAGGGCTTCACCGCAAAGGCATAGGTGCAAAACTCTACTCCGCCCTTGAAAAGCTCCTTGCGGCACAGCATATAACAAACCTCTATGCCTGCGTCGCCTATCCCGAAAAAGAAGACGAGTATCTCACCTTTGACAGCGTAAAGTTCCATGAAAAAATGGGCTATGCCATAGTGGGTACGTTCCATAGATGTGCCTTTAAGTTCAACAAGTGCTATCATATGGTTTGGCTCGAAAAAATCCTCACCCAGACCGATACCACCCCTCTGCCCGTTATCCCGTTTTCTCAGCTCGATAAAGCCTTAATTAACAAAATAGTTCTTGAATAAAGGCAGAAAATATGATAAAATAATATCATTCTGTCTGTTAAGGAGCGTAAAAATGGATCTTCAGGAATTAAGGAATGAAATAAACGATATAGACAGCCAGCTTCAGGAGCTTTTCAATAAGCGTATGCAGATAAGCTTCAAGGTGGCTGAGTATAAGATAGCAAACAATATGCCTGTTTTTCAGAGCAAGCGTGAAAACGAGATACTTGACCATGTAACAGAAAGCTCACCAAAGGGCTTGGAAAGTGCGTCAAGAGTGTTCTTCCAAAACATCATGGATATTTCAAAGTGCCGTCAGTATCAGGAGTTTTTTGCAGACTCAGATAAGATAGGGTACAAAAAGTTAGACTTAACAGGTCATAAGACCGTCGCCGTCCCAGGTACAGTGGGCTCATATTCACATATAGCCTGCAAGCAGATATTCAGCGACTTTGAGCCAATGTTCTTTGAAGATTTTGAGGACGTTTTTTCATCAGTTGAAAACGGCTCAGCGGATTTCGGCATACTTCCCATAGCAAATTCCACCGCAGGCTCAGTTGGTCAGACCTACGAGCTTATGAAAAAGCATGACTTCAAGATATGCGCAGCAACTAAGGTAAAGATCTCCCACTGCCTTGCCGTAAAAAAAGGCACACGCTTTGAGGATATCAAAATAGTCTATTCCCACGAGCAGGCGCTCAGCCAGTGTTCTGAGTTTCTTTCTCAGAACGGACTTAAAAGCCATAAATACGCAAATACTGCCCTTGCGGCGTGCTACATAAAAGAAAGCAATGAACCGTATGCCGCTATCTGCTCAGAAGCCTGCGCACAGCAGAACGATCTTGAGATACTCAGGCATAATATAGCCAACGCCGCCGAGAATTACACAAAATTTATTCTCATTTCAAAGGAGACTCTCTGCTCGGAAAATGCTGACATCGTGTCAGTGTCCTTGGCACTGCCACATACCTCATCTGCACTTTACAGACTTCTCACCAAATTCTCCGTGGCAGGCCTTAACCTTTCCATGATAGAGAGCCGCCCTATCGCAAACACCGATTTTGACGTTGTTTTCTATCTCGATTTTGAGGGAGCAATAACCTCTCCGGACGTTGCAAAGCTCATGAGCGAGCTTAATTCAGAGCTTTCATATTTCAAATTTTTAGGCAACTACGAGGAAATATAACAGTACGATTTTCAGGACAGGAGGAACAAAAATGCGTATAGGACACGGCTATGACGTCCACAGACTGACCGAGGGCAGAAAGCTCATTCTCGGCGGCGTGGATATACCATATGAAAAAGGACTTTTAGGACATTCCGATGCAGACGTCCTTGCCCACGCCATAATGGATTCCATACTTGGTGCATTGGCACTGGGCGATATCGGCAAGCTTTTCCCCGATAATGACCCCGACTATGAGGGTGCAGACAGTATGAAGCTCATGGAAAAAGTCATAAACGTTATGACCGAAAAAGGCTGGAAAATAGGCAATATAGACTCCACCATCTGCGCACAGAAGCCGAAGCTTGCCCCATATATCACCTCCATGCGGGAGCGTATAGCAGAAGCCTGCGGCTGCGATATTTCACAAATATCAGTTAAAGCCACCACTGAAGAAAAACTAGGCTTCACAGGCGAGGAACTAGGCATATCCGCCACAGCGGTCTGCCTGCTTGAAAAAATTTGACACAAAACCAAAAGGACTGCTGTCTTAAACCACAGCAGTCCTTTTTATTGCTATTTTGCCTTATGCGCAACTCCGTCATTGTTAATGTTATATCCGTCAACAGTAGTGTTTATGAGCATCATGCCATAATCATTGAAATAATATCGCTTTCCGCCTATCTTCTTCCAACCTGTCACAACAGTGCCGTTCTTGTTGTTGTAGAACTTCTGCCCACGCCAGCTTACCCAGCCGGACTTTAGATATCCGTCCTCACCGAAGTTGTAATACTTGTCGTCAATGTATACAGGACCTCTCAACGCAACACCATTCTGCAGGAAATATTTCTTTCCTGCAATAGTCGTCCATTCATTCTGCAAAACATGATCGCTGTCAAAATAAAACCCCGTTCCGTCTATTTCTCTCCAGCCTGAAACTGCCTTGCCATCGCCGTCAAAATAATAGGTCTTGTCACCGGCTGTTACCCACTTGTCTTTCTGAGCGCCGTTCTTGTCAATGTAGTAAAGCCCTGAATCATCACTGAACAGCCCCTTTGAAAGCTTGCCGTCATTGTCAAAATGATACAGCTTGTCTTCAATAGTGTGCCAACCTGTAAGTGCAGCCTCGTCCTCACCAATGTAGTAAATTTTTCCCTTTGAAGTAACAAACTCCGACTTAGCCCAAGAGCCGTCCTCTTTCTTGAACTTCCATTCAGCGTCTATCTTAACGATCCCGTCTGCAAGTACGCCCTCGTTTGAGAAGGTGTATTTCTTGTCCCCGTCCTCCTCAAATTCGCCAACAGCCGCCGCACCTGTCAGACCAAAATAATATCTCTTTCCGTCAATGGTCTTCCAGCCCGTAGCCTTCTTGCCGGTTTCCTCATCAAAGTAGAAGTAATAGCCGTTTATTTTATGAAATCCAGTGCAAAGAGTGTGATCAGAGTAGAAATAATACTGATAGAACACCGCCCCGCCGAACTTCTCATAAACCTTTCTGTCATAAGCATTGAATGTCTTTTCGCCGAATTTGTCCGCAAGCTCCTCAAGCTTTTGGGTCTCTTTTTCGTCAGGCTTCTCGTCCTTTTTGTAATCGTCCTTCTCAAACTTCACAAGCTTTGAAACATTGGATTTGAACTCTTTTATTTTCTTTTTCTCATCATCAGTGTACTGATCCGTATTCGTCCAACCCGTTGCCGCCACATGGGTCGTTTTGTCAAAATAGTAAGTATCTTCGTCAATATCCTCCCAGCCGTCAGCCACAACACCGCCTCTGCCGAAGTAATAAACATTTCCGCCTATCTCGTTCCAGCCGGAGAGGAGGCGATTTTTCTTATCAAAATAATAATACTTGTCCTTGACCTTGGTAAAGCCCTTGCCTGCCGAGCCGTCGCCCTTGAAATAATACTTCTCAGGCGGTTCTTCATACCAGCCCTTAGTCATTTTACCGTCATCAGCAAAATGATATCTGTTCTTGTCAATTGTTATCCAGCCCTTGACCATTTCACAGCTATCATTGAAATAATAGCTCTCACCGTCTATCTCCGCAAAGCCCTGAGCGCAAGCCCCTGTAGCTTCATCAGAATAATAATACTTCTTTTCAAGCTCCATCCAGCCCTTGTGAACCGCACCGCTCTCAGAAAAATAATACTTTTTTCCGTCAATATCCTGCCAGCCTGTGGCCATGTGACCGTCGTCATCATCAAAATAGTATATCTTGCCCTCTATCTCAACAAAGCCCTTGGCCATCTCACCGCTCTTGAGAAAATAATACTGAACATTGTTTATCTTTGCCCAGCCCGTCACACGCTTGCCACTCTCGTCATAGTAATAACCGCCGTCGCTGTCAAAACCCGTGTCAGGGAAGCCGTGATCGTCAAAATAGTATTCACCGCCGTTTATCTCGCAAAGGCCCGTCCTGAAAATGCCAGACTCCTCAGAGAAATAGTATTCCTCTCCCTTTATTTTCATTTTTCCACGCTGAACAACGCCGTCCTTGACATAGTAAGTGTCCCCACGATACTTATGCCAGCCGTCAGCCATAGCGTTGCCCTTGTCGTCAAAAAGATAGCAGGTGTTGTCTATTATCTGATAGCCAAGCGCCTTTTCGCCCGTCTCCTTGACAATATAATAAGTCGAGCCGTCATGGGTGTGCCAGCCCGAAGCATAATAAGCGCCGTAGTATAAATATCCCCCAAAGCCTGCTCCCATAACGATAGTGCAAGCTGCAGCCGCAGCGATCATTTTTTTCTTATCGCTTTTCAGCACCTCATTATATCTGTTGCAAAAATCATTGCCCTCATTGCTGTTTATACTCATAAAGATCCTTCCTGAATTTACACAGTTCTAGTTAGTACAATTATATCACAACAAAATAATAATTTCAATACCGCCGCCCCAATTTTCACACCCCTTACACATAAAAAGCTGCACAGTCCAAATAACTGTACAGCTCATAAAACAAATACCCAAGATAAAAGGGCTGTCGAGGACTCCAGCCCCTACAATTTCTCATGACCGCAATTTATCTGTAGTGGCGAGCAACGTTCGCCCGTCCACCCCCACAACATCTCAGCTATACCACGACCCCCACGCCACAAGCTTTCTCACCATCCCCTTTGTCTATTCTGACAGATAAATTACTCATTTCTTACATCACAATACTTGCGTTCATACAGATAATATGTTATAATATATAATGTATATTTATAAATCTAAAGGAGGCTTATTTATGGATCAGCTTATAAAATTACTGAAAAACAACGCCCGTATCACAAACAGCGAGCTTGCCGTTCTTCTCGATAAGTCGGAAGAGCAGGTTGCAGCGGATATCGCCAAGCTTGAAGCAGACGGCGTAATAAAGGGCTATTCCGCGATCGTTGACGAAAGTGCCTATGACCCTAATTCAGTTTTCGCTCTTATAGAACTTAAAGTCACCCCACAGTCACAGTCAGGCTTTGACGAGATAGCAAACCAGATCGCAAGCTATGAGCAGGTGGAGTCCGTCCGCCTTATGTCAGGTGCTTATGATATAATCGTTGCCGTGAACGGTGCAAACATCAGGGACATCTCACAGTTTGTTTCCCAAAGACTTGCAACTATCGACGCTGTCCAGTCCACAGCCACTCACTTCGTGCTAAAGGTCTATAAAGACAACGGCATCATGATAAGCACAGATGATAAAGACGAAAGAGGTTTGATCTCCCCATGATAGATTATAATAAAGTGCTTTGCCCTGCCATAAAGGAAATGAAGCCCTCAGGTATCAGAAAATTTTTCGATATCGCACAGCAGCTAGAGGGCGTTATCTCCCTTGGTGTTGGCGAGCCTGACTTCAAAACTCCGTGGCTAATACGTCAGGAAGCTATCTCAACTTTGGAAAAAGGCAAGACCTGCTATACCGCAAACGCAGGTCTGATTGCTCTCCGTGAAGAGATAGCCAAGTATTTTCAGCGTACTATCCACACAAGCTATGACCCTAATAAGGAAATAATCGTCACTGTTGGCGGCTCTGAAGCTATCGACCTTACCATAAGATGCCTTATTCAACCCGGTGATGAAGTCCTTATAGTCGAACCGTCCTTTGTCTGTTATCGTCCTATCGTCTCCCTATGCGGCGGCGTGCCGGTGGTCATAGAAACAAAGGAAGAAAACGAGTTCCGACTTACAGCAGACGAGCTTCGTGAAAAAATAACCGACAAAACCAAGCTCCTTGTCCTGCCCTATCCTAATAACCCAACAGGTGCGATAATGCGCCGTGAAGATCTTGAAGCTGTCGCAAAGGTGCTTAAAGATACCAATATCATGATAGCCTCAGACGAGATATATTCCGAGCTTACATATTCAGGCAAGCATTGCTCTATCGCAGAAATAGAGGGTATGCGTGAGCGTACTATCGTCATAAACGGCTTTTCCAAAAGCTTTGCAATGACAGGCTGGCGGCTTGGCTTCCTTGGCGGACCAAAAGAGATAGTGTCCCAAATGCTCAAGCTCCACCAGTACGCTATCATGTCCTCCCCTACTGTCAGCCAGTATGCCGCTATCGTTGCCATGCACAGTTGTCAGAAGGATATAGATGCCATGCGTAACGAGTATAATATCCGCCGTCGCTTTGTGGTGGATTCTTTCAATAAGCTTGGTCTTAAATGCTTTGCACCACAAGGCGCATTCTATGTTTTCCCTTGTATCAAAAGCACAGGCATGACAAGCACCGACTTCTGCGAAAAACTTGTGTACACCAAAAAGGTAGCCGTCGTGCCGGGAGATGCTTTCGGCGAGTGCGGAGAGGGCTATGTGCGTGTCTCCTACGCCTATTCCCTTAACCACCTGAGAGAGGCTATCAAACGTATCGGAGAATTTTTAGAGGATATCAAAAATGGTAACGTGCAGTAATTTAAAAATAAAAGCCTACGGAAAAATAAATCTTGCATTGGATATCGTTGGTAAACGTGATGACGGCTACCATATGCTAAATACTGTCATGCAGTCAGTGTCCTGCTTCGACCTTTTGGACTTCACACTCTCTGAGGGCAAGGGCATAGAGCTTACCTGCAAACTTGACAGCTTTCCAAAGGGCGAGGATAATATCATCACAAAAGCCTACCATGCCTTTGCCGACTTCACCCATATTGACTTCGGCTGTAAAATAACAGTGAATGTGGAGAAAAACCTCCCCTCACAAGCCGGCATGGGCGGTGGAAGTGCAGACGCCGCCGCTACCCTTAGAGCTTTGGACTTCATGTTTGATACAAGGCTCACCGATGAACAGCTCTGCTCCATAGGTGTGGCTCTGGGTGCAGACGTGCCTTTCTGTATTACAGGCGGCACAAGGCTCTGTCAGGGCGTTGGCGAAATAATGAGCAACCTGCCCTCACCCGACTGCGCTTTCGTCATAATAAAACCCGACGTGGGTATCTCCACCCCCGAAGCTTTCAAAAAATATGACAGCATTTCAAACCCAAAACGCTGTAATATGGACGTCCTGCTGAGATATATCGGCGGCGGAAAGCTTTTCGGCATATGCTCAAACCTTTTCAATGTGCTGGAATATGCCGCCGACCGTGAGGAGATAACTCATGCAGTGCAGGAGCTTAAAAACAGCGGAGCTCTCTCCGCCCTTATGACAGGAAGCGGCTCAGCCGTTTTTGGAGTTTTCCCCGATATCGCTTCCGCACAAACAGCCGCAGAAAAGCTGTCAGGCTGGAGCTATAAGTGCGTTTGTCAGCCTGTAAAACAGGGCTGGGAATTTGTATATTAATGAGGTGAAATAATTGAGCAGAAATAAATGCAGAATTTGCGGATACCGCTTTAAAAGCGATGATGAGATAATTTGTCCTGAGTGCTTTACAGCCCGTGACGAGGATATAAGCTGTAACAGCCTTTCAGATGACCTGCACTCTCATGATCTCCGTGCCGATAACGAGCAGGACGGCTGGTTCGGTCAGTCTGAAAATGACACCTTCAAGGAAGAAAAGAACGATTTCGTTTCCGAGGAACGTAAAGAGGAAGCAAGGGACGAGAATTTCCAAAGCACCTATACCCCACCTAAAAACCCGACCCCTCCCCCAAGCTATTCAAATTCAAGAGCCGAAAAGCTTGCCGCCCTCAATAACTACAGCCAACAGCGTACAAACTATAACCGCCCAAACAACAGCTCCTATAGCTTCAACGCCACGAACATAAACCACTCTAACAAAAAGAATGGAGGCAAAGGCTGTGCCACTGCCGTTGTGGTCATAATAATCCTTATGGCTATCCTCCCAACTATCATAGGCTTTGTCTCATCAAAAATAATTTCAAGCAAATATGACGACTATAACTATGACTACGATTATGACGATACCTATAGTGAAGCCGAAGATGACTACACCGACCATTCCAACCTCTATGTAGCGCAAGACGCTGAGGACGGTACCTACAGCGTTCAGTATCAAGGCTATACCCTCACCGAACGCAAAGTAAGCGACCTGACCGATGAGGAAAGGAACTCCCTTTCAGGCGGTATTATAAGCGGTGACACAGTATGGGAAATAGACCTCGACCTTGATGTTAATATCAGCGATAACAACAGACAGGTAAAATTTACCTTTGCCTACAACACCGCCTATGACGAAAACGATAATTCGTTTTTCTCAAACAACTTCTTCCCCGGTGAAAGCGACTACGGAGACGATATGACCTATACGATCAAGTTTCTTGTCCCTGCCGATACAAAGCGTACCACGTTCACAGCCTGCTTCCAGAATGACGATTGGATAACCGATTCATTCCAGTTCAATATCCCCCTTGACAAAAACACAGACTCATCAGGCGACCTATCCTCTGACTCCTACACCAAAATAGGCGGAGTTGACACAGCGGCATGAACGATATCCTTAAAAGCTGTACCCTCTGCCCAAGAGAGTGCAAAGTGAACCGATACGAGCATAAAGGCTTCTGCGGTGAAACTGCCAAAGTAAGGATAGCCCGAGCCGAGCTTCATATGTGGGAGGAACCTTGTATCAGTGGCACAGAAGGCTCAGGCACAGTATTTTTCTCAGGCTGTTGTCTGAAATGCTGTTTCTGCCAAAACTACGAGATATCCGCTGAGGGCAAAGGCTTTGAGCTTACCGAACAAGAACTTGCAGACACTTTTCTGCGGCTTCAATCAATGGGCGCAAACAACATAAACCTCGTCAATCCCACCCATTTCGTTCCGCAAATAATCAAAGCACTCGACCTCTGTAAAGATAAGCTCACTATCCCTGTGGTCTATAACAGCGGTGGTTATGAAAAGCCCCAAACGCTGGAGCTTCTTCGTGGCTATGTGCAGATATTTCTACCCGACCTTAAATATTTTGATCCTACACTTTCGGATAAATATTCCAAAGCCGCAGACTATTTTGAAAACGCCGCTGCTTCAATACATAAAATGGCGGAGCTTTCAGGCAAGCCAATCTTTGACGAAAAGGGCATAATGCAGAGCGGCACAATAGTCCGCCACCTTGTCCTCCCCACTCACCGTAAAGACTCCATAAAGCTTATGGAGTGGCTAGGCAAAAATTTTTCCAAAAACGAGATAATGATAAGTCTTATGAGCCAGTTCACCCCCGTGTATAAAGCCTTTGACTACAAAGAGCTTTGCCGTAAGACATCAACTTTCGAGTATAACACCGTCATTGACGCCGTGAACAAATATGGTTTTGAGGGCTTTATCCAAAGCCGCACCTCCGCCGCCAAAGACTTTATTCCAAAATTCTATGACGAAAAATATTACTGATATCCATTTTTTATCGGACTGCCATGCTAACACAGACAGCCCGATATTTTTGTAATAAAATTGTTATACATTCCCTATTGACATTTTGAACAAAAAAGTTTATAATGTTAATGTAAGTTTGGTAAAACAAACTTGAATGGGGTAACTTATGGGGTAAACATTAGTCACCAACCGTAAAAAGGGCAGCAAAATTGCCGCCTGCATATAAGTTATCGAAAAGAGGTCATGCAAATGTCAAAGGCTTTCGGTTCAAGATATTCCATTGAAAATTCCGAGGAAGCAAAGGAGTATTTTGAGTTTGTAAAGGACCTGCTTGACAGCGATGTTGTAAACGAAATGAAAAATTTTCGTCATCACTATAGTACGACTTGCTATCAGCATTGCATCAATGTATCCTACTATAACTATCTCGTTTGCAGAAAATTGGGACTAAATTCAAGATCCGCAGCAAGAGCAGGTCTGCTTCACGATCTGTTTCTTTATGATTGGCGGGATCGTGAGAAGAAAAAAGGCGAAATGCCTCACGGAATGACCCACCCAAAGGTCGCACTCAACAATGCGAAACAGCATTTTGAGATAGGCAAGCGTGAGGAGGATATGATAGTCAAGCATATGTGGCCGCTGACCCTGAAATTCCCTAAATACGCTGAATCTTACGTTATCGTGTGTATCGACAAATACACCGCAATGTTGGAAATAGGCTCTTATTTGGGTCAGAAAATGAAAGAAAAAGCGAAAGCAATGCGAACAAAACAGCATTAAACCAAAGCGGACAGGCACACACCTGTCCGCTTTCAGTTTGTTGACAAATTCCTAAATAAATGTACAATTGATCGTACACTTATATAAATGCAAAAAGACCGCCCCTAAGATAAGGGACGGTCTTTCCCGTTTATCAGGCAAAATAAACGGATATTGGTGTTTAGTGAATGTCGTTGTAAAGTGCAATGTAATCCTTGGCGGACTTTGTCCAACTGAAATTCTGCTTGAGCGCAGTGTTCACAAGCCTGCCCCACTTCATCTTGTCATCATAGTATGCCCTGGCTCTAACAACAGCGTCAAGCATATCATGTGCGTTGTAAGACTTGAAAGTAAAGCCGTTTCCATTCTTGTCGCCTGCATCATGGATACTGTCTCTCAAACCGCCTGTCTCTCTTACGATAGGTATAGTACCATATCTCAGAGCGATCATCTGAGCCAAACCGCAAGGCTCGCTCTGCGACGGCATAAGGAACATATCCGCACCAGCGTATATCTTCTTGGACAGCTCAGGCACAAAACCAATGGTCAGACCCACTCTGTCAGGATAACGATAATGCATTTCGCTGAAAAAGTCCTCGTATATCTTCTCTCCCGAACCAAGAATAGCAAACTTGCAGCCAAGCCTGATGATGTCCTCAAACACATACTTGATAAGGTCAAGACCCTTGTGTGAAACAAATCTCGTTACGATACCGATAACAGGCTCTTTTCCATGTGCCATGCCAAGCTCGCTGAGCAAAGCGTGCTTGCAAACAGCCTTGCCCGTCTTGTCATTCAAACTATAATTCTTAGCAATAACAGGATCAGTTGCAGGATCATAGATCTTCTGATCTATTCCGTTGAGTATTCCACAAAGCTTGTATTGCTTGTTAACAAGCTCCCTGTCAAGACCATGTGAATACCATGGATCAAGTATCTCCCAAGCATAGCTTGGCGAAACTGTCGTCACCTTGTCAGCCGTTTCAATAGCAGCCTTCATAAAGTTCACATCACCGTCATATGAAAGCAGATCCGTATGATAAAGCGGAATGCCCATAATATCGTTGATAAGTTCTAAGCCATATTGTCCCTGATACTGAATATTGTGTATGGTAAATACCGTCTTGATATCCTCATAACCCTGCTGATAGCGGTAGAAAATATCATAATAAACAGGAACAAGTGCCGTCTGCCAGTCATTGGCGTTTATAACATTCGGCTTAAAGTCGATGTATCTCAGCAGCTCGAGAACTGCCCTTGAGAAGAATATAAATCTCTCAGCATCATCATAAAAGCCATACAAGCCGTTTCTCTGGAAGTAATACTCATTATCCAAAAGATAATAAGTCACTCCGTTCACAACGCCTGTAAAAACGCCGCAGTATTGATTTCTCCATGCCACCGGCACAGTGAAATTCGTAACATATGTCAGCTTGTCCTTAAGCTCCTGCCTGATAGAGCTGTAATAAGGTATCACGACTCTGCAATCGTGACCCTCGGCATTGATAGCCGCAGGCAGCGAGCCTGCAACATCAGCCAATCCACCTGAAGCAATAAAAGGCAAAGCCTCACTTGCAGTATAAAGTATGTTCATATCCGAACCCTCTTTCCTAAGTCATTGCGACCTTTTTATACAGAAGCTCCCTTTCCTACATACATAGGATACTGTGGCGAGCTTGTAAGGATATGGTTTTCACAGATAGAAACGTTCTTGTCTGTGATAAGATAATTAAGCTCAGCATTGTCACCAACAACAGTGCCCTGCATAAGGATACAGTTCTTGACCTTTGCACCCTTGCCTACCTTAACGCCTCTGAACAGTACAGAGTTCTCTACCTCGCCCTCTATGATACAGCCGTCAGCAATAAGAGAATTTGATACCTTGCTGTCCAGATCGTACTTAACAGGAGCATTGTCGCTTACCTTTGTGTAGATAGAACGCTTTGGAACGAACAGCTTGCGTGCATTCTCAGGTTCAAGCAGAGCCATGTTTGACTTAAAGTAGCTTTCAGGGCTGTTGAGCTTGCTGAAATAGTTATCGTACTCGTAGATCTTTATCTTAAGCTCTCTGCACTTCTCCTGAAGAATATTTCTCTCAAAGCTTACATTTCCTCTAGCCATTGCGTCATTAACAGTTTCAATAAGGAAATCCATTGACATAACGAACACATTAAGGCTAGTCGTGCAAGTGCCGCTGATGTCAGGATTAATAAGAACAGAGGTTACGTTCTTGTCAGCGTCAACGTTGAATACAGTTGAAGTCTTTATATCATCAGAGCTGTAAACGCCAGTGTGTGCAACAGCAGTAATATCAGCACCGCTCTCTATATGAGCCGCAACGATAGGCTTGTAGTCAATGTTTGTGACAACGTCGCAGTCTGAAAGGATAACATATTTAGCTCTTGAATGCTTGATAAAGCTCATCGCACCATAAAGAGCCTCGATCCTGCCTCTGTAAAGAGTGCTTTCAACGTTGCCGAATGGAGGCAGAATGTAAAGTCCACCCTTTTTTCTTGCCAGATCCCACTCTCTTGCAGAGCCGAGGTGATCCAGAAGTGACTGATAGTTAGATTTTGTTATAACTCCGACCTCGCTTATGCCGCTGTTTACCATGTTAGACAGTGGGAAGTCGATAAGGCGGTATCTTCCGCCGAACATTACAGAACCCATAGTTCTGTTCTTTGTCATGTCGCCAAGAGTCGTGTCGTGCATATTAGCGAAAACAAGACCCAGTACGTTACCCATATTTACATCCATATTTACTCGGTCCTTTCTTAGATATTCTCGTAAATTATTGCCTTTGGTGCAACAACACTGCCGTCAGAAACGGTCAGATTATTGCCCACTACAGCAACGCCCCATGAGTCCTTGTCCTCGATAGTTTCAGGTCTTGCACCGATCTGAGCGTTCTCACCGATAACAGTGTTCTCGCCAACGATAGCATACTCGACCTTTGCACCCTTCTTGACAACTGCGCCAGGCATAAGGATAGAATCCAGTATCTCAGCGCCTTCCTCAACAGTAACGCCGTCAGAGATCATTGAGAACTCGACAGAGCCGTCGATAACGCAGCCCTCTGTTACCATAGAGTTCTGTACCTGAGCGTTCTTGCCTATGCTCTGAGGTGGCATAACAGGGTTTCTTGAGTATATCTTCCAGCTTGTGTCATAAAGATCGATAGGAATGTTAGGATTGATAAGGTCCATATTAGCTTCCCAAAGAGAGTCGATAGTTCCAACGTCCTTCCAGTAGCCGTCAAAACGATAAGCCACAAGCTTCTCGCCTGCTTCTCTCATGTCAGGAATAATGTTCTTGCCGAAGTCCTTTGAAGCTTCCTTGTCGTTCTCATTAGCGATAAGATAAGCTTTCAGCTTCTTCCAAGTGAATATGTAGATACCCATTGAAGCAAGAGTTGAACGAGGGTTCTTTGGCTTCTCCTCGAAGTCTATGATGTTGTCGTCCTCGTCGGTTATCATGATACCGAAACGTGACGCCTCTTCCTTTGGAACGTCCAGAACAGCGATAGTAGCGTCAGCGTTCTTAGCTTTGTGATATTCAAGCATCTTGTTGTAATCCATTTTATAGATATGGTCGCCTGAAAGAACAACAACATACTCAGGGTCATATCTGTCTACAAAAGCGATATTCTGATAAATAGCGTTTGCAGTACCCGAATACCAGTCAGCGCCTGAAGCTGTCTGATAAGGAGGAAGCACATGAACGCCTCCGTGTATTCTGTCAAGATCCCAAGGCTGACCGTTTCCAATGTACTCATTGAGTACCAATGGCTGATACTGTGTCAGCACGCCCACTGTGTCGATACCTGAATTGATACAGTTCGAGAGAGGGAAATCAATGATACGATACTTAGCACCGAAAGGTACTGCCGGTTTTGCAACGCTCTGTGTCAGGGCATACAATCTGCTTCCCTGACCGCCTGCCAGCAGCATTGCAACACATTCTTTTTTGTTGAACATAATTAATTCACCCACCAATTTTTATTAAGTCTATATTACTCAGCCTTTTTAGCTGTGGACTTCTTAGTTGTTTTCGCCTTAGCGGCTTTTTTGACAGCAGTTTTCTTAGCCGCCGTCTTTGTCTTTTTCTTATTCTCTGCCTTTTTCTCAGGCACAGGTCTTTCCTCTTTCTTCACCGTGAAATACATACAAGAGAACGCAGGAATGTCGATGCAGACTGACTGGTCAAAGCCGTGCATCTTAACATCTACCGCCTTGACAGTACCGTTCGTGCAAGGGGATCCGTCAACAGAAGACGAGTTGAACACCTCTGTATAGCTGCCCCAGTAAGGAACGCCAAAGCAGTATGACTTTCTTTCCACAGGAACGAAGTTGCAAACCACGATGACCTCTCCGCCGTTTTTGTCAAAACGTCTGAAGATGATGATACTCTGCTTGAAATCGTCATTTGATATCCAGCTAAAGCCCTCCCAAGAGAAATCTCTTTCCCAGAACTGAGGGTGGTCAAGATAGAAATGATTGAGGTTCTTGGAGTAGTTCAGATAATTGCGGTGGTTCTCATATTCGTCCACCATGAACCATTCCAGACCATTCTCGTAATCCCACTCTCTGAACTGAGCAAAATCAGCACCCATGAACAGAAGCTTCTTACCTGGGTGAGCCATCATATAAGCCATGAACAGCTTGCACTGCTTGAACTTATTGTCGATATCTCCACCATACATTTTATTTACCAATGAAGCCTTACCATGCACCACCTCGTCATGAGAGATAGGCAAAATAAAGTTTTCAGAGAAAGCATAGAAGAATGAGAACGTGAGCATATCATGATGAAAAGCTCTGTCAATAGGGTCAAGAGCCATATATTTGAGCATATCGTTCATCCAGCCCATGTTCCACTTGAAGTTGAAGCCAAGACCGCCGTCGCTCGCAGGCTTTGTTACCATAGGCCATGAAGTTGACTCTTCAGCTATCATAAGGGTATTAGGGTTTCTTCCGAACACAGCGGTATTGAGATCCTTGAAGAACTGAACAGCTTCAAGATTTTCCTTGCCACCGAACTTGTTAGGCGTCCACTCTCCGTCACGTCTGTCATAGTCAAGATAAAGCATAGACGCAACAGCGTCAACTCTCAGACCGTCAACGTGATATTTTTCTATCCAGTAAAGAGCGTTCGAGATAAGGAACGACTTTACCTCGCCCTTTGAATAATCGAAAACTCTCGTTCCCCAAGTGAGGTGATCTGCCTTTTTCGGGTCAGAGTATTCATATGACGGACCACCGTCAAACTCGAACAGTCCTGCCTCATCTCTAGGAAAATGCGCAGGCACCCAATCAAGGATAACGCCTATTCCTGCCAAATGGAAAAGGTCTATCATTTTCATGAAGTCATAAGGCGTTCCGAAACGTGAAGTCGGCGCAAAATAGCCGATACCCTGATAGCCCCAAGAGCCGTCAAAAGGATATTCCGCCAGCGGCATAAGCTCGATATGAGTATAGCCCATTTCCTTTATATAAGGGATTATAGTATCTGCAAATCTAACATATGAGAAATATTTTCCGTCAGGACAAGCCTTCCATGAATTGAGATGTACCTCATAGATATTCATAGGACAATTGTAGATATCCTTAGACTTCTTCTCGGCCATCCACTTTTTATCGCTCCAAAGATAATCGTCTATATCGAAAACCTTTGAGCCGGTGTTCGGAGCGACCTCCATGTGTGTGCCGTACGGATCAGCCTTATAATGGGTCTTGCCGTCACAGCCGTGGATACAGTATTTATATGCATCATAAGTCTTAAGCCCTGTAACAAAAGCCTCCCACACCTCTGAGTCGTCTATCTTCTCCATTGGAGTGGCATTTTCGTCCCAGTCATTGAAATCTCCCACAACAGAAATGCCCTCAGCGTGTGCTGCCCAGACTCTGAAATAATATCCTTCTATGCCGTCTTTCTCTCCCTTATGGCAGCCAAGAAACTTATATGTTTCGCAGTTTGTGCCATTGTGGAAAAGATAGAGCGGCAGTTCATAATCCTTTGGAATAATATCTATCATAATTCAGCCTCCCTTGTCTTTTTGTGAAAACCGCTGAATAATTTCGGTGTTTCATACTTACATTTTAATCTTTTTTGAACAATTTTGCAATAGTTTTAGTAGTTATTCTCGTATTCGCACATATTTCAACAGATAGTTTTATATATTTTGCACAATAGATTTTATATAATAACATAGAAAAAGTAAAGTCAAAGTATACAAAAGTAAAAAATTGCAGGCAAAAGTCGGCAAAGTCATTTACATTCATTTTTCATTTTCGTCACGAAGTGAAATTTTTGCGGCAATAATAGTTATATCGTCACGCCTGCCTCCTGTTCGCTGAGCAAGCGCCTTTGCGCCAAGCGCCGTGACTATCTCCTGAGCGTTCATTCCGTTACAGCGGAGTATCTCTCGTGCTGTAGCGTCCTCGACACCGTCTGAGGTCATAAGCAGAACGTCCCCGTCAAAGAGCTTAAGCTCGCTCACATCAGGAGTACACTCCGCAAGTATCCCAGCAGGAAAAGCCTGTCCGCCGATAGCTTTAAGACCGCCGTCACGGAAAAGAAAGCTTTGCGCCGCACCAGATTTCAGAAACTGCACCGTTCCGCCATTAAGCTCCAGCCGCATTATATCAAGGGTCGCAAAAGATTCCTCCCAGCCCTTAACTCTGAGCATGGAATTTATAAGCCTATGAGCTGTCTGCATAGACATTCCCGATCGTATGAGCCTTGTAACAAGACTTACGGAAAACAATGAATCCAGTCTTGCTCTTTTTCCTGTTCCCATGCCGTCTGAAAGGACGATATACTTTTCGTTGACGCTTGAATCGAAGACTTCAAAGCTGTCCCCCGAATATTCTCCGCTTGACGAAGCTGAAAAGCTTTTTATATCAACTGTGAATTTCGGTATTTCCGCGAAGGACATTCTGGTTATATTATCCACCTTGACTATCACTGGCATATCAAGGTCATAATCTATCATTTCTGAAAGCGTTGCTGTGAGCCTTACAAGATCACCCCTGAACTGAGCAGTTATAAAAACATCCACACGCTGGCAAAGGTTTTCGTCTATGTAAACGCAGGCTTTCACATTTGGATAGCCAAGGTTTGAGAAATGCTCCCTTACTCTTGCTGAAAGCTGAGGATCAACGCTTCTCACCTGACCTGCCCTGAAAGAAAGGTCGGATAAGATATCCTCCATGGAGGAAAGCTGTTCGCTTAAAAACTCACGCATTTCACGAACTCTCATGCTGTCGGCACGTTCTGCCACAAAGTCGGTATACAACTCATTGAAGCTTTTGCAAAGAAGCGACTTTCTCACACAGCCTCCCAAATGCTTTTCAACGTCGTCAAGGCTGAGGTTATTATATGTACAGACTATGCTTTCAAGCTTTGAAAAGCTGTCATCAAGCTGTACACAACGCTTACTGCACACTGAATACATATCGCAATCGGTACAAACAACAGATCGTACACGCTTTGACAGTGTAGCTTCCTTTGAGCGTTTATCTATCGCCGCAGTGACCATTGTAAGCTGACCTCTGATACCGCCCAGAGTTCTCGAAGCCATATTGAGCTTTGAAGAAGTGGTCTGCCCTACAAGGTCAACGGAATTTTTCACTCCCACCACTTTTTTTGCCACCCTTTTTATCACAGGAACAGGCAGTGCGATAAAAAGCACAGAGCCTATAAGCAAATCAGCAAACATTGAAAATGTATCACCGTTCACGCCCATTGCCACAAGGCTCACAAGTGAAACTGCAAGGAAAACAAGCACTATCACAAGAGACCCAAATTGCAGAAAAGCTCCGCAGATAAGTCCTGACGTGGCAAGCAAAAGTGTATTTCTCGCAAGTGACGGAGTACAAAGGAGTACACCGCAGGTGGTCAATGCACCAACAACTGCGCCGCCTATATTTCTATACTTTCGCACTGCCATAAGCATAAACAAAGTGCCTGCTATCCTGCCCAGGTTCACCACACAGAGCGGTGCGGCAGTGATGGTCGAGATAAACATAATATAAAGTATAGCTGTGAAAACTCCGTTTATTCCTGTAAGGTCAAAAACACCGCTTCGGTTTTTTTGACGTTTTACGGTCAGTGCAATAAAAACAACACAGCCACACATGAGAGAGCTTATCATTCGCAGTGAAGCCGTATATGTATCCGATGGCATTGCCACCGACATTACACAGCTGAAAAGAAGCATTGATCCTGTTGTGAGGAGCGACACAAAAACGGGGTCGTCCTTATGGTCAGCAGATGGCATCACAAGCCTTACCGCCCCTATAACAAGTATCGCACAAAGCTGAACGATACCCTCTGAGAATGTTCCGTTTACAAAATATGCAAGTGCAGAGCCTAAAAAAGCAGGTATCACATTAGTTCCCGAAAGCACTGCAACCGCCACGTTCATTGACGAGGGGAAGCCTAAGATCTTTCCGAAGCTTGCCGCAAACGCTGCTGCCGCCGATAAAACAGCCATAAGTACATTCGTTTTGCCTGAGGTATGAAATTTTGCCGTATGCCGTATTTTTTCCATTGCTTATCACGTCCTATGTTTCCAAAATGTAATAATTACATTTTAGCAGGACTATCAAGCGAAAGGTGTCGCAATATGGGCTTGAAATTGAAATACTGACCAAATTTACGGACAGATCTCATAACTTTCAACGTCATGAAAATCTGCTGTTGAAATTCGGGATAGTTGCCGAGCAACGGGCGAACGAAATGGGACGTCGCATTTCTGCTTGCAGAAACTGAGCCGCTCCCCTGCAAGTAATGAAGTCTAATTGTACAAAAATATGTATAATTAGACAAGCTTTCTAAGGGCTTCGGAAAAGGTTATGAATTGTTCCATGGAAAGAGCTTCAGGACGGACGGAGGCAGGCAGGTCGCTTTGCTCTATCGCCTGATTTACTATAGATTTATCTATGCCCATTGATGATGATACGGAATTTGAGAGGGTCTTTCTTCGCTGTGAAAATGCTCCCCTAGCGACTTTAAAAAAGAACTTTTCGTCCGTCACGCCCTCGGGGGTCTTATCACGGATATCAAACCTCACCACGCAGCTGTCAACATTAGGCGAGGGCATGAAGCTTCCTCGTGATACGTTGAAAAGCAGTTTCGGTACAGAAAAATAATTTATTGCCACTGTGACTGCTCCCATATCTCTTGTACCCATAGGGGCACAAAGACGTGTGCCTGCTTCTTTCTGCACCATGACAGTAACAGACTTTATGGGCAGACGTTCTTCAAGGAGCATCATTAATATGGGCGAGGTTATATAGTAAGGCAGATTTGCACAAACGGCAACGTCCATGCCCTGAAATTCCTCGGCAATAAGCTTATGGAGGTCAGTTTCCATGACGTCGGCATTTATTATCTTCACATTGTCATATTCTGCAAGAGTTTCTGCAAGGACCGGCATAAGCCTGTCGTCAATTTCGATAGCCACCACCTTGTCGGCACGCTTGGCAAGCTCGTTTGTGAGAACGCCTATGCCTGTGCCTATCTCGATTATGCCGAAGCCTTTTTTTGCATTGCCCATTTCGGCTATCTTGGGGCAAACGGAGGGATTCACTAAGAAATTCTGACCGAGAGCCTTGGAGAAAGTGAAATTGTGTCTTGCGAGAACATCTTTTATCACACTTATATTAGAAAGATTATCCATTTATTAATACACCTCAGATTAACTGATAAATCGACAAAAAATTAACAAAATAATTATATCATATTAACAAAAGATTGTCAACTGATTTGGAAAAGAATAATATTCCTATGAAGTAAGGAATGACCCAGCGGAGCGATTTCTGCTTTGCAGAAATCCGACGTCCCGACCCCCTCGCACGTCTTTGTACATCTGCATGACTTTATGGTAAATTCAAACCTCGTCACTTCGAGCGGGCTGTCGAGGGCGCCAGCCCTTACAAGCATGATAGGATAGTTTTTTGTTCTGTCCTACAATGGTTGTAATCGTGGACTTGTTTCTTCGACGGGCGAACGCTGTTCGCCCCTACAGATTTGTTGCCGTAATTTTGTGGTTTTGTACGATTTTTATTCAATTTTCAAGCTTCAAACAAGGTGCAGGAAGTGCTTTTCTGTGCGATCAGAACCTCTCATCGTGTTCACCTAACTCACGCCCTCAGAATGTTTCCTCATACACTGCTACCTTGCAGGATATTCGATTTGGGATAATATCCTTATACTTATCCCGAAAATCACCACTTTTGTTGCATAAAAAAATGCAACAATTGCAGAAATGTTGCCAAATTAAAAAATAAATCATTTGTTTGCACAAATTACGGAGTGATAAATTGTGCAGTATCACATATAAGATCGTAAGGGTTTATTATTTTTATTGCCCGGGAAATAATATATGCGGAGGTGATAAAAATGAAAAACAACTCTTTTGCTCACGGGCAGGAATTGCCGCTGGGGCTGTCTATGGCTCTTGCTCAGGTGCCTGCGGCATATGCTTACTTTGCTAAGCTGGATCCGCTTCAAAGACAGCAGATAATCGACTCGGCACACTGTATTCGCTCCAAAGAGGAAATGCGTGGTTTCGTCAACAGCTTGTCAAACGGTCAGATCACTGATACAAGTATTTTCTGAACAAAAAGTTAATGTAGACAAATTTCACAATAAATCAAAGATTAATTGATATAAATTTTATATAAATATGTGTTGAAATTTATCTATAAATATTGTACAATATTATTGTAAGGCTTTGTATACTGTTATGGAAAAAATCAGTAAAAAAGCTTTCGCAGACAGTTTTGCTCCGCTTTACTGTCTGGTAATATTGTGCAGTATTTTTTGTATGTATTCAGGAGAGATGTATGACTGAAATGTGCTGTTTTTCATCAATTACATATTCTTTTATGGGTAGGTCTTTAAGTATAATTGCGTCCTGCCTTGATTTTTTGCACTCTAACGATCTAATTATGCACTGACTAAAACTGCAACGCCATTGTTGCAGTTTTTTATTTGTAATTTTTTGTTTTACTTGGAGGTATAAATTTATGAAAAAAGTTGCGGTAATAATGGGTTCTGACAGCGATTTTCCTGTTGTCAGCAAGGCTGTTGCTGAACTTAAAGCTTACGGTGTTCCTTACGAATGTCACGTTATGTCTGCTCACAGAACGCCTGCGCTTGCAAGCGATTTTGCTGACAAAGCTAAGGGAAACGGCTTCGGAGTTATAATCTGCGCTGCCGGAATGGCGGCTCATCTTGCGGGAGTTATTGCAGGTCACACAACGCTTCCTGTTATCGGTATCCCTTGCAAGGGTGCTAACTTCGACGGCATGGACGCTCTGCTTGCTACCGTTCAGATGCCTAGCGGTATCCCTGTTGCCACTGTCGCAGTTGACGGCGCTAAGAACGCTGCTATACTTGCTATTCAGATGCTCGCTCTTTCTGACGAGGGTCTGGCTGAGAAGCTTGAAAAGGCTAAGCAGGATATGATAGACGGCGTTGTGGCTAAGGACAAGGCTTTACAGGACAAGCTTGCTGCGCTTTGATTTTTTGATACAGACATATAGCTCGGCTGTATGTTATATTTGATATATCGGGGAAGTTCTGCTGTCGGCGGGCGAACGATGTTCGCCCCTACATATTAAAACGGCAGTGGATATGTTTTCGGTGTATCATATAAATAATGTAAATAAATTTATGGAGGAATAAATCTATGGAAAACATTGTAAAGACAGAACAGCTCTATGAGGGCAAGGCTAAGAAAGTATTCGCTACTAACGACCCTGATCTTGTTATCGTTGATTACAAGGACGACGCTACTGCTTTCAACGGCGAGAAGAAAGGCACTATCGTTGGCAAGGGTGCTATCAATAACAAAATGACAAACTATATGTTCAAGCTTCTTGAAAAAGAGGGTATCCCTACTCATCTTGTTGAGGAGATCTCTGACAGAGAGACTATCGTTAAGAAGGTCGAGATCGTTCCGCTGGAAGTTATCGTAAGAAACGTTGCAGCAGGAAGCTTCTCAAAGAAGCTCGGTATCGAGGAAGGCACAAAGCTCAAGCAGCCTACACTTGAGTTCAGCTACAAGTGCGACGAGCTTGGCGACCCATTCATCAACAAGTATTATGCTCTTGGTCTTGGTCTTGCTACTGAGGAAGAGATCGAGGATATCACAAAGTATGCTTTCAAGGTAAATGAGTTCATGCTTGGCTTCTTCAAGAACATCGGCATTGACCTTATCGACTTCAAGATCGAGTTCGGCAGATTCCACGGAAAGATACTTCTTGCTGACGAGATCTCACCTGATACTTGCCGTTTCTGGGATTCTAAGACACATGAGAAGCTCGACAAGGACAGATTCAGAAGAGACATGGGCGGCGTTGAAGAGGCTTACCATGAGATGATAAAGAGAGTAATGGGAGAATAATATCTATGGGCGGTTTTTTCGGAGCTGTTTCAGCTAATGACTGTATTCAGGACGTTTTCTTCGGGACCGACTATCATTCACACTTAGGCACAAGGCGGGGCGGAATGACTTCATTCTCCCCTGAGCTTGGCTTTCAGAGAAATATTCACAGCATTGAAAACTCACCATTTCGTACTAAATTTGAAAAAGACGTTGACAAAATGAGAGGAAACATCTGTATCGGCTGCATAAGCGACACAGATCCTCAGCCGATAATGGTACGCTCCAAGTTAGGACTTTACGCAGTGTGCTCTATCGGTGTAATACAAAATGCCGCTAAACTGGCTGACGAACTGCTTGAAAAGGGCTGCGCAAACTTTGAAACAATGAGCAGCGGCGCTATCAATTCCGCAGGGCTTATCGGTGCGCTGATCGCACAGAAGAACAGCTTTGTTGACGGCATAAGATACGCACAGGACAAGATAGAAGGCACGATGTCACTTGCAATAATGACAGACAAGTCGATGATCGTTGCCAGAGATAAGGACGGACGGCTTCCTATTATAATAGGACAGCGTTCTGACGGATATTGCTTTTCTTTTGAATCATTTGCATATCAGAAGCTTGGATACTCCACCTGTCACGAACTAAAGGCGGGAGAGATAACCGAGATAACCAAGGACGGCTACAATATCCTCAGCGAGGGTACAGACAAGAAAAAGATCTGCACTTTCCTTTGGACTTATTACGGCTACCCTACCGCTTGCTATGAGGGCGTGAACGTGGAGCTTATGCGAACACGCAACGGCGAGATAATGGCAGAGAACGATATGAAAAACGGCAGGCTCCCTGACGTTGATTTCGTTTGCGGAATACCTGATTCGGGCGTTCCTCACGCTATAGGATATGCAAACAAAAGCGGCATACCTTTTGCAAGACCATTCATCAAGTACACTCCTACGTGGCCTAGGAGCTTTATGCCAACAAGCCAGTCTATGAGAAACAGAGTTGCGAAGATGAAGCTTATACCTGTTCACGAACTTATCGAGGGCAAGAAGCTTCTGTTCGTTGACGACAGTATCGTCAGAGGAACTCAGATGAGGGAAACTGTTGAGTTTCTTTATGAGAACGGTGCAAAGGAAGTCCACATGAGATCAGCCTGTCCTCCTATCATGTATGGCTGCAAGTATCTTAACTTTTCACGCAGCACCTCGGAGCTTGAACTTATCGCAAGACAGATCATTGATGAGAACGAGGGTATCGAGGGAGTTAAATACATTGAAGAATACAGCGATTCAAGCACTGAGCGTGGCAAGCTCCTCAGGGACGAGATATGCAGAAGACTTAAACTTACCTCTGTTGAATTCCAATCGCTTGAAGGCACTGTAAAGGCTGTGGGTCTGCCAAGCTGTGAGCTTTGCACCTACTGCTGGAACGGAAGGGAATGATTTAATTGGTAACAGGTATCCATGAAGAATGCGGCGTTTTCGGCATTTATACTAACAAGACAAGCGATGTTGCGGCTCAGACTTATGTATCTCTTTACGCATTACAGCACAGAGGTCAGGAAAGTTGCGGTATCGTTGTAAACGACGACGGCGTGTTCAGCTATCACAAGGACGTGGGTCTTGTCAATCAGGTTTTTGACAAGGAAACTCTCGAACGGCTCGGCAAGGGCAATATTGCTATAGGTCATGTGAGATATTCGACCACAGGCAACTGCAATGCTTCAAACGCTCAGCCGCTTGTTGTTCGTCACATAAAGGGTCCTATGGCTATCGCTCACAACGGAAATCTTACTAACGCAAGAGAACTTAGAGAGCAATATGAAAACAAGGGCATGATATTCCACAGCACAAATGATACTGAGGTCATATCATACGCCATAACCGAGGAACGTCTTAGAGCACCGTCTATACAGGCGGCGCTTGAAAAAGCTATGTACAGGATAAAGGGTGCGTATTCGCTGCTCGTTATGTCGCCGACAAAGCTTATTGCGGCGAGAGATCCTGACGGCTTCAGACCCCTTTGCCTCGGAAAGATAGACGACGGCTATGTGGTAGCGTCGGAGACCTGTGCTTTTGACAGCATCGGCGCTGAATACATAAGAGATCTTAAACCAGGTGAAATGATAGTTATTGACAAAAACGGTGTGAACTCTATCACGACTCACTGTGGTAAAAAGGGTACTATATGCGTATTTGAATATGTATATTTTGCTAGACCTGACTCTGTTATCGAGGGGTCTAGCGTTCACATGGCAAGGCTCAGGGCAGGAAAATATCTTTGGAGAGAACACCCTGTTGACGCTGATATTGTCATAGGCGTGCCTGACTCGGGACTTGACGCTGCGCTGGGATTTTCTCAGGAAAGCGGCATACCATACGGCATCGGATTTATCAAGAACAGATACATAGGCAGGACGTTCATTCAGCCTAGCCAGACAGAGAGGACGAACTCCGTCAAGATAAAGCTCAACGCTATTTCAAGCACTGTTAAGGGCAAGAGGGTCGTTATGATAGACGACAGTATCGTCAGAGGAACGACTTCGGGACGTATCGTCAAGCTGCTGAGGGACGCAGGTGCAAAGGAAGTTCACGTTCGTATCTCCTCCCCTGCATTCATTGCACCATGCTATTTCGGAACGGATATAGACAGCAAGGAAAATCTTATCGCCTGCAAGATGACCAATGAAGAAATATGCGAATATATCGGTGCAGACAGCTTGGGATATCTCAGTGTTGAAAGCGTTAAAAAGCTTGCGGGAAATTCAAAGTGTGATTTCTGCGTAGGCTGCTTTACAGAGAAATACCCTATCGAAGTTCCTAAGGATATGCCTAAGGACAAATTTGAATCGAAGATATCGGAAAAGAAGTAAATAACTGAAAGGATATTTTATCATGAATACAAACAGTTTTTCAAACAGCTACAAGGAAGCAGGCGTTGACGTAACGGCAGGCTACAAGGCAGTTGAGCTTATGAAGCAGCACGTTGCAAGGACCATGACGAGCGGTGTTCTCAGCGGCATCGGCGGCTTCGGCGGTCTGTTTGAGCTTGACATGACAGGTATCACAAAGCCTGTTCTCGTTTCAGGCACAGACGGCGTTGGCACAAAGCTCAAGATAGCTTTTCTTATGGACAAGCATGACACAGTTGGTATCGACTGCGTGGCAATGTGCGTAAACGACATTATCTGCTGCGGCGCAAAGCCACAGTTTTTCCTTGACTACATCGCTGTTGGCAAGAACTATCCTGAGAAGATAGCTCAGATAGTTTCTGGAGTAGCAGAGGGCTGTGTACAGTCAGGCTGTGCGCTTATCGGCGGCGAAACGGCTGAGATGCCTGGTTTCTACCCTGTTGACGAATATGACCTTGCAGGCTTCTCTGTTGGCGTTGTTGACAAGGACAAGATATTTGACCCAAGCACTCAGAAGGCCGGTGACGTTATGATAGCTATCAAGTCAAGCGGTGTTCACTCAAACGGCTTCTCACTGGTAAGAAAGGTATTCAGTGTTGACGAAAAGACTCTTTCTGTTCACTATGACGAGCTTGGCAAGACACTGGGCGAGACACTTCTCACACCTACAAAGATATATGTAAAGGCTGTCATGAGCCTGCTTGACTCTGTTAAGGTAAAGGCTATATCTCACATCACAGGCGGCGGATTCTATGAGAACATTCCACGTTCACTTCCAAGCGGTCTTTCCGTTAAGATAGCAAGAAGCGACGTTCAGGTGCTTCCTATTTTCGACGTTATCGCAAAGACAGGAAACATTCCTGAGAGAGATATGTTCAACACATTCAACATGGGCGTTGGTATGACTGTTGTTGTTGACAAGACTGACGCTGACAAGGCTATCGAAGCTATCAAGGCGGCAGGCGAAGAGGCTTACGTTCTGGGCGAACTTGTTGACTCTGACATGGGCGTTATCATCTGCTAAGGGTAAAGAGATATGAAGAAGATATGCGTTCTTGTTTCGGGCGGCGGAACAAACCTACAGGCGCTTATTGACGCTGAAAAAAGCGGCATTATAAAAAACGGCAAGATAACCTGCGTTATATCCTCGAAGGAGGGTGCTTATGCTCTGGAGAGGGCGAAAAATGCAGGTATCGGCACTGTCATTATTCCGAGAAAGGAATATGCTGACAGCAAGAGTTACAGCGAGGCTATACTGGCGGAGCTGAACAGACAATGTGCTGACCTTGTGGTGCTGGCCGGATTTATGGTCATTCTTGACGAATGCGTTACAAAGGCTTATCCTTACAGGATAATAAACGTTCACCCTGCGCTGATACCGTCATTCTGCGGCGAGGGCTTTTACGGACTTAGAGTTCACGAAAAGGCTCTTGAATATGGTGTAAAGGTATCGGGTGCGACTATACATTTTGTAAACGAAAAGGCTGATGCCGGTGCTATTATTTTGCAGGGCGCTGTAGATGTTGCAAATGACGAAACGCCTGAAAGCTTACAGAAGAAGATAATGGAAAACGTTGAATGGAAGCTTTTGCCTAAGGCGGTTTCGCTGTTCTGCGAGGACAGGATAAGCATTAAGGACGGCAAGGCTTACGTTGACCTTAAAGACTGAGAAAAATTATGGAGGACAAGATATGAAGACCCTTAATATTTATGACGAGCTTAAAAGCAACTCATATCCGGGCAGAGGAATAGTAATAGGCAAGTCTGCTGACGGAAAGAGTGCTGTGACTGCTTATTTTATCATGGGCAGAAGTGTTAATTCCAGAAACAGAGTTTTCACGGAAACTGAGGACGGCATCAAGACAGAAGCTGCTGACCCTAGCAAGCTTTCTGACCCACACCTTATTATATACTCCCCTGTTCGTGTGCTTGGAAACAAGACTATCGTTACAAACGGCGATCAGACGGACACTATCTACGAGCTTATGGACAAGCAGCAGACTTTTGAGCAATCTCTGAGAACGAGAGAGTATGAGGACGACGCTCCAAACTACACTCCTCGTATTTCAGGTATCATGCACGTTGAGAACGGCGCATATAATTATGCTATGAGCATACTCAAGTCCGCTGACGGCAACCCTGACTGCTGCGAGAGATTTACTTACACATACACCAACCCTCTTGACGGCGTGGGTCATTTTATCCACACTTACATGGGTGACGGCAATCCTCTGCCAAGCTTTGAGGGCGAGCCTAAGAAGGTGGAGATACCTAACGATATCGAGGAGTTCACCGGCAAGCTTTGGGAAGCACTCAACGAGGACAACAAGGTATCGCTGTTTGTAAGATACATTGATATCGCAGGCGGCAAGGCTGTTTCTAAGATCGTTAATAAGTACAGCAAGTAATATCCTATAGCGAAGCAGGAGTATAAAAAAAATGGAGTTAGTTGCATTAAAATGTCCCAAATGCGGCGGCGAGCTTGAAGTTCACGAGGGGCAGAAAAAGACGTTCTGCAAATACTGCGGGTCACAGATACTTCTTGATGACGGAAACAGGATAATAAACGTCATTGACGAGGCTAGGCTCAAAGAGATAAAGCTCAACAAAGAGGTATCGGACTTTGACAAGAAGCTTCGTGACGAAGAAGCGAGCGGCAGATACAAAAACGCTTCCCAGAAGCAGGGGTGGATAATAGCTTGCATCGTTTTGCACGTTATATTCACGCTTGTATTCAGCGGTGCGGTGATGTATCAGTCTGTATTTGCAATAATCGCTTCCATATGCTTATGGGTGGCTCTGCCTGTGATAATGGCGCTTATTAAACCGAGGAACGCTGGGGGCATGGGCAGGATAAAAACTGCGGTGCTTTTCTACATCACGTTCACTGCGATATTCTTCGGAGTGGGCAAGCTTTACTTACGTTTCATCAAATAGTCAGGGGGGAGCAAGTTGGAACTTATCGCACTTCAGTGCAAAAACTGCGGCGGTGAAATAACGATAGAGGACGATAAGAAGATCGTCTACTGCCCTTACTGCGGCACTCAGAACTACATTGACGACGGCACCAGGACGGTCAAGATAGTTGATGAGGCGAAGCTTGAAGAAGTAAGGCTCAGGCAGGAAGAATTTCTAAAGAGAAAAGCTTCTGAGGAAGAACTCAACGGCATAAGGGACAAAAAGATAAAACAGCGCAGGATATGGCGAGTATTCATGGTGCTGGCGCACATTCTTATTGTGATACCTATTTTTCTGCTCATGAAGAATATGGACGATACGCCGAGCATAAATCTTATACTCGGTATGCTTGGATATCTGCTAATCATGCCCATAATAATGGGTGTGACAAGACCAAGTATCCCCTCGAAAAAGTGGGACGTTAAAGAGAAAAGCAAGGGCAGGCTCATACTGCTTTTCTATATCTCATTCGCTGCGGTACTGCTTGTGGCAGTAATGGCAGGAGTGGCAATATTTGCAATGGATTAAGGCTTATTCATATAAACAGGAGGTAAAAATTATGGCAAATGAAATGCTTTTGAAATACGGCTGCAACCCTAATCAGAAGCCGTCAAGAGTATTTATGGAGGAGGGCAAGGATCTTCCTATCCAGGTACTCAACGGCAAGCCCGGTTACATCAATCTGCTTGACGCATTCAACGGCTGGCAGTTGGTAAGAGAGCTTAAAAAGGCTACAGGTATGTGTGCGGCAACTTCTTTCAAGCACGTTTCACCTGCGGGCGCTGCTATCGGCAAGCCTTTGAGCGAGGTCGAAAAGAAGATATATTTTGTTGACGATCTGGGCGAGCTTACTCCACTTGCAAGCGCTTATGCGAGAGCAAGAGGTGCTGACAGAATGTCATCATACGGCGATTTTATCGCACTTTCTGACGAGTGTGACGCTTGCACTGCAAAGATGATCCAGAGAGAGGTTTCTGACGGTATCATTGCACCGGGCTACACTGACGAGGCTCTTGAGATACTCAAGTCAAAGAGAAAGGGTACATACAACATCATCAAGATAGATGAGAACTATGTTCCTGCACCTATTGAGAGAAAGCAGGTTTTCGGCGTAACTTTTGAACAGGGTCGAAACGAGCTGAAAATAGACAATGATATGCTCACAAATATCGTGACAGACAACAAGGAGATCCCTGAGGACAAGAAAACTGATCTTGTTATCTCACTTATCACACTTAAATACACACAGTCTAACAGCGTTTGCTATGTAAAGGACGGTCAGGCTATCGGTATCGGTGCAGGTCAGCAGTCAAGAATACACTGCACAAGACTTGCAGGAAACAAGGCTGACATCTGGTGGCTCAGACAGCACCCAAAGGTTCTGGGACTTCAGTTCGTTGACAACATAAGACGTCCTGACAGAGATAACGCTATCGACGTTTACATTTCTGACGAGCATGATGATGTACTGGCTGAGGGCGTATGGCAGAACACATTCAAGGTAAAGCCTGAGGTGCTCACTGAGGCTGAAAAGAAGGAATGGCTTGCAAAGAACACAGGCGTTTGCCTTGGTTCTGACGCTTTCTTCCCATTCGGCGACAACATCGAGAGAGCTAAAAAGAGCGGTGTGGCTTACATTGCCGAGCCGGGCGGATCTATCAGGGACGATCATGTTATCATGACTTGCAACAAGTACAACATGGCAATGGCATTCACTGGAATAAGATTATTCCATCACTAATTTCTGCGCATTAATGCAAAACAATAAAGGTCAAGAAGAAAAGGAGAAATTTATTATGAAAAAGTTACTTGCATCACTCATGGCACTGTCAATGGTATTTGCAGTTACAGGCTGCTCAGAGTCAAGCGATTCAAGCAGTGAGTCAAAGGCTGAGGCTAAAACAACTACTACAACTACGGCTGCACCTGCTGTTGAGTCTAAGGCTGACACAACAACTACAACTGCTGCACCTGAGGAGTCAGCTGCTGACACAACAACTTCTGCTGACGACACAACAAGCACTGGCGACGAGGCTAAAGGCACATATGAGAATGACGTTTACACAAGCGATCTTTATACTTTCAAGATCGACTCAAAGAAGTGGGCAATGCAGGAGTCCGCTGGTGTTGACGTAATGTTCACATACGCTGACGCAGGCGATGATGCTGAGCTTGAGTCTGCTTCTATCAACGTTATCTCAATGTCAAACGATCTGCTCAATGGTCTTACAGCAAGTGATTATGCTGACCAGATCAAGCAAACATATAATTCCATGGACGGCTACACTGTTACAAACGACAAGGAAGATAAGTTTGCAGGCAAGGACGCTTACATTGTTGACGTAACAGGCGAGATCGGCTCACAGAAGGTACTGCTCAATCAGATAATCACTTCTGACAACGGCAACCTTGTTGTTATCACATATGGTGCAAGCGAGAACGCTTACAGCAAGCTTTCTGACGAGTTCAAGACAGTTCTTGACAGCTTTAAGCTTAAGTAATAATATACGAAGTAAATAAATGACGATACCGCACAGCATAGGTGTGCGGTATTGTTATAATTGGAAAAACACACTGAGGAGGTCTGAAAATGGACATATTAGTTGTTGGCGGAGGCGGACGTGAACACGCTATCATTATGAAGCTTGCGGAGTCCCCTAAGGTAGGAAAGCTTTACTGCACACCCGGAAACGGTGGCATTTCACGCTATGCAGAATGTTTTGATGTTGCGGCAACGGATATTGAGGGCGTTGTGGCTCTGGCAAAGAAGCTTAAAGTAGACATGGTGGCTGTTGCACCTGACGATCCGCTTGTACTTGGAATGGTAGACGCTTTGCAGGCTGAGGGTTTCAAGACCTTTGGTCCTAAGAAAAATGCGGCTATAATCGAGGGTTCAAAGGTCTTTTCTAAGGATCTTATGAAAAAATACAATATTCCTACAGCCAAATACGAGGTGTTCACAAACAGTGAGGACGCTATAAAATATGTCAAGGAACAGAACACATACCCTGCTGTTATAAAGGCTGACGGACTTGCACTTGGCAAGGGCGTTATTCTGGCGGAGAGTGAGAAAGAGGCTGTGGAGGCTATACACTCAATGATAGATGACAAGCAGTTCGGTGAGAGCAGTTCCACTATCGTTGTGGAGGAATATCTCACAGGTCCTGAGGTTTCTGTGCTTTCATTCACTGACGGCAAGACTGTTGTTCCTATGATCTCTTCAATGGATCACAAGAGAGCGTTGGACGGCGACAAGGGTCTGAACACAGGCGGAATGGGTACTGTTGCACCTAACCCTTACTACACTGAGGACATTGCCAAGGAGTGCATGGAGAAGATCTTCCTGCCAACTATCAATGCAATGAATGCTGAGGGCAGGACTTTTGAGGGCTGTTTGTATTTCGGACTTATGCTCACCTCTAATGGTCCAAAGGTAATTGAATACAACTGCCGTTTCGGCGACCCTGAAACGCAGGTAGTTCTTCCTATGCTGGAGGGTGATCTTTGCGAGATATTTGAGGCTATTTATGAACACAGGCTGGCTGATGTCAAGATCGGCTGGAAGTCGGGTTACTGCACTTGTGTTGTTATGGCGAGCGGAGGATATCCTGTTAAGTACAAAAAGGGTATCGAGATGTTCGGTATGGACGACAAGGGTCAGGTAGACGGAGCGTTTATTTATCACGCAGGCACTAAGTACGAGGACGGCAAATTCTACACAAACGGCGGACGTGTTCTGGGCGTTACCTGCAATGCTTACACGCTTCAGGGTGCTCTGGACAAGTCTTACGAGGCTGTTTCCAAGATAAAGTTCGAGGGAGAGCATTTCAGAAAAGACATTGGTCAGAAAGCACTCAAGGCACTTCCTAAAGATTCTCTTGATCTTGAATACAAGCAGGACATGGAGGACTACATCGAAGAAAACGGCGTTTATCTAAGACAGTAGAATATATAAAACGGACGGAGAGAGAAATCCCGTCCGTTTTTTTGTACAGATAATACGTTTATAAATACAAAGACCCCCTCGGACATTTCTGTCCAAGGGGGTCTTTGCTATGTGTGGGAAGTAAAAATTACTCGTCTGCTTTTTCAATAGCCGCAGTTTCGTAAATATACTTAACTGAGCTTTCAACGCCATCGGCTGCGCCTGAGAATGTAGTTGAATCCTCGGCTGCTTTCTTGAGAGCGTCAAGTCTGTCGATAAGTCCCTTGAGGTCGTTGTTGTAGATGTCAAGGAGCTTGCCGATGCCCTCGTCCTTATACTTAGCCATGCCGTCTTTAAGGGTCTTTGCACCGCTTTCAAGCTTCTTAACACCAGATGAAAGCTGTGAGCTGCCGTCTTTGAGCTGACCGATACCGCTGAACAGCTCTGCACTGCCACTTGAAAGTGTTGTTGTACCCTGTGCAAGCTCTACAAGTGATGAATAGAGTGTTGCAGTACCGTCTTTTAGCTGCTTGCTGCCGTTGTCAAGCTGACCAAGACCGCTGTCAAGAGTTTTTGCACCGTTTGAAAGCTTTGATACGCCTGAGTTCAGGCTGTCAACACCCTTATCAAGCTTGCTTGCGCCTACCTGTGCTGAGCTTACGCCTGCGGAGAGGTTCTTTGTGCCTGCGGAGAGTGTAGCTGCGCCATTGTTAAGATCCTTGCTGGACTTAGCAAGTGTGCCGATACCTGTTTTAAGTGCTGAAGCACCCTCGTTTACTGTTTTAAGTCCTGTATTCAAATTATCAACGCCTGCGACAAGACCTTTCTTCTTATCGTTAAGACCATTGTATATCTGAGTTACACCGTCAACAAGCTGTTTGCCCTCGGTAGCCATTGTGCCGACACCTGTTGAAACATCGCCAAGGCCGCTCTGTGCGCCCTGCTGATACTGGATAGAGCCATTTACGGCTGCTATCATATTGCTTATGCTCGTATACTCTGCTGAGCCTTCTTCGTAATTACCGAGAAGCTGCTCAAGTCCTGCGAGTACCTGCTGGTCGTATGCGATAGACTGTGTAAGAGCGTTATCTACCTTTGTTATGCCATTTGAAAGAAGTTCAACGCTTGCAGGGAGTGACTGCACCTTTTCATAGAGTGTGGAAACGCCTGCATTAAGTGTTGCAACGCCTTTTTTCAGTGCAGTTGAACCGTCATAGGTCTGCTTTGTGCCTGCGGCAAGCTTTTTAGAGCCTGCCTGGAGGTCGCCTACGCCTGTAACAAGCTTATTTGTGCCTGCGGCAAGGCTTGCAGCACCGTTATTTACCTGCTGTGCGCCTGAGGATACCTGTGAAAGTCCACTTGAAAGTGATGATGAGCCGTTCTTCAAGGATGACATACCACTGTTTACCTGATCAAAACCACCGAGGAGGGCTGTTGAACCACTATGAGCTGTGGAGATACCTCTCATAAGCTCACCTGTGGAAGAATCAAGGGTCTTTGCTCCGTCACGAAGCTTTGTTGCACCGCTGTTAAGGGTCTTAGCACCATTGTCAAGTGACTTAGAGCCTGAATAAAGCTTGTCGATACCTGTGATAAGTGTTCCTGAGGAATCGGACAGCTTCTTGATGCCTGCGTAAAGCTCTGCTGTGCCGTCTACAAGCTCGTCTGTAGCATCAGAAAGCTCATCAAGCTTATCCTGAAGATCGTCAGCATCACCGATATCGCTAAGGTCAAGCTTTGAGAAGATGTCAGATGTTGCGACTGTGAGAGCAGTTGTTGACTCGAAGTCCTTTACGTCTGCTGTGAACTCAACGTACTCCGGTATCTCGATATCTTCGTTATCCTGAAGATCAAGGCTCTTTGTAAGGCCAGGCATTGCAACACCTATAAGTATCTGTCTGCTTCCGTCTGAAATGAGCTTGCCATTTGTTACTTCAACGTTTGAATAAACGTTAGTATCAAGGATAGCTGTTGTTGCCATAAGGTATGGAACATAGATATCTGTTTTCTTGCCGTTTATCTTGACAGTTTTCTTATCGTTGTTCGTATAGTCATATCTTACTGTAAGCTTGCCGCTCTTGCCTGCGAGGTCCTCAGGCTTTATCTCCTTGCCGTCAAGGGTATATGTTACCTTTACATCAACCGGGAGTGCCTTATCGGTATAGCCCTTATAGTAGATATCTCCGCCCTCGGTATCCCATGTGAGCTTATCACCATTGGCTGTAAAGCCCTCGTCTGTTTTAACATTCTCGATATCTGTCAGGTCGGAAACGTCCTCCAGCTTCTTTACGCCCTGTGGGTTTTTCAGCCAGTTGGAAACGACTGTTTTTGTCTTGTTGCCGGAAGCGTCAGTGATAACATAAACTGTTTCTTCCTTAGCCTGCTTTTCTGTATCACTGTCAGACTTATCAGCTTTCTTTGTATCTTTTGTATCTTTTTTATCTGATTCGCTCTTTGTTGTTGAGGCAGTGCTGTCGGCAGCGGAAGAGCTGTCTGACTGAGCTGCTGCGTAAAGACCTGTGCAGCCTGCGGAAAGAAGTACGGCAAGTATGCCTGCAAGAACTCTTGAATACTTTTTCATAACTATATCTCCTTTACGAATTAGTTTATTTCAGGAAGCTTATAAAGCTTATTTTCTTTTTTCTTCATGCCCATTGTTGTATTGATTATTACCTTATCGAACAGCATAAGCATTGAAGGAAGTATGCAGATAACAGTTATCATACTGATTATTGCGCCTCTTGACATGAGCGTACAAAGCTGTGAGATCATATCTACGCTTGAATATACGCCAACGCCGAATGTTGAAGCGAAGAAGCCAAGTGCGCTGACCATGATAGACTTCATTGAAGTGGTGAGTGCGATAGTGACAGCTTCGTGCTTATCTTTGCCTGCGTTACGCTCGGTCTTATATCTTGTTGTCATAAGGATAGCGTAGTCAACTGTTGCACCAAGCTGGATAGTACCGATTACTACCGACGCTATGAACGGTATGGTGGTATTCGTAAAGCACGGAACACCCATGTTTACTGTGATAGCAAATTCGATAACGGCTACCAGAATAATAGGCAGTGAAACTGAACGCAGTGCAATAAGAATGATGATGAAGATAGCGGCGATAGAAACTATATTTACTACCTTGAAGTCATGATCTGTTATGTCGATAAGGTCTTTTGTTGCCGCCGCCTCACCGATAAGCATTCCGTCCTTATCGTAGGATTTAAGTATCTTGCTAAGCTCATCTATCTGGGCATTCTCTTCATCAGAAGCTACCTTGTATTCAGAACCTATTAGCATAAGCTGCCATTTGTCGCTCTTGAGTATCTTTGTTACTGACTCAGGAACTATCTCACGAGGGATAGACGGACCGATAAGAGTATCCAGTGACATTGAGAAGCTTACACCATCAACCTTGCCCATTTCGTCGAGCATAGAGTTTACTTCCTTTGGCTGCATATCAGCGTCAACCAGGAGCATATGGGTCGTTGCCATGTTGTATTCCTCATCTAGCTTTGTGTTTGCGATAACACTGTTGAGATCCTTTGGAAGAGTATCTGTCAGGTTATAGTAGACATTGGTGTTTATCTGACCATATACGGCAGGGATAAGTACAACTATAAAGAGTACGATAAATGCTGCATGGTGCTTGATAATGAACTTTGAAGGCTTTTCAAGGCTTGGAACAAGGTCTTTGTGCATTGTTTTTTCAAGTGCCTTATCGAAGACAAGTATCATTGACGGGAGAACTGTTATGCAGCAGATAACGCCAATAACAACGCCCTTTGCCATTACGATACCCATGTCCATGCCAAGCTCGTAGCTCATGAAGCAAAGTGCAAGGAAGCCTGCAACTGTTGTTATGGAGCTTGAAACAACTGAGGTGATAGTTTTGCCGATGGCGACTGCCATAGCCTCTTTGTTGTCACCAGGGTGCTTTTCTTTCTCCTCTTTGTAGCTGTGCCACAGGAAGATCGAGTAGTCTATCGTTACCGCAAGCTGTAGTACAGCTGCCAGAGCCTCGGTGATGAACGATATTTCGCCTTGTATGAAGTTCGTTCCCATGTTATAGATTATCGCCATGCCCACGCTGAGCATAAAGAACAGTGGGATAAGGAACGAATCCATTGTAAGTGCAAGTATGATACTTGTAAGTATTACTGCGATAACAACATACATCGGAGCTTCCTGCATTGTCAGATCCTTGATATCCTCAACGACTGACGACATACCGCTTACGAAACACTGCTCGCCTGCGATGCTTCTTATCTCCTTGACAGCTTCAAGTGAGCCGTCAGCGGAGGTCGCCTCGTCAAAAAAGACAGCCATCATTGTGGAGTTATCTGTATTGAAGAAATCGTAAATATCATCAGGAAGAACTTCCTTTGGAAGTGAAACGTCTGCCAAGGTGTCATACCAGAGAACATCGCAAACGTGGTCTACCTTTTCGATCTTCTCCTTGACCTTTTCAACGTCCTTATCCTCCATGCCGTCAAGCATTACCAGCGAAAAGCCACCCTTGCCGAACTCGTCAAGCATTATATCCTGACCTTTCATGGTTTCAATGTCTGACGGGAGGTATGAAAGAATATCATAGTTTATTCTCGTGCTGAGAAAACCGAATATTGACGGTATCAGCAGCAGAACGCTGACTATGAGTATCGGTACTCGGAGCTTTACAACTCCTCTGCCAAATTTCTGCATCAAATGTCATTCCCTTCACATAGTTTTTGACCTTTCGGTCTTTTAACAATTCATAGTATACATCAAAAATGACCAACAGTCAATAGTAAAATGACCATTAGTCATTCTTTTTGTAGAGTTGCACAAAATGACCAACGGTCACAAGTGACTATTGGTCATTTTGCTCCGTTGACTTTAACAAGAATTTGTATTATAATAAATATAGTGTCAACCACAGTAAACCTGTGTATGTGTGGCATACAAATTGTATATATTATAATAAGGAAGGACGTGTTAAAATGGGCAAGCTTGATACCAATAAAAAGGTAAAGGAGGACTCTCTGCTTAACACGGCCTTTAGTCTTTTTACCTCCAAGGGAGTGAGCAAGACCTCCATTTCAGACATCGTGAACAACGCTGGTGTGGCGAAAGGAACGTTTTATCTTTATTTCAAGGACAAATATGACATAAGAAACAAGCTTGTTTCTCACAAGTCGTCACAGCTTTTCAGAAACGCTATCGAGGCATTAAATGCGAGCGGCAAGAAGCTTACCTTTAACGAACGAATTATTTTTATTGTTGACAACATCATCAACCAGCTAAACGAGAACAAGTCGCTTTTGACTTTTATTGCAAAGAATCTTAGCTGGGGCGTTTTCAAGCACGCTCTTACGTCGCCTATAAAGGACGATGACATCGACTTCCGCAACATTTATGACGCTATGCTTGCTGACGCTCCATATGATATTGTTCAGCCTGAGGTCATGATATTCATGATAGTTGAGCTTGTAAGCTCAACCTGCTACTCGTCCATACTTTACAACGAGCCTGTGGACATTGGCGAGCTTAAGCCTTATCTTTACATATGTATAAACAACATTATCGACACTCATGCAGGCACTGTAAAAGCATAAGAAAAGACACGTTTACGAGATCATAAGCGTGTCTTTTTTTGTGTACAAAAAAACGGACGGAAGATATCCGTCCGTTTGCTTTTATTACTTTGCCTTAACAGCATCTCTTGCCTTTGCAACGATATTGTCTGCGCACAGACCGTACTCCTTGAGCAGATCTACTGCCGGGCCTGAGTGACCGAACTCGTCATTAACGCCGATCTTAACAAGCTTTGCAGGGTGTCTTGCTGCAAGAACGTCTGCAACGGCTGAGCCAAGTCCACCGATAACGCTATGCTCCTCAACTGTGAGAAGAAGTCCTGTGTTCTTTGCGGCTTCAACGATGATATCCTCGTCGATTGGCTTGATAGTGTGGATATTGATAACTGTTGCTTCGATACCCTCGGCTGCCAGTGTTTTTGCAGCCTCGATAGCCTCATAAACCATAAGACCTGTTGCAACGATAGCTATATCCTTGCCGTCACGGAGCTTAACGCCCTTGCCAAGCTCGAACTTATATGTTTCAGGGTCGTTAAAAACAGGTGTGGCAAGTCTGCCGAAACGAAGATAAACCGGACCTTCATGGAGGATAGCGGCTTCAACGGCAGCCTTTGCTTCAACGTCGTCAGCAGGGTTTATTACCACCATGCCAGGGATAGTTCTCATAAGAGCGATATCCTCGTTGCACTGATGTGTTGCACCGTCTTCGCCTACAGAGATACCTGCGTGTGTTGCACCTATCTTCACATTGAGGTGAGGATAACCGATAGAGTTTCTTACCTGCTCGAATGCTCTGCCTGCGGCGAACATTGCAAATGTAGAAGCAAATGGTATCTTGCCTGTTGCAGCCATACCTGCTGCAACGCCCATCATATTTGACTCAGCGATACCGCAGTCAAAAAATCTGTCAGGGAATTTCTTTTTGAATATACCTGTTTTTGTTGCAGCAGCAAGATCTGCGTCAAAAACATAGAGGTTATCATACTTATCGCCAAGCTCTGCAAGAGCCTCGCCGTAGCTTTCTCTTGTAGCTTTCTTCTTCAATTCTGCCATTGCTTAACCCTCCAGACTTTTAAGCTGTTCGTTTATTTCTGCCACAGCCTGCTCATACTGCTCCTTGTTAGGTGCTGAGCCATGCCATGAAACGTTGTTTTCCATAAATGAAACGCCCTTGCCCTTGATACTCTTCATTACGATAACGCAAGGCTGACCGCATACTGTTTCTGCCTCGTTGAATGCTTTTTCAAGTGAGTCAAAATCGTGAGCGTCGGCTGTGATAACGTGCCAGCCAAATGCTGCAAACTTGTCAACGATAGGATATGGCGACATTACGTCCTCTATCTTTCCGTCGATCTGAAGTCCGTTATTATCCACAACAGCAACGAGGTTATCAAGCTTATAATGAGCGGCGAACATTGCAGCCTCCCATACCTGACCCTCTTCGATCTCACCATCGCCAAGGATAGTATACACCTTATAGGTATCGCTTGTGAGCTTTCCTGAAAGCGCCATACCACAGGCAACAGAAATGCCCTGTCCAAGGGATCCAGAGGACATATCTACGCCAGGGATAGAGATACAAGGGTGACCCTGAAGCATTGCACCGATATGTCTGAGGGACTTCAGCTCCTCCTTTGGAAAAAAGCCTTTTTCTGCAAGAGTTGCATAGAGTGCAGGTGCTGTGTGACCCTTTGAAAGCACGAGTCTATCTCTCTCAGGCTCTTCCGGCTTATCAGGATATACGTTCATCTTGGCAAAATAGAGATAAGTGAGCAGATCTGCTATAGAGAGCGATCCGCCCGGGTGACCCGACTTTGCGTTGAATACTCCCTCGAGTATTCCAAGACGAACCTTGCAGGCTGTGATCTCAAGCTGTTTCTTTAATGTTTCGTCCATACTTTTGACCTCCAAAAAAAATATTATTTCTTCAGTTTTTCAAAAATTTCATCTATGACTGCGGCAATAAAATCCTCCTCGCAGGACTGCTCAAAGACCTTATCCGCAACCTTTTTGACCTCCTCTGCCGCATTTGACGGACAATATGCCATGTCAGCCGCTTGAAGAAGTTCAATATCATTATTATAGTCGCCTGCTGCCACGAAAGTAAAATCATCCATGCCACAAGCTTTTCTCAGCTCCTCAAGAGCCGTACCTTTTGATATATTCTGTGGAAGTATCTCGTAATACTCGATACTTGAACGCACAAAATCTACACCTTTGTAGCCTTTTTTTGCCACATAATTTATAAGCTCGTCCATACGCTCAGGCTCAACTGCAAAAAGCACCTTATACCAGTTCTTGTCAGGTATCTCGTCAACGTCACACTGAACGGGAATGAGCTTACAGATCTCGTTATGGCGCTTTTCCATAGGGGTCATGCTTGGCACATAGACCTCGTTGACAGTAAGCACTTCACAGCCAACATAAGGATTATCGGCAAGTATCTCCTTGACGATATCCGCCGCAAAGCTTGGCAGAAAGACGTTATATATCTGCTCTTTCGTATGGATATCGTAGACCATTCCGCCGTTTGACATTATGATAGGACAATTCACATTCACCATGTCAAAATACTGTCTAGCCGCCTGAATGGCTCTGCCTGTAGCGATAGAGAATCTGCCCCCAGCCTCTTCAAAACGCTTGACAGCGGCGAGAGTTTTCGGGGTAGGTATCTTGCTTGCGGGGAGAAAAGTTCCGTCCATATCCGTTATAAGCAGGACTTTTGATATATCTTCAAACATAAAATCACTTCCGTGGGTCAATTCCCTGCTCTGAGTTTTTTCAGCACCGCCTGAAAATAATCGGGCAATTCGCTGTCAAACTCCATATATTCCTTGGTCACAGGGTGTATAAAACCAATTTTCTTTGCGTGTAGGCACTGCCCCTCGATTCCCTTTACAGCTTTGCCGTAAACATCGTCGCCGTAGACAGGGTGACCGATATAGGCGGAATGTACTCTTATCTGGTGGGTTCGGCCTGTTTCAAGGCGGAATTTCACCAGCGAATACTGACCTAACTCCTCCAGCACCTCATAATGGGTAACTGCGTGCTTGGAGTTTTGCTCTGTCACGCACATTTTCTTTCTGTCATATTTGCTTCTGCCGATAGGTGCATCAACTGTGCCGATAGGGGTCTTTAGGCGACCGCCTGTGAGTACAGCTTCATACTCTCTTGTAAAGCTATGCTCTTTTATCTGAGCCGCAAGAAAGTTATGTGCGCTGTCGGTCTTGGCAACGATCAGCAGACCGCTTGTATTTTTGTCTATCCTATGGACTATCCCAGGGCGAATGACGCCATTTATTGAAGAAAGCCTGCCATGACAATGATAAAGCAATGCGTTCACCAAAGTGCCATCGGGATTGCCTGCGGCAGGGTGCACCACCATGCCTTTAGGTTTATTCACCACAAGCAGCTCGCTGTCCTCATAAACTATTTCCACGGGGATATCCTGTGGCTTGACGTCAAGCTCCACAGGGTCGGGAATAATTATCTCAACGCTGTCACCATTATGCAGCTTATAATTCTTAGCTACATTTTTGCCTCCAACTGTGACGCCACCGTCCTCGATAAGCTTCTGCACAGCAGAACGTGTAAGACCTGTATCCTGCGCTGACAAAAATCTGTCGATACGCTCGCCTGTTTGCTCAGCAGTGGCAATAAAATCAAGCTTTGTCATTTTCGTCTTTGACCTTTATATCGTCACGAATGGGCTTTTTCTTTTCGTCAAGAAAGCAAAAACAGATGACGAACAGAATTCCGCCGATAACGATACAGATATCCGCAAAGTTGAAGATAGGGAAATTGATAGGCTCGAACTTGATATAGTCCACAACTTCTTTTACCCTTATTCTGTCGATAAGGTTACCGATACCGCCTGCAAGCACCATAGCCAGCGACACAAGCTCCAGCTTTGAGCCTTTGCGTATCTTATACATATAGATCACCGCCACGATCAATACGACAACAGGCAGACCGATAAGAAACCAGGTCTTTCCTGACATCATGCTCCATGCTGCTCCTGAGTTTCTTATATGGGTCAGGCTGAAAACCTTAAAGCTACCGAACTTTATGACCTCGACAGGCTGACCATTCAACGGCAGGTTATTTGTCACGGCAAGCTTTATGAGCTGGTCGGCGGCAACGAGAACTGCCATGATAACAAGCGAAATTACAAACATCTATTCCCTACTCCATTTATGAACAGTAAGGCTCTGCGGAAAACAGAGCCTTTGAATTAGTTATTTTTTCCAAATTTAAGCTCAGCAGGAGCTGTCTTTGGTATAACAGGGTCGAAAGAACCAGTGTTAAGTATCTTCTCAACGTGCTCACTGTCAGTAACAGGTGCAGATTCAGCCTCAACAGTTTCCTCCGGCTCAGCTGTTTCCTCTGCCTGCTCCTCTGCAGCTTCCTGAGTTTCCTCGACTGTTTCTTCTTCCTCATACTCCTCTGCTGTATCCTCGGCAGGCTCGGACGCAGGAATCTCCATAATAAGTCTTATCTGCTTATTATAAAGCTGAGTAAGGTCAGCCTTGAACTGAGTTACCTCAGCCTTGAGGTTCTCAAACTTAGCAAGCTCCTCGTCATAAGCGGCTCTTACTTCATTTATCTTCTTTTCTGTTATCTCGGTATTAGTTCTGATAAGCTCAGCGCACTTTTCCTTATGCTCCTTAACTATTCTCTCACACTCAGAGGCACTCTGCTCTGCGAGTCTTACCTGCTCTGTTTTGGCAGACTCGATCATATCGTGAGCCTGAGTTTTGGCCTCAGTAAGTATCTTATTTGACTCTTTCTGAGCCACAACAAGAGCCTGCTGGATAGCTTCCTCGTCCTCTCTGTACTCGTTTATCTTCTCAACGAGCTTGATGATCTTAGCTTCGGTATCCTGATTTGCCTTTACTACTTCGGCATAATCCTCGGCTACCTGCCCGAGAAATTCTTTTACGTCTTCTTTTGAATAACCGTTTTTCTCGGTATCAAAAGTTTTTCCTTTAATATTATTTGGATTTAACATACTAGGACCTCCGTGATCTTTACACAAATTTATTTAAAGTTATATGTATTCTGTCTTTTTTAGTTGTGCCGTCAACTGAAAGCAGCTTGAATTTTCCGTATCCTCTCACTGAAAATGTACAGCCCTCTTCAAGAGGTATTTTCGGTGAATTTTTCGGCATATGGTCTATTTCGATGCCCACGTTTTTTATAAGCTGTGCTGACTTTTCTCGTGATATCCTTGCTGCAAGACTTAAGATACAATCTGCACGCATGGAAGCCACAGTACCGCTTATTTCCTGAGTTTTCTGCCCAATATGTATACTGCCGTCATAGCCTTCCCGGAGCTTCACTCCTGCTCTGCCGACCTTCGTCAGGACGCTTGTAACCTCGCCTGCCACAGAAGAACGCAGGAACACCGCTGACTTTCCCTCTCCCACAAGAATGTCGCCAACGCTGTCTCTTTTTATTCTTAGACCCATAAGCGAGCCTAGGATATCTCTGTGAGTTATTTTATCCTCTTTGCGATACAGCAGTGTAATTGCGGTGATAGGAAAATCCTCACTTTCTGCCTCGCCATATTCAGGATAGACGCACAGCATACGCCTTGCGGCGTTTTCATATCCGCCCCAAAGCCTATAATTCTCATATTTCACAGACGCCATGAGTTTTTCGCACAGCAGACACTGCCTTTCATCGAGAAACGCAGAAAACTTTGTTATATACTTTTCATCAGCCGCCATTATCCAATCGGACACTCTGTCTAACAGACGGATATCGTCCTCAGACAGGTCGGGCAAAAACTGATATTTAGCACGAGCCATTTTTAGAAGCTGTAGCCGTTATTTTCAAGCTCGCTCATAAGGTCAACTCCTGAGAAACCAACGTTTCTAGGCATGATAGCGAATGTTTTCTGAGCCATCATCTTGATGTCTGCACCATTTGCATACGCAACACCTGAGATAAAGTCAAGTATTCTCTTTGCGTCCTCGCTCTTGACAGTTTCCAGGTTAAGAAGAACTGTCTTTCCCTCATTTATATCGCCGCCGATAGACTTGACCTCAGAAAAATCGTTTGGTCTTGCAAGAACTATCTGCAAAGTCGTGGTTTGCTCCATTCTTACCGGACGTGCGTTATTGCCATATGCACCTGTGTTCTTTGGTGCTTCGTTGTATTCTGTTTTATTCTCATACATCGGCTGCTGATACATTGCGTCCTCCTGCTCAAGTTCATCTTCGCCTACAAAGAGATTTTTTAATTTCTGCATTGCACCCATTTTTAATCCTCCAAATATTTTCTAGCTCCGAAAAGCTTTGTTCCGATCCTCACCAAATTTGAGCCATGCTTTATGGCAAGCTCATAGTCCCCAGACATTCCCATTGAGAGAATATCCATAGACACGTTCGGTATATCCTTTTCCTTTACACTAAGAAAGATACCGTGCATTTTTTCAAAAACGTCCTCCCCTGAGCCAACAGGAGGGATAGCCATAAGTCCCTTTACGGAAACGTTAGGCAGCTGCGCTGTCTGTCTTACAAGCTCCTCAGCCATTTCAGCGGAAACGCCGCTTTTAGTAGCCTCGTCGCCTATATTTATTTCCACAAGGACGTTCATAGTTTTATTATTCTTCACTGCAAGCCTGCTTATCTCATGAGCAAGCTTCAGGTTATCGACAGACTGTATCAGAGTAACGTCATTGATTATATATTTCACCTTATTGGTCTGCAAATGTCCGATAAACTGCACTTCTGCACTTTTATCGTAAGCTTCCTTCTTGGAAAGAAACTCCTGCACCCTGTTTTCGCCCAGCAGCTTAAAGCCCTGAGCCACAGCGAAATTCACCTTTTCAGGCGGCACTGTCTTTGTGACAGCCATTATCCTGACTTCTTCGTCAGGCTTACGCCATTTTGCTTTGGCGTTCTCTACATTATAACATATTTCCTTACAGTTTTCAAGAACCTCCGGAAAATAATTATCCTGAGGTGACAGCGTTGCTGTCTGATCTACTTTGCTGCACATCTTCATCTGATACCACCTCTAACAAAATTTGATCGTAAAGCAGCAGATAATCCTCGTTTGAGGTATTTTCAGAGAGCACATAATCATCGCCCTCATAAATAACATTGATCTTCTTAAAGGTAACGTCCTTGCCGAGTATCACATAAACGCCCTTCTGATCGCCCTGAAAACGTATCGCACTTCTTGGAACTTTAAGACCCTGATACTCGTCGAAGATAAGCTCCGCAGACTGCACTCTTGACTCAACAAGAGCTTCGTCAAGTCTGTCACAGGAAAGCACGACGACCACTTTGTTCTCATCGTCCTCACAAGGCTTAACAGACTCCACCTTAACGTCATAGATGTTTTTTGTGGTACTGAGCGTCATTCTAAGCCATGCGCCCTCTGTTATCCTTTTATCGTTTTCCATGATCCCTGCTATCCTGCATGAATAGTCGGAAAACATTTTGCCAATGGCGTTCGGTGCGTCCTTACTAGGCTGGTCGATGACCTTTTGTATATCCTTGTCAGTGAGCTGGGAAGCGTTCTCCATAGTAAGCTCGCTCTCATAGCCGTCTGCATAAGAAACAAAATAGCCTGTTTCGTCAGCAGTGATCGTTTTTCCTGAACCTGAGGTCTGTTCCTCCAGCTCCTTGACTTTCGCCTGAAGCTGGCTTATCCTTTCGTCATAGCTCTGCTCGGTCTTTGTGACGATATTATAAATATTCATCACAAGGGACATATCCTCTCTTGTTTTGGCAAACTCAGAGAAATTATCTTGAGAAGAATATGAGAGAAGCTCCTTATATTCCTTATCTATCTTGCTTTTGAGCGTTTCAGGCTGAACATAATTAGTTGTACCCGGATTTTGTGCTCTTTCAAGGGCGGCTATCTCGCTTTCAAGTATCTTTATCTTGTTTTTCGCTGTAACAGCGTCCTCAGAAGAATAAACTGACGCTATGGTATTGCCAACAGATATTTTACTGCCGTCGGAATAGGTATAATCCAAAACTCCGCCGCCGTCATAGGTGACCACCTTTTCATCTCTGATTATAACGCCCTTAAAAGCAATATCCTCATTGATAGTAACAAGCACAGCTTCCTCAGTATCATGACGCTCTGTAAGTGCACTGTATATCTGACTGCCGATAGTTGTGATTATCAGCACAGAAAGCAGACCGGTAAGTATTTTAACGGTCAGAGAATTCATTTTTTACTGCCCTCTTAAATATCTGAATTGCCTGCGGCGTCAAGAACGTTGATATATCTTGACGGAACGATAGTTGAGATAGCATGCTTATAAACTATGTTCTGCTTGCCCTCGCAATCGAGAACCACAACATAGCTGTCAAAGCCCTTTACAACGCCTTTGAACTGGTAGCCGTTCATAAGGATAAAAGTAGACGCTATCTTGTCTTTTCTGATCTGGTTGAGTATAACGTCCTGAAGATTAAGATTCTTATTCATAAATAACACTCCTAAAAATTTTTACAGCAATGTATTGCTTTTTTTACTATAAAATCTTTCAAATTATATTATATCACATAATTTCCGATTTGGCTATAATATTTTTGATATTTTCTATAATTTTTTGAAAACTATCAAATTTATCTGTTTCCACCCACTGAATTCCGTCAACTCGTCTAAACCAAGTAAGCTGTCTTTTGGCATAATGACGGCTTTCCTGTTTGATTTTGTCGAGACATTCGGAAAGCTCAGCTTTGCCTTCAAAATACGGCACGAGCTCCTTATAGCCTATCGCCTGATAAGCTGTAGCAGGGGTAAAGCTGTCATAAAAAACCCTGCACTCCTCTATAAGCCCGTTTTCCACCATTACATCAACACGGCGGTTTATACGGTCATAGAGATACTGTCTGTCGGAAGCTGTAAGACCGATAATGCAGGCGTTATATGGCGACTTCTCACGACGGCTGTTCACCTTATGCTGTGAAAGCGGTATACCTGTAGTTTCAAAGACTTCAAGTCCTCGTATGACCCTTGGCAGGTTGTTCTCATGGACTTTCTCAGCAGTTTCGGGATCGACCTCTCTGAGCCTTTCCCACAAAGCGTGACCGCCCAGCGTCCTGGCTTCCTCCTCAAGACGTTTTCTGACTGAGCCGTCCGTTTCGGTATCGCCAAAGATTACGTTGTTCACAAGTGAGCTTATATATAGTCCTGTTCCCCCGCAGAGAATAGGAACTTTGCCACGGCTGTGTATCTCTCTGATACGCTCACCTGCGAGCTTCACATAATCTGCCACGGAAAAAGCCTGCTCAGGCTCGAGAAAATCTACAAGATAATGTGGCACGCCCTGCATTTCCTCTTTGGTAGGCTTTGCAGTGGCGATGCTCAGACCCTTATATATCTGCATAGAGTCTGCGGAAACTATCTCACCGTCATATATCTTTGCAAGCTCCACTGCGCAGGCGGTCTTTCCACTGGCGGTAGGTCCTGCAATGACAAGGAGAGGTATTTTATTTTCCATAGCTTTCGCCTCCTGCATTTTTTATAGAACTCGTCTGAACTGCTTTTCGATATCTCTTTTGGTGAGGGTTATCATAACAGGTCTGCCATGGGGGCAATATCTGATATTTTCCTGACCATAAACGGCGTTCACGAGCGCCTGCAATTCTATTCCGCTGTTGGTATCGTTCGCCTTTATTGCCGCTTTGCAGGCGATAGAATGGTAGAGGTCGTCAAAAAGCTCTATTTGCGGATTGAGTTTATTCTCAATAAAATTCTTTGCAAGTTCGCTGATTATATCCGCAGGGTTATCGTCACCAAGAATGATAGGCACGCCCTTTACTGCAACAGTTGGCGCAACGTCAGGCTCTATCTCAAAGCCAAGCTGTGACACCTTATCGAGGTTTGCGGTGAGAGCGTCATACTCGTCATAGGAAAGCAATACCATGATAGGCTCTAGGAACATTTGCGTTTCAAGCTGTTCGGCGTCGCTTTTTATCCTCTCGAAAATATATCTCTCATGGGCGGCATGCTTATCCATAAGTATCATTTCGTCGCCCACCTGTGCCACAACATATGTCTTGAAAAGCTCGCCCACCACAACAGGCTTCGGCTTTTCAGGCTCTTTCTCCTCCACGATAACGGAAACAGGCTTTTTCTTTGTGAAGCTTTGAGCGTCGATAAACTTGAAAGCGTCGCCGCTCTGCTCCTCCGGCTCTTCGGGGAGAGGTATCTCGCTTATCGCCTTGTTTATCTCCTCCACTGTCACTTTATGGGGCTTCGGCTCAGGACCTGAAAGCTCTGTAACGGCTGTTTCTTTCTTTGCAGGCTGTTCAAGGCTTGCAAGGAACATATCGTCACTGCCGCTGAGTTTTTCCTTTTCTTCCTCAGTTATGCTCCTGCTCTCCACAGTTTTAAGCGTTGGTGCAGGCTTTTGATAGCTGTACGAATTTTCGTACTGTTTCTCTGTCTGCGGCTTTGGGACAGGTATCTCAGCCTTTGAGGCAACAGGCTTTGGTGTATCATTTTCCATAGAGAATTTAAGCTGAACGCTGTTATCTTTTTTAGGTATATCAAAAAGCTCTCTGTCGGTGAAATTACGCTTGTTTTCAAGGTGCATCTCATTAGGTCTGTCATTTTTCATAAGGGAATTTTTCACCGCAAAGAACACAGCCTCGTGCATAAGCTTTTCGTCTGAAAAACGCACTTCTATTTTAGTAGGGTGGACGTTCACATCTATGGTATTCGGCGGGATATCGATATAAAGCACGCAAGCCGGGAATTTTCCCGTCATAAGAAGATTTCTGTAGGCTTCTTCAAGTGCCGCCGCACAAGCCCTTGATTTCACATATCTTTTGTTCACAAAGAAATTCTGAAAACGTCTGTTAGGCTTTGCAGACAGAGGCTTCACAGTGAAGCCTGTTATGTGCATACCCTGCCATGTATAGTCAACTTCAAGCATTGAGTTTGCAAAATCTCTGCCGTATACTGAATACACTGCGGAATATATCTTGCCGTCCCCTGCTGTCAATATCTCAACTTTATTATCCCTGATGAACTTGAATGATATCTCAGGGTGTGAAAGGGTAAGCTTTGTAACAAGGTCTGCGGCAAAATTGCCCTCTGAAACGTCCTTTTTCAGAAACTTTAGTCTTGCAGGAACATTATAGAAAATATCCCTGACAACGAAAGTCGTGCCGTCAGGACAGCCGCACTCCTCGCAGGTCTTTTCCACTGCACCCTCGATAACGTAATGCGTGCCGTAGTCCTCTTCAGGACGTTTTGTGAGCACGTCCACCTTTGAAACTGCACATATTGACGCCAGAGCCTCGCCTCTGAAACCAAGGGTCATAATGCTGTCAAGGTCGTTTTTTACTGATATCTTGCTTGTTGCGTGACGAAGAAAGGCTGTTGGGAGATCTTCTTTTGAGATACCCTTGCCGTTATCCGTCACTCTTATATAGGTGCGGCCACCGTTTTTTATCTCAACTGTTATGACGTTCGCACCTGCATCTATTGCGTTTTCAAGAAGCTCCTTTATTATTGAAGCAGGTCTGTCTATTACCTCGCCTGCCGCAATAAGCTCGGAAACTTCCTTGCTCAGAACTTTTATTTCTGACATTTTTCTATCCTTTTCTATGGCTCTTTCCAAAAGCCGCCTGTATGAAAATTCTCCTTGCCTGTCGGCTTTGCTGTCAAGCGGAACATGACACAGCCGTCAGGACAGACGATAGTTTTTGTATATTTGCTGTCGCCGCCTATCTTTGTCATATCGCCGCCGCTGCGGACAGCTTCCATAATGGGATAAAGCATCATCATTGTTTTACTGCAAATGCCATAGCCGTTCTTATTCACAGGACAGCCATAGGTGCAGAAATATTTATCCCCTATCTCCTCGCCGTTTCGGCAATATCTTTCAGTATGGTCGCCACGGAGAAAGTCCGTGACCTCTATTTCAAACTCGTACTCCTCGTCATACCACTTTTTCATGACGCTCACCTAAACATATCTCAGCAAGTCTTTCACAAAATCTCTAAGCTCGCTGTCGGTCATTTCGTCTATGTTAGTCTTTCTAAGCCTATCGGTAACGATGCTGTCGCTTATTTTGTCAAAGGATATCTGGTCGCTTTCTATCTGCTGAGCGGCAATTCTTGCCTTTTTGTTTTCCGCTTCAAGCTGTTCGAGAAGCTCTTTGGCTCTATTTATTATCTTGTTCGGCAGTCCCGCAAGCTTTGCAACTTCTATGCCGTAGCTTTCGTCAACTCCACCGGGAACTATCTTTCTAAGAAACTTGATACTATCCCCCTGACGCTTTACTGCAACAGAGAAATTTCTCACGCCGTCAAGCTCTTTTTCAAGGCTTATAAGCTCATGATAGTGTGTTGCAAACAGGGTCTTGCAACCCATTGATCTGTTGGTGGAGATATACTCCGACACTGCCCTTGCAATGGAGATTCCGTCAAAGGTTGAAGTACCTCTGCCCACCTCGTCGAGGATAACAAGGCTGTTCTTGGTGGCGTGCTTTACGATATCTGCAACCTCGCTCATTTCCACCATGAAGGTAGACTGACCTGCGGTGAGATCATCAGACGCACCTATTCTTGTGAAAATCTGGTCGACCACAGATATTTTTGCATAGTCTGCAGGCACAAAACAGCCTATCTGCGCCATAAGTGTGATAAGAGCAACCTGACGCATATAAGTTGATTTACCTGACATATTCGGACCTGTGATGACAGCCATTCTGTTGCTTGTAAGATCAAGATATGTATCGTTAGGCACGAACACCTCGTCTTTCTGCATAAGCTCAACAACGGGGTGTCTGCCGTTTTTGATATCAATAATGCCGTCAATGGCTATTTCAGGCTTTGTATAGTTATTGTTCACCGCCGCAGTTGCAAACGAGCAAAGCACGTCTATCTGCGCCACTGCTGTGGCAGTTTCCTGCACAAGTCTAAGCTGTGTGGCTGCAAAATCTCTTATCTCCGCAAATATTTCCTGCTCAAGAGTAACTATCTTATCGCTTGCACCGAGGATAGTGTTCTCTGCGACTTTAAGCTCGTCCGTGATAAAACGCTCGCAGTTGGCAAGTGTCTGTTTTCTTATATAGTTGTCAGGCACAAGGTCATAGTAAGACTTTGTTACCTCGATATAATATCCGAAAACTCGGTTATAGCCTATTTTCAGATTTTTGATACCCGTTTTTTCTCTTTCACGCTCCGCAATATCATCAATTATACCCTTGCCTCCTGAGATTATATTTCTCAGTCCGTCAAGCTGTTCGTTGAAGCCGTCTTTGATAACGTTGCCGTCCTTGACATTAACAGGCGGTTCGTCAACAATGGCGTTCTCAACAAGGTTTGAAATAGCTTCAAGGGTGGATATTTTATTGTTGCAGTTTGCAAGAAGCTTTGAATCAAAACCTTTGAGAAGCTCCTTTATATCAGGGAGTTTAAGTGCTGTCAGCGACAGTGATTTAAGATCTCTAGGGGTAGCGGTCTTATACATGACCCTTGTCATGAGTCTTTCAAGGTCATAGACTCCTCCCAGTATCTCTTTTAACTCTCCAAGTTCAACAGGCTTCATTGTGAGCTGTTCAACAGCGTCAAGTCTGTCGATTATCTTTGCAGGATTGACAAGGGGCTGTTCCAGGAAGGATTTTAGCATACGCTTGCCCATTGAAGTTTTGGTATGGTCAAGCACCCACAGGAGCGAGCCTTTTTTCTCTTTATTTCTGAGAGTTTCTGTAAGCTCCAGATTTCTTCTTGCAGTAAAGCCGATAGTCATGATAGGGTCGGCGTCATGCTTTATTATCTCGGAAAATCTGCCCACCAGTGCTTTCTGTGTATCGTGTATGTATGCAAAAAGTCCGCACACTGCAAATGCTGCAACTGTGTCAGGCTTAACGCCAATAGATTCAAGGCTGTTTGTGGAAAACTGTTTCAGCACCTCTTCTGTATGTATCTCAGGGGAAAAATCGTTCTCCTCCAAAAGCTGAACGCTGGTCTTGAGCTTTTCTCTTATGAAGCTTGAAAGCTCTTTATTTGAAAGAAAAGCGTCATTTATAAGAATCTCCGCAGGTGAAAATCTCGACAGCTCATTTATAGCCGAGCTTGTCATTTCCTTGCCCTCAAACTCAAACAGATGCACCTCGCCTGTGGAAATATCCGCAAGGCACAATGCGCTTTCCTTGGCTCTCATATAAAATGCACAGATATAGTTGTTGGACGTTTCATCAAGCATACTGCTTTCGATGAGAGTACCGGGGGTGACTACTCTTATGACCTCTCTCGGCACTATGCCCTTGCACATGGCAGGGTCCATGGTCTGCTCGCAGATAGCCACATTGTAGCCTTTTTCAATAAGCTTTTTCAGATAAACGTCGCAGGCATGGTGTGGAACGCCGCACATAGGCGCTCTTTCCTCAAGTCCGCAGTCACGACCTGTCAAAGTAAGTTCAAGCTCTCTTGACGCAATGATAGCGTCATCAAAGAACATTTCATAAAAATCTCCCAGTCTGTAGAACAGTATATGGTTTTTATATTTGTTCTTTACTTCAAAATACTGCTTCATCATAGGTGACAGCTTTGAAAAATCTATATCTTTGGTTTCCACTCAAACTCACTCCGTTTCATAAATTTATCATACCGCAATATTCTCATGCTTTCAAAATGCGGGCGAACACTGTTCGCCCCTACTTGTTTTTTCGATACGAACACTTTTGGTGTCATATCGCCATAGAAATTATCCGCCCCAGTCTGAAGTGGTCTTCAGATTCGGGCAGACGGGGGATAAGCTCCCCCTGACTGTTATTCGTTTTTTGATACTGTCTTAGTGACAGCCGCCGCATGATGCGCAGCTTCCTGAACAGCTATGAGGAGCTTCCTCTGGGCAAGTCATTGGGTCTTCGCCGTTTGCAGCCATTGAGATGATATAGTTTACAGAGCCGAGAAGCTTATCCATAACTTCTTTAGCTTCGTTAAATGCGATCATCTTAGGCATAGCCATGATCTCGTCATAAAGCTCTCTGATCTGAGTGTCAAGTGCTGTCATCTTCTCGCCGTCCTTATCAGGCTTCTGCATTTCAACGCTGAGCTGTGAACGGAGCTGATTGAACTCGCCTATTTTGTTCTGTATCTCAACATCTGTATCATTGATAGAACAAGCCTCCATATAAGCCTTGTATCTCTCGTCTTCCTGAATAGCCTGTCCAAGCTTTCTTGTCATTTCAATTACATCCATGGTAATTCTCCTTTAAATATTATTCAGCTTTCGCTGTTATTTATCTTCAACAAGCTCGCCTTTCAAAGCCCAGTTCATTGCTTTTGTTATGCGAACCTGAATGAATTTACCGATATATTTTTTATCCGCTTTCACCTCGACGATCATATCCTCGTCGCTCTTGCCTGTGAGATAATCAGCGCCAGTTCTGCCCTCGCCTGTTGGCAGCACGGTTACAGTTCTTCCCACAAATCTTGAAAGCCACGCTGTTGACACCTCTCTCTGCTCCAAAAGCAGTTCTCTCAGCCACAGACCCTTCTGCTTATCTGAGATGTGATCCTCCATTTCGGCAGCCTTTGTGCCGCTTCGTCTTGAATACACAAAAGAATAGATATTATCGTACTTTACCTTTTTGATAAGCTCCTTGGTTTCGCAGAACTCCTCGTATGTTTCACTTGGGAAGCCAACGATAAGGTCTGTTGTGAATGAAAACTCAGGGTCCTTGCTTCTGGCATAGTCGATTATTTTCAGATAATCCGCCGTGGTATAGCGGCGATTCATAAGCTTTAGTATCCTGTCTGAGCCTGCCTGCACAGGAAGATGCAAATGCTTGCACACCTTTTTGCATTCAAGTATAGCGTCAATAAGCTCATGGCTTGCGTCCTTTGGGTGGCTTGACATAAATCTTATGCGGAAATCGCCCTCTATCTTGTCAAGCTCTCTTAAAAGCTCAGGAAAACCATAACTGTATGAATTAACGTTCTGACCAAGCAGGGTTATTTCCTTATAGCCGTTTTTCACAAGTGCTTTTACCTCTGCGATAACAGACTCAGGCTTTCTGCTGCGTTCTCTGCCTCTGACATAAGGCACTATGCAATAGGTGCAGAAATTGTTGCAGCCATACATGATAGGCACGAACGCTCTTATCTTATCGTCACGGAGCTGTAAAAAGTCCTCGTTTATGTCAACATGATTTTCTGACAGATTGAATATCCTGTCATGCTTTGATATTATCTCCCACAGCATATTATACATATCGTTGTATGCAAATGTTCCGAAAACCAAGTCCACCTGACGGTAGGTCTTTTTTATTTTCTCGGCAACGTGTTTCTGCTGAGCCATACAGCCGCAGATACCTATAATAAGCTCTGGATCGTTTTCTTTGAGATGTTTAAGGTCGCCAAGCTTGCCGAACACCTTGTCCTCGGCATTTTCTCTTACAGCGCAGGTGTTATACAATATAAGCTGAGCCTCGTTCACATCGGATGTGAAGTCATAGCCCACCTTTGAGAGCATACCTTTTATTTTCTCACCGTCGCTGACGTTTTGCTGACAGCCGTATGAATGGATAAGGGCAAGCGGCTTGTGACCGCAAGTTCTTTCGTATTCACCAGACCATTGGAGCAGCTTCTGCGAAGCGGTTTCCTCATTTATTATTTCCGAAAAATTCTCAGTCATTGATATCCTCATTTCATTTCGTACATTCCTTTTAATTATAAATCTTTTAAGGCTTCTTGTCAAGCGTTTTGGGAGCGAAGAGCCAAACAGGTTGCTTTGCAAAACAAAAAGGGGCAGAAAACTCCGCCCCCATAGATCACATATTATCCCTGAGCTTCGCCCTGACCCCCTGTATCATTTTCTTCCTTGCAGTGGGGTTCTTCAAGTCCTCTTGGGAAAAATTCTACTGTCGGGAATGCTATCTTTTCAAACATCTCACATGGGCTGTCACTGTTTGTGGAACACTCCTTGCCAGGTACGCAGTAATCATATACAGGCACCATTATAGGCACAGGTCTTGACAACTGAATGATAGCGAAAAGTCCGATAGTGATAAGAACGTTCTTTTCCTCGCTTGGTGCAGGCTCTGCGACAAGCTTTGCGTCAAGACACATTGGCGCTGCTACGCTCACAGAAGCGCAAGGCATTGCCGCTGTGCAGCAACAGCATGAACAGCCGCTTGTAGGCGAGGTGGTGACGACCTGATCGGCTTCGCAGGTAGAAAATCTCTGTGTGCCGCCGTCGCTACCGAAAAGAATAACTTTTTTTGTGAATGATGAGGTGCCGTAAATTACTGTTGGAGCTGCGCCTGCCGCTTCATATGCTTCTATCTGCGCCCTGAATGTGTAAGTAACGTCAACTGCGTAAAAGCCGTGGTTGAATGCCACCGGAGATATTGCAAAGCTTACGTCTGTCACGTCGATACAAGTGCTTTTGATATACGCCGCAGCGTTTATCACGGTCTGGTCTGCCTGGCTGAATGTAAATGCAAGATCCTCCAGACAATCCTGTGACGAGCATGAATCAAACACACGCATTGCCTCGATACACATTGCTTCCTTGAAAGGTTTGCCGTTAAAATCGCTCATAGTAAGTCCTCCTATAAATCAAATCATGGAAGTTTTTTTACTTCGCTATATTCTATTCGGCAAAAGGCTTTTGTGTGCTTAAATTTCTGAAAATCCTCTCATAAATCAAAAAAAGCCCTGCGCATGAACGCAGAGCCTTTGGATACATATAATCAGGTGTTCTTGTCTACCTGATGAAATTTCTTCAGATTGCCTATTTTTTCGTTTCTCTCGTCAAGGACCTTTTCCACGTCAGACCACTCAAGTCCCTGATTTGCCGCAAGCACCATAACGTGATAGAGAAGGTCGTTTATCTCGTTTTTCAGCTCGTCATTGTCACCGTTTTTAGCAGCGATAACTGTTTCTGTAGCCTCTTCGCCCACCTTTTTGCATATCTTGTCAACGCCCTTGTCAAAAAGATAAGCTGTGTAGCTGTTCTCCTGCGCCTTGCCTGCTTCATAGTCAGCTTTACGCTGTTTTATTACCTCGAAAATCTCCTGATAAACTGTCATTTTATTCTTCCTCCGTATTATATATCTCATTGAAAAAGCAGCTATATGAGCCTGTATGGCAGGCTGCACCTGTCTGCTTTACGTTAAGAAGCAGGGTATCGTTATCGCAGTCCGCATAGATAGAAACTACCTTTTGCAGATGACCGCTGGTCGCACCCTTGTTCCAATATTCCTGTCTTGATCTGCTCCAATACCATGTATAGCCTGTTTCAAGTGTTTTTTTCAGGCTCTCCTTATTCATATAAGCAAGCATAAGCACAGTTTTTGTATCCACATCAAATGCGATAGCAGGGGTAAGCTCGCTTTTTACGAAGTATTTGTCCAGATCGTTTATATCAACTTTTATTGGGTTCATTATTTGTCCTTTCTGTTGCCGTCTTGGTCGAAATTATCTTTGAGTGATCGTTCTGTTGGTACTATCGTCCAGCACAAAACTACCACCTGTATCACTTCAGCTATGCACATTATCACAGTCGCCTTGCCGCTGCTCATAAAGAAATATGGAACACAGACCAATGCCGAAATTATCGTCATGACCACTCCGACCTTTACCCACAGACGTCCGCAATAATTGTTGGCAAAATCCCACGTTTCCTGATTTTTCATTGACATAGCAGTGCGATAGCCCACCAAGCCGTTGATATCTTTCGGTGTATGCTTATACATCAGATAGCCGCACAATATCATAAGCACTGGTATAAACAAAGTAAATACGATATTGAAAACGATCATTATGCTCACCTCACGATAATTCCCTTGCTCCTGCAATCGTCCTTTACCTGCTGTACTGTCAGCTCTTTGAAATGGAAAAGACTTGCCGCAAGAGCCGCTGAGCAATCAGTTTCAAGGAAAGCGTCAGCAAAGTCTGAAAGCTTTCCTGCTCCGCCGCTGGCGATAACAGGTATCTTTACAGCACTGCACACAGCTTTCAGCATAGGCAGATCAAAGCCGCCCCTTACACCGTCTGTGTCGATAGAATTAAGGCATATCTCACCTGCACCAAGCTGTTCACACTTTTTCACCCAGTCGATAAGATCCATTCGCATATCCACTCTGCCGCCGTTGATGTAGACCGTCCACTTGTTATCGCCGACCTTCTTTGCGTCAACGCCAACGCAGATGCACTGACAGCCGAAAATATCCGCTCCGTCTTTTATAAGCTGAGGATTCTGCACTGCCTGAGAGTTCACAGACACCTTGTCTGCGCCTGCACGGAGAGTATCTCTTATATCGTCAACAGTTTTGATACCGCCTCCAACAGTGAGCGGTACAAATACCTTTTTTGCTGTTTCACGAACAACGTCCAGCATAACTCCTCTGCCCTCGTGGGAGGCTGTTATGTCATAGAAAACTATCTCGTCTGCACCCTGAAGATTGTATTCATATGCGCATTCAACAGGGTCACCGACTTCTTTTATGCCCTCGAAATTTACTCCCTTTACTACCTTTCCGTCACGCACATCAAGGCATGGTATAATTCTTTTTGCAAGCATATTATTTTACCTCCTGTGACATTTTCGCAAAGTTTTCAAGTATTTTAAGACCAGTCTTTCCGCTCTTCTCAGGGTGGAACTGACAGCCGAAGATATATCTTCCGTCTGATACCACCGCAGGGACTTTTGAGCCGTATTCGCAATAGGCATACAGATTTTTATTATCGCAGAAAGCCTTGTATGAGTGTACGAAATAAACATACTCGTCATTACCCAGTCCGTCAAAAAGCGGGCAGTCATGATTATACACAAGCTTGTTCCAGCCCATGTGTGGGATAACTAGGTCAGGCTCGTTTATCTTGTCAACATAGCCACCGATAAGGCCAAGACCCTTACATTCCTCAAACTCATAGCTTTTATCGAAAAGAAGCTGCATTCCAAGGCATATGCCAAGGAAAGGCTTTATTTTAGCCTGCTCCTTGATAGTATCGATAAGACCGCTAAGACCGAGCATATTCATTGCCCATGGGAACGCTCCCACGCCGGGGAGGATAATTGCGTCGGCTTTTTCGATATCTTCTTTTTTGTCTGTGAGCTTGTTCTCAAAACCAAGATAGTCCAGAGCGTTTTTTACAGAGAATATATTGCCTGCACCGTAGTCGATTATTGCTATCATTTAAAGCACTCCTTTGGTGGATAAAACTCCTGTTCCTGTTATTTTTACAGCGTCCTTCAAAGCGTGAGCCACTGCCTTGTACATTGCTTCTGCAATATGGTGGTCGTTCTTGCCGTACTCCTCACGGATATGCAGTGTTATGCCTGAGTTGAAAGCAAAGGCTCTGAAAAATTCCTCCGTCAGGCAGGTATCATACTGACCTATCCTGTCGTCATGGAACTCAGCATTGAACGCAAGGAAAGGTCTGCCGCTTATATCCAACGAACAGAATGCCAGCGCTTCGTCCATTGGCACGAAAGCCGAGCCATATCTTGCAATGCCTGCTTTGTCGCCCAATGCTTCTGCAAAGGCTTTGCCCAAGCATATGCCAACGTCCTCAACTGTGTGGTGTCCGTCAACATAAAGGTCGCCTGTGCACTCAACGTCCATGTCTATTCCGCTGTGAACGCCAAGGGCTGTGAGCATATGGTCAAAAAAGCCTATGCCTGTGTTTACACTTACCTTGCCCTCACCGTCAAGCTTCACGAACACCTCTATATCAGTTTCCTTAGTTTTTCTTTTTATCTCCGCTGTACGCATTTTCATCACCTTTACCGCTTAAAATCTTACCTTTATTGCATTTGCGTGAGCCGTCAGACCCTCTTTTTCTGCAATAAGAACGATATCGTCCTTTGCTTCTCTGAGAGCGTCCTCTGTGTAATATGTAAAGCTTGAACGCTTTTCAAAGCTGTTTACTGAGAGTGGCGAGAAGAATCTAGCTGTGCCGCTTGTTGGAAGAACGTGGTTAGGACCTGCATAGTAGTCGCCAAGCGGCTCTGAAGCATACTGACCAAGGAATATTGAACCTGCGTTGTCAAGTCTGCCAAGATACTCCATAGGGTTCTCGAAAAGCACTTCAAGATGCTCAGGAGCAAATCTGTTTGCAAGGTCGCAAGCTTCGTCCTTTGTATTGCAGATAAGGATAGCACCGTAATTTTCAAGAGAGCTTTCGATTATCTCTTTTCTTGAAAGGCTCTGCACCTGTCTGTTTATCTCTTCGATAGTTCTGTCTGCAATGCTCTCGCTTGTTGTAACAAGGATAGCGGAAGCAAGCTTGTCATGCTCAGCCTGTGACATAAGGTCTGCGGCAATGAACTTAGGGTTAGACTTTTCGTCAGCCATAACAAGTATCTCGCTCGGACCTGCCACCATGTCGATATCAACGACACCATAAAGAAGCTTCTTAGCTGTTGCAACATAGATATTTCCAGGGCCTACTATCTTATCGACCTTTGGTATCTCCTCTGTGCCGTAGGCAAGGGCAGCGATAGCCTGTGCGCCGCCGCTCATGAACACTCTGTCAACTCCGCAGAGAGCTGCTGCCACAAGAATATCCTTATTTGGTGTGCCGTCTTTGAGAGGAGGTGTCACCATGATTATCTCCTTAACGCCTGCTATCTTTGCAGGAACTGCATTCATAAGCACGCTTGATGGATAAGCTGCTGTGCCGCCCGGAACATAAAGACCAACTCTGTTAAGTCCTCTTACCTTCTGACCGAGAATACAACCATTATCCTTAGCGTTTATAAAGCTCTGTGACTTCTGTCTTTGGTGAAAATCTGTGATGTTCGCAACTGCGTTGAGCATTGCGTCAACAAAGTCCTGATCGGCTTCAGTGAGAGCGTCATTTATAACATCTCTTGGAACTTCATAATACTCCGGGAGCTTGCCGTCAAACTTTTCTGTATAAGCCTTTACAGCGTTGTCGCCACCCTCTCTGACAGTTTCGATTATTTCATTAACAACAGCTGTGACCTTCTTGTTTGTTTCGCCGCTTCTCTTTTCAAGCTGCTTGAAAAACTCTACCTCGTCTTTGCCGTTGACAAAAATCTTCTTTATTTCAGCCATTTCAATACTGTCCTTTCCGTTTATATAAACTACTTGTCGATATTTTCTTCAACAAGCTTTACAAAATTCTCGATCTCCTGCTGGCGCATTTTCATGCTTACCATATTTACGATAAGCCTTGCAGAGATAGGGCAAACGTCCTCGATGACTTCAAGACCGTTTTCTTTAAGTGTCGTGCCTGTTTCAACGATATCAACGATACCGTCTGCAAGCTCAAGGAGCGGTGCAAGCTCAACTGAGCCTTCTATCTTGATGATGTCAACGTCCATTCCCTTTGCTTCAAAAAATCTTCTTGTGATGTTAGGGTATTTTGTTGCAACTGTCTTGACATCAAATCCGCCGTAGAACTTTGAGCCTTTCTTTGTGGCAAGTGCAAATTTACATCTGCCGAAGCCGATATCAACAAGCTCAAAGAACTTGCCCTGCATTTCCATGATAGTGTCCTTGCCAACAACGCCCATATCGCACACGCCATGTTCAACGTATGTGATAACGTCATTCGCCTTTGCAAGCACAACTTCAAGGTTTCCGTCAGGTACAGGAAGAATAAGCTTTCTTCCCTTTTCTCTTATTGCGGTACAGTCATAACCTATCTTCTCTAAAAGACCGACTGTATCCTTTTCAAGTCTGCCCTTTGTAAGAGCTATCCTAAGGGGTCTGTTCATTTTAACTTATCCTCCAAACTATATATCAAGCTCTGTTATCTCGCTGCCAACGACCACAAGCTTTTTGATTCCCTTTGACTTTGCGTAAGACTTTGTTTCATCGAGGGTGTTGAAAAGCGAGTTTTCAACTGTCAGACCCTCTCTTACGAGCGTCTGAGCATATTCCATGGCTTCCACCACGTAGCCCTTTTCGCCAAACACAACTGCGTCAGGAGTTCTGAGTTTTGGTGCTCCGCCTAGCTTTTCGATATGTCTTGCAACAGAGTCAACGCTTATGCCGAAGCCCACCGCCGGGCAATCGTTGCCAAACTCCGCTAGAAGTCTGTCATATCTTCCGCCTTTAAGCACCGATTGACCGACCTCTGAAAGATAGCCCTTGAACACAATGCCTGTGTAGTAATCCGCATGACTCACGATACCAAGGTCAACAGATATCTTGCCCTCATAACCAAGGCTTGAAAGTCTGGTGTAGACCTCTTTAAGGTTATAAAGTATGCCTGTTATCTTATCGTCAGTATAAATATCAGCAGCCTTGTCGAACACCTCAACACCTCCGAAAAGTCTTGGGAGCTGTCTGAGCGCATTAGTCACCTGATTGTCGCCCACCTCGTCAAGGATATCGTTAAGTGCAGGATAGTTCTTTGCAGAGATAAGAAGTCTTATCTCCTCTCTTACTGCGTCGTCAACGTCAAGCTGAGCCACAAGCTCCTTGAAATATCCGATATGACCTATCTCAAGTCTGAAGTTCTCCTTATCAAAGCTTGAAAGGGCTTCAACAGCAGTGCATAGCACCTCGTAATCCGCTCTCTTGGAATTTTCTCCGCCAATAAGCTCGATACCTGCCTGAACTACCTCGTCTGAACGTCCTTTGAGCAGGGAGTTATTTTCAAAAATGCTCTGATTGTAGTATAGTCTAAGGGGAAGCTTTGCTCCCTTTAGTCTTGTGGAAGCAAGTCTTGCTATGGGTATCGTGGAATCAGGACGCATGACGATAAGTCTGCCCTTTGAGTCTGTAAGTTTATAAAGGCTCTCCTGCTGGAAGTTTCTCGAACTTCCCATAAACAGATCGTAAAACTCTATTCCCGGTGTTACCACCTCGCTGTAGCCAAAGCCCTCAAACAGCTTTGACAGCCTGTCCTCCACCATTCTTCGTGCCAGACAGCCCTCAAACAGCAGATCTCTCGTACCCTCAGGGGTTATAAGATCATATCTTTTCATACACTTTCCCTTCCTGTATATAAATTATAGATTGTACTTTTTATGTTGACGCTTGAATAAATATCCGCATAAACACGCATTTAAGTGAATTGTAGGGGACGGCGCCCTCGACGTCCCCCTTTCTATGTTGTTATGTAACGCTATCACTTACTTTATCGTAGTAAAGTGATAGCATAGTATCAACACAAATAATTTTATCACACCCGCCCTTGTTTGTCAATAGTGTTACAAGGGCAAAGTATGAAATTGTGCATAGTAACTATCAGAACAACGATATCTGGTTAGATTTAGGCATATCGCCGAAAGCTCCGTTTTTCTCCAAAGTTTCGATAACAGATTTGGACACTCCGCTCTGCTGCTGGAACTCCTCGATAGAGATAAACTCGCCGTTCTGCGCCTTTTCGTAAATGCTTATCGCCGCAGACTCGCCCACTCCGTTAAGTGAACAGAACGGAAGCCTTATCTTGCCGTCCTCTATCTGATAGATAGTTGCGTGAGATTTTTTGATGTTTACAGGCAAAAAGTCATATCCACGGCTGAGCATTTCATTCACAAGCATGAGAATTTCAAGCACACCGCTGTCCTTGCCCGACACCTCGTCTTTTGGTTTATTCTTTATTTCTTCTATCTTGCTTCTGACGATATATTTTCCCTTGAGAGCGATCTCTGCGTCAAAATCCTCGCCCTTGACCGTAAAATAAGTTGCATAGAACGCAAGCGGCTCATGCACCTTGAACCAACAAAGTCTTATAGCTGCCGTAACATATGCCGCCGCATGGGCTTTCGGGAACATATATTTTATCTTCAAACAACTGTCGATATACCACTCCGGAACGTCATGCTGACGCATATTCTCTTTCATTTCCTCTGTGAGCAGTTTCGGAGCTTTACCCTTACGGGTTATCTCCATTATCTTAAATGACAGCTTTGGCTCAACGCCATGATAAAGCAGATATGTCATGATACTGTCACGAGTACCGATAACATTTGAGATATCGCAGGTTCCATTTTTGATAAGCTCCTGTGCGTTGCCGAGCCATACGTCAGTGCCGTGTGAAAGTCCTGATATCTGCAAAAGGTCAGAGAAGTTTTTCGGCTGACAGTCAAGAAGCATTTGTCTTACGAACGGCGTACCCATTTCAGGTATACCGAGCGTTCCCGTCTGACACATTATATCCTCCTCCGTCACTCCAAGTGACTCAGGGGAAGTGAACAGCGAATAGACCGCAGGGTCAGACATGGGGCAATCGAGGATATCTCGTCCTGTGAACATTTCCAGATACTTATACATTGTCGGGTTATCGTGACCAAGCTCGTCAAGCTTCAAGATAGTATCGTGGAGAGAATGGAAGTCGAAGTGGGTGGTTACCATGTCAGAGTCCACTTTTTCCGCAGGGTGCTGAACAGGTGTGAAGTCATAGACCTCATAGTCGCTAGGGATAACGACCATTCCACCCGGGTGCTGAGAGGTCGTTCTCTTTATGCCGCAGCAGCCAAGCTTAAGACGCTCTATCTCAGCCTTTGGCACTGTTTTTCCACGCTCGTCAAGATATTTCATAACATATCCGAAAGCGGTCTTTTCCTGTATCATGCCGATAGTACCGGCTTTGAACACATGGTCCTCACCGAAAAGAACTTCCGTATATTTATGCGCCTTTGCCTGATAGTCACCTGAGAAGTTAAGGTCGATATCAGGGGCTTTATCGCCGTCAAAGCCAAGGAACGTTTCAAATGGGATATCGTGTCCGTCACGGTGCATATTTTCTCCGCACACAGGACAGTTTTTCGGAGGCAGGTCAAAGCCTGAGCCTACCGAGCCGTCTGTAATGAACTCGCTGTGGTGGCAGTTAAGACAGACATAGTGTGGCACAAGAGGATTTACCTCAGAGATACCCGACATAGACGCCACGAAGGACGAACCTACCGAGCCTCTTGAACCTACCTGATAGCCATTCTCGTTAGAGTTGGCAACAAGTTTCTGAGATATCATGTAAAGCACTGCAAATCCGTGCTTGATAATAGAGTCAAGCTCTCTTTTAAGTCTTTTGAAAACAAGGTCTGGAATGTGTCCCTCAAAATATTTTGATACGTCAACGTCCTCGCCCTCAGGAACTTCTATAGTTTCAGGGTCGCAGTCACCGTAAATGGAACAGCATTTCTTCCAGCATATATACTGAAGCTGATAAACCGAGCCTTCGATAAAAGGCGTATAAGTACCGTTCGGAAACGCTTTCAGGTCAGGGTCTACCATATCAGCTACGTTGTTTGTATTCGTTACAACGACCTCAAACGCCTTTTCCTCGCCAAGATAGCTCAGCTCGTCAAGCATTTGGTTTGTGGTCTTAAGATACAAAGGAGGCTGAGTATCGGCGTCAGGAAAGCCCATTGAAGCCTGTATCACCGACCTGAACTGTGCGTCGGTCTTGTCCATAAAATGCACGTCGCCTGTTGCGCATACTGGTATGCCCAAGTCCTCCCCAAGTTTTACAATAAAGCGGTTTATATCCTTTATATCCTCCGCTGTGTGTATCCTGTCATAAGGAGGCTTTTCGGTGGTGAGCATAAATTTGTTGTTTCCGTCAGGCTGGATCTCCAGATAGTCATAAAAGCTTGCTATCTGCTTGATCTCATCATAGTTTCTGCCCTCGAGATAAGCCTGAATGACCTCGCCACGCTCGCAGGCACTGCCGAGGATAAGACCCTCACGGTGTCTTACAAGCTCAGATTTTGGTATTCTCGCACGTCTTTTGAAATATTTAAGATTGGAGTCTGATATAAGCCTATACAGATTTTTCAGACCCGTGTTATTTCTTACGATAATAATTTGGTGATAAGTCGGCTTTGCAAGCACCTGATTTTCATTTGCAAGCAAGCTGTTTATCATATCCACTGTTATAAGAATCAGAGGATACTGCTCCATGAGCATTTTCGACAGACTTATGAATATCCCTGCAAGCACCTCTGCGTCATCACAGCCACGGTGGTGCTGAAAATCCCCAAGTCCGAAATGCTCCGCCACATAGTTGAGTTTATGCTTTTCAAGCTCAGGAAGCATTATCTGCGACATTGGCACAGTGTCTATAGAAGAATATTTTATCTCGATGCCCTGTCTTTTTGCGCAGGCGGATATAAAGCCCGTATCGAACTGAGAATTGTGCGCCACAAGAACAGGGTCGTCGCCGATAAACTCCTTGAATTTAAGGAGAGCTTCCCTTTCGCTCGCACCGTCCTTTACCATATCGTCAGTGATGTGGGTGAGGTTTGAGATAAACTCAGGGATAGGTCTTTCAGGGTTCACGAAAATATCGAGCTTGTCCACAACTTCAAGATCTCTCAGCTTGACAGCGCCTATCTCGATGATCCTATCTTCATTAGGATTTGTACCCGTAGTTTCAAGGTCAAAGCAGATTATCTCGTCTGTAAGCTCACGCTTGTCCGTTCCACGGAATATCTTTTCGTCATTATTGACCTCGTATGACTCTATGCCGTAAAGCACCTTGAAGTCACCGCCGCCCTTGCGTATGCCGATACAGGTATTTCCGGCGTCAGGATAGCCCTGAACGACACCGTGGTCTGTTATGGCAAGTGCTTTGTGTCCCCATGAATAGGCTCTTTCCACAAGCTTGCCCGCAGGAGTGAGAGCGTCCATCATAGACATATTGGTATGGCAATGAAGCTCCACACGCTTATGCTCGCAGGTATCCTTTTCCTTTTCACGCTTTACGACCATAATGCTGTCAGGCTTGATGTTTATAGAGTGGTCAAAATCGTCCTCCTCTATCTCACCTGCCACAAGTATGGTCTTGCCTGCCTTAAGGTGTTCCAGCATTGCCTCAAGCACTGCCCTTTTCAAGCCTTTCATGTTTCTGAAATTCTTGTTTGAGCCTATGAACTTTATAGAGTTTGAGGAAGTATAGTCGGTAAAATTAAGGTGTGCTATAAGCATACCCGACTTTGTTTCCTTTGTTTCCACAGGTCCGAAAATATCGCCCCAGACCACCACACGTCCACGGTAATCCGCAGGGATATCTTTCATCTGCATCACCTGCTCGTTTCCTGATATTGGCGCACCCATAAGCACAAGAGCGTCATCGCACAATAGCGAGAACCTTGTGAAGTCCACATTTGCAGTTCGGAAATCCACAGAAGCACCGCTTGCAGTATTAGTGGTAACAGCCGCCTTTTTCTCAGGCTGTGCAGGGTCTATTTTCGGCACAGGGAGGGAATTCAAAAACTCCTCCTGCTCACGCTGATGCTCTTCCATATCGGTTTCAAGCACACCTGTGAGCCTTATATCCGCCCTTACGGAAAAAAGCTCCATGGTGAGCGCAGGAAAAGCCGTTTCTATGCCCGCCTTTTTCAGCAACGCTTCGCCTCCGTGTTTTATATCCACGGTGAAAATGCCGTTTTCATAAACAGCCTCAGCGTTGTCAAAAAAGCCGTTCACAAGAGGAAATCTGCTTTTAAGAAACTTGCAAAGCTCAGGAAAATACTCTGCACAAAGCATATCAGGGGTATATTTGAGCTGCAAAATAAACTTTCCTGCTCCGAGAGCCGCCCTCATTTTCATTTCAAATTCCACTGTGCTGTCAAAAGGCACCAGCTTGTCAAAAGCCGCCTGACAGGTAAAAGTGCCGTTTTCTTCGTTATAGCCCAGCCTTAATATCCTGCCCTTTTCTATCACAGAGGGTATAAGCTCCTTATAGTTCTCAAAGAAGCTTTCAATGGTGTATGTATTCATTTATGGTATATCCTTTTAAAGTTTTTCTATTTCCGCCAGAAGCGCAGGCAAAGCCTCCTCCTCTGATACCTTTCTGAGCTTTTCACCGTGGCTGAATATCACCGCACAGCCGTCACCGCCTGCAATGCCTATATCAGCGTTGCCCGACTCGCCTATGCCGTTCACAACACAGCCCATAACGGCTATCTTGATATCCTTGTCTATATCCTTGGTGGCTTCCTCGACCTTTTTTGCAAGACCTATAAGGTCTATCCTAGTTCTTCCGCAGGTAGGGCAGGAAACTATCCTTACTCCGCCACTTTTGCCGATAGCCTTTAAAATATCCTTTGCGGCGTATATCTCTTTTACTGGCTCGTCGGTAAGTGAAACTCTTATAGTTTCGCCTATGCCGTCGCACAGAAGCGAACCTATACCGATAGATGATTTTATAAGACCCATTCTCTCGGTGCCAGCCTCAGTTACTCCAAGGTGCAGAGGATAATTACAGGTCTGTGCACACAGTCTGTATGCCTTTATCATAGTCGGCACGTCTGATGACTTTATAGAAATAACGATATCCTCAAAGTCGCACTGCTCCAAAATTCTCACATGACCCATTGCGCTTTCCACAAGAGCCTCCGCAGTTGGCGAACCGTATTTCGCAAGCAACTCTTTTTCCAGAGAACCGCCGTTCACGCCTATCCTGATAGGGATATTTCTTTCACGGCAGGCTTTAACCACCGCTTTTACCCTATCCATAGAGCCGATATTTCCGGGATTTATCCTTATCTTATCAATACCTGCTTCCGCCGCCGCAATGGCAAGGCGATAGTCAAAGTGGATATCCGCCACAAGAGGGATAGAGATCTTCTCTTTTATAGCAGGGATAAGCTTAACGGCTTCTATGTTTGGTATAGCCGCTCTTACTATTTCACAGCCAGCTTTTTCAAGCTCCACAGCCTGCTTAACAGAGCCTTCTATGTCCGTAGACGGCACATTGAGCATTGATTGGATATATATTTTTTTGCCGTCAAGGACAAGTCCTCCCACCTTGACAGGTCTTACGTTTCTCTTATTTTCACCTGACATAAACAGTTCCTCCTTTAAACAAGCTTGATAATATCGCTCACCGTTACCACTACCATAAGAAGCAACAGAGCCGCCATACCGATAGCGTGTACCATTCCCTCATGCTCAGGCTTGACAGGCTTACGGCGTACCGCTTCGATAATAAGAAACAAAAGTCTTCCGCCGTCAAGTGCAGGCAATGGCAAGAGATTGAAAATGCCGATATTTATGGTCATGAACGCACCCAGCGACAACATTGTGTCAATAAGTGACGACCAATCTATTTTACCTGACTGGCTGTCCCTTTCGCTGTCGATAACATTGTCGATAGTATCAACGATGCCAACAGGACCACTGAGGTCTTTTATGGAATACTTTCCTCTTATAAGGTCGGCAAAGGAGATATAGATAAGTCTGCCGTCAGTACAGCCCTGCTTAAAAGACTGAGTTATCACAGAGCCGACGGTCACAGCTTTTGGTGCGACCTTGAAATCAATGTGCATGGTATTATCGTCCGTTGCAAAAGTGACGTCTTTAAGCTCCACCTTTTTTCCGTCACGCTTCACCACCATATTGAACTTGCCGTCCTCATCGTTTCCAAACTGATAGGACATATCCATAGTAGTGAAAATCCTCATGCCGTTGACCTCGATTATCTCGTCACCCACCTGCAAGCCGGTCGATTGGGACATAGCGTTATCCTCAAACCACGATATAGTGGTGGTTGCGATGCCGTCAGACCTTGCGGTGCTGATACAAAGGATAATATATCCAAGCACAAGATTCATTATAACGCCTGCCACCACTATAAGCATTCTTTTTGGCAGGCTTTTATTACAAAACGCACCGCCGTCCTCGCTTCCGTTATCCTCGCCCTCCATGGCACAATAGCCACCTATGGGAAACACACGCCAAGCGTAAAGGGTATCGCCCTTTTTCTTTTTGATAATGGCAGGACCCATGCCAATAGCGAACTCGTTGACCTTTACTCCGCTGGCTTTCGCCGCAATAAAGTGACCAAGCTCGTGTATTATTATGATAGCTTCAAAAATCAATATTGCAAATAATATACTCATTTCTTTCCTTTCAAACACAAAAAGACAATAGGTTCAGCACCGCAAACTATCTCTTAATTTTTCATTGCCAAAGCCAGTCTGCGAGCCTCTTCCCTAGCCAGTCTGTCAGCTTCCAGCACATCTTCCACACATTTTATCTCTTTTCGTGGGGTGCTGTCGCAAACGCTCATTACTATTCTACCAATATCAAGAAAATCTATCCTGCCGTCAAGAAAAGCCGCAACGGCTTCCTCATTCGCTCCATTCACTGCCGCAGGAAGATTTCCACCAATAGTGACAGCCTTTATACAAGCCCTAAGACAATCGAACGTATCATAGTCAGGCTTCTCGAAAGTGAGCTTTCCATAGTCTGTAAGGGACAGCTTTTTCACATCACATTCCACTCTCTCAGGATAAAGCAGAGCATACTGTATAGGTATTTTCATATCAGGCACGCCAAGCTGTGCGATAACAGAATTATCCTCATACTCCACCGCTGAATGTACAACGCTCTGTCTATGGACAACTATCTCGATCTGCTCAGGTCTGAGCTTGAAAAGCCACATTGCTTCGATAAATTCAAGACCCTTGTTCATAAGCGTAGCAGAGTCAATGGTTATCTTTCTGCCCATTGACCAATTAGGGTGATTAAGAGCCTGCTCAACTGTCACGCCCTCTAGGTCAGACTTTGTTTTGCCAAAGAATGGTCCTCCCGAAGCAGTAAGGATTATCCCTTTGAGCTTGTTGCCCTCGTTTCCCTGCAGGCACTGAAAGATAGCCGAATGTTCGCTGTCAACAGGATATATCTTCACTCCCTTTTCAGCAGCCGCCTTTATAACGAGCTCACCGCCTGCCACAAGTGTTTCCTTATTTGCAAGGGCAATGTCAGTGCCTTTTTCGATAGCCGTAAGGGTTGGCACAAGACCCACCATGCCAACGACTGAGTTGAGCATGATATCGACCCCGTCCATTCTTGCTATCTCTTTAAGTCCCTCCATGCCTGTGGATATTTTTATGCCAGTGCCACTGAGAAGCTTTTCAAGCTCCGCCTTTTTGTCCTCACGGTAGATACACACACGCTCAGGCAAAAGCTCCTTAGCCTGAGCCGCAAGCTTTTCAACGTCAGAATTTGCCGCAAGCGCCTTTACTTTAATATTATGCTTTGCAGCCACTTCTAATGCCTGCGTGCCTATAGAACCCGTTGAACCGAGTATGGTCATTGTTTTCATTTATTGTCCCTCATCATATAAAATAAATTCAGGCAATTCCGCATAAAGATGGTTTGCAAGCGGTGTTGCCTTAATAACGCTTAAAAGGGGTAAGCCTAAGCCTGCCCCTAAAAGTCATAATTTTCTATTTAAGTATAAGCCCCTGTGTGAACATATAGTACATAAAAGGTGCAACGAGCAGAACGCTGTCAAAGCGATCCATTATTCCACCGTGACCCGGCATTATGTTGCCATAGTCCTTTATACCTGTCTGTCTTTTTATCACCGAAGCTGTAAGGTCGCCCACAAGTCCGATAAGAGCCGCAAGCATACCTGCGATTAGAACGCCTAGATAGTGGATAGGCTCTCCTTTAAGTACGAACTGATAGAACAGGCTTATTATAAGCATAAGAATACCATTTGAGATAACGCCGCCTATAAGACCCTCCACAGTTTTCTTAGGGCTTATCTCAGGGCAAAGCTTTGTTTTGCCGAAGAAAGTTCCTGCAAAATAAGCACCGCTGTCAGCCAGCCAAGCCGCTGCAAGAGTAAGAACTATCATAAACACGCCCTTGCCGCCCAAGCCTGCCATTGTGACCAAAGTTGAGAATGAATACGGCAGAAGTATGCCCACGCCCAGCATGAAGAAAAACTCTGTATACTGGAATCTTGTATGCTCTTTAAGATAAAGCAGACACATTGCTATAACGAAAAGCCCCATGTAAAGCTTGTAGCTGAAAAAGTACAGCCAGCCGTGTCTGTAGAACACAGGCATGAAAGCGTCCACAAAGGCAAACGCACAGCAGGCAATGGTCTGATACTTATGCTCTGTCATTTTTGTCGCCCTGAATATCTCATATATTGCAAGTGCAGAAATTGCGCCCACCGCAATATTGAACAGGAACGTTCCGTGTGCGATAAGCAGTATCACTGCGATAACAATGGCAACTGCCGCAGATTTAATACGGGTAGACATTTTTTACACCCCTCCAAATCTTCTGTTTCTTTCGCTGTATGCGATAACAGCCTTGTCAAGGTCGCTGCCTTTGAAGTCAGGCCATAGGATATTTGTGTAATAAAACTCCGCGTAAGCCGCCTGCCATATCATGAAGTTTGACAATCTTTGCTCTCCGCTAGGTCTTATAACAAGGTCAACAGGAGGTATCTCCTCAGTGTAGAGATTTCTCTCTATCATATCCATTGTGATATCCTCAGGCTCCAACTTGCCTTCTTTCACCTGCTGAGCCAATGTCTTAGCCGCATGGCAAATCTCGTCCCTGCCGCCGTAGTTGATAGCAAGCACAAGGGTCATAGAGTCAAAGTTCTTTGAGTCCTCCTCAACGGAAGCCATTTTCCTTTGCAGATTTTCGCTGAGCCTTGTTCTGTCGCCTATAAAGCGCACCCTGATATTCTCCTCGATAAAGTCCCTGACCTCGTCAAGATACTTTTCAAAAAGATCCATAATTGCGTCTACCTCGTCCTTAGGCCTTTTCCAGTTCTCGGTAGAAAACGCATAGTAAGTTATATACTGTATTCCAAGCGCCTTGGCGTGTCTTGTTATGGCACGAAAGGTTTTTGCGCCCTCTCTGTGTCCGAACTTTCGGGGCATACCCCTCTTTTTCGCCCATCTGCCGTTGCCGTCCATGATAACGCCCACATGAACAGGCACAGACACGTTCTCTCCAAGGTTTATCTTCTCATTCTTCGCCATGGCTTAGATAGAGAGTATCTCTTTTTCCTTTTCGGCAACGTGACCGTCAACTTCCTTAACGAACCTGTCAGTAAGCTTCTGGATCTCGTCCTCGCAGTCCTTAAGATCGTCCTCTGTGATCTCGTTGTTCTTCTTCATTGCCTTGAACTTTTCCATAGCGTCACGTCTGATAGAACGGATAGCGACCTTGCACTCCTCGCCCATTTTCTTGATTTCCTTAACAAGCTCCTTACGTCTGTCCTCAGTGAGCTGTGGGAAAGTAAGTCTTATAACAGTGCCGTCATTCTGTGGATTGATGCCGATATCAGAAGCCTGAATAGCCTTTTCGATAGGCTTGAGAGTTGACTTATCCCATGGCTGTATAACAAGCACTCTTGCCTCAGCAACAGAAACTGCCGCCATCTGTGTGACAGGTGTCATTGCGCCATAATATTCTACCTGGACTTTGTTGAGTACGGACGGATTAGCTCTGCCTGCTCTGATGCCTGCAAAGTCCGAAAGCATAACGTTTATGGATTTCTCCATTTTTGTCTTAGCATTTTCCTTGATCTGTTTCATATTCAAACGATCCTTTCTTGATTATCTTTATTATTTTACGAGAGTGCCTATATTTTCGCCCATGCAAGCGTCATAGATATTGTCTGGTCTTGCAAGATCGAAAACGAGTATCGGGATATTGTTGTCCTTACACATTGCCGCAGCGGTCGAGTCCATTACCTGCAGACCCTTTGCAAGGATATCAGCAAATGTAAGAGTGTCATACTTGACAGCGTCAGGATACTTGTGAGGATCCTTATCATAAACACCGTCTACCATGGTAGCCTTAAAGAATATGTCAGCTTCTATCTCAGCCGCTCTCAGTGCAGCAGCCGTATCAGTTGAGAAGAATGGGTTACCAGTGCCGCAACCGAAGATAACTACTCTGCCCTTTTCAAAATGACGCATAGCCTTGTTTCTGATGTAAGGCTCAGCCACCTGTGGCATGGATATAGCTGTCTGTACTCTCACTTCAAGACCGCAGTTCTCAAGGCCGTCCGCAACAGCAAGTGCGTTCATAGCAGTTGCCAGCATACCGATATGGTCGGCTCTTGTTCTGTCCATTGCACCGCTTGATCTGCCTCTCCAGAAATTGCCACCGCCTACAACGATACCTACCTCAACGCCGGCGTCAACACATTTTTTTATGCTCTTGCCGAATGAGGTGATAACGTCATAATCAAGACCTATCTTCTTATCGCCTGCGAGAGCCTCACCGCTTAATTTGAGCAATATTCTCTTATATTTAGGTTCCATATTTCAAAGCACTCCTTAACACATATTTCGTTGGAATTATCCATATTAATTATACAATATTTTCAGCAGATTGTAAAGAGGAAAAACGCCAAAATCAGCCCTTTATTATCTTCACAAAAAAGTTTCTTGTTCTCGGTCCGTCAAACTCAGCGAAATAGATACCCTGCCAAGTGCCGAGAAGAAGCTCGTTATCGTCGATGATAACAGTTTCCGAAGCACCAACACAGCTTGACTTCATATGAGCGTCAGAGTTTCCTTCAGCGTGACGGAACTGCGGTCTGTTGGGAAATGTTTCCTCCAAAGCGTAAAGAAGATCCGTCTTTACATCAGGGTCGGCATTCTCATTTATGGTTATCGCCGCCGTGGTGTGGGGACAAAATACCACCGCCATGCCGCTTTGCACTCCTGATTCTGTGACAGCCTGCCTTACATAGCTCGTGATGTTGTAAAGCCCTCTGCGTTCTGTCTTGATAGTGTATCTTTTAAGCATATGTATCCGTCCTTTCAACGGTCGCTTTCCTAACTCAGAAAAGTTGACTCAGTTTCATTTCTGTTCGGTCTGCCCATAAGATTTTTGATAGCGTTAGCCGCAGTCTCACCCTCAAAAAGCACCTTTGCAAGCTGTTCTGTGATAGGCATTTCAATTCCCATTCTCTTTGAAAGCTCCCATGCGTTCTTGGTGCATACATAGCCCTCAACAGTGCCGACCTGTCTTACAGCCTCCTCAGGGGTAACTCCCTTGCCTATGAGAATACCCGCACGGCGGTTTCTGCTGTGCATTGAACAGCAGGTAACGATAAGGTCGCCTATGCCGCTAAGTCCGCCAAAGGTTTCAAGCTTTGCACCCATTGCAACTCCAAGACGTGATATCTCTCTGATACCCCTTGTCATAAGTGCAGCCTTTGTGTTGTCACCAAGTCCAAGGCCGTCGCAAACGCCTGCCGCCAAAGCGATGACGTTTTTCAGCGAACCGCCTATCTCGCAGCCCATAACGTCATCATTAACATACACTCTGAACGTATCGTTAGAAAGAGTGTTCTGTATATAATATGAAACCTCCCTGTCGTCAGAAGCAGTAACAACAGTAGTGGGAACTTTTCTTGCCACTTCCTCTGCGTGTGACGGACCGGTAAGCACCGCAACATGATTGTTCGGAAAGCACTCTCTCGCCACACAGCACATAGTTTTAAGGCTTCCGCCCTCAAGACCCTTTGCCGTGTTCACAACTATAGTCCTGCTTTCAAGATAAGGCACAACGCTTTCGCAGACCTCTCTAAGGAAAGGCGAAGGTATGCCAAGTATCACCATGTCTTTATCCTTAACACAGCTTATATCCGTTGTAAGCTCGATAGTCTTATTCACCTGAACGCCAGGGAGCTTTGCTTTAAGCTCGCCTGTTCTCTTGATAGCATCTATCTCGTCCTGAAACTTTGACCATACTGTTACTTTATGCCCTGCATTGTCGCACATTATTGCCAGTGCAAGACCAAATCCGCCTGAACCGAGTATAGTAATATCTGCCATAATAAAACCTCCCTTACGCCTTTTTCTTGCTTCCGAATTTGTTTTCGGTGCCGTTCATAAGGCGTTTGATATTAGGTCTGTGCATATAAATGATAAGCAGACCGATAGCCGTTGCCATAAGAGTGTTTGCAAGAACGCCGTCGCCCTTGATGATAAAAAGCTGAACGATAGGCGTAAAAACAGGATATGCGATAGCGGCGCATATAGAACCTACAGACACGTATTTTGTTGCCGCAAGCACGATAGCAAAAACAGCCACCGAGAAAGCACAGGTCAGTGGGTCGATAGCGATAAGGGTCGTTGCCGCAATAAGAACGCCCTTTCCACCATGAAAACCATAGAATACCGGGAAAATATGTCCAAGCATTACAAAAAAGCCCGCAAGATATCCGATAAATTTATCGTCATGAAAAAATGTCACGCCGAAACCGTTAGTCACCACAAGTCGGCAGATAACTACCGCAAGCACGCCCTTTGCAAGATCGCACAACAGCGTTGCCGCCGCAGGCCCTTTTCCGAATACTCTCAGAACATTGGTCAAACCTGCGTTGTTGCTTCCGTAATCACGGATATCCTTATGCTTTAAAACTCTGCACACGATTATGGCAGAATTAAGACTTCCGAAAAGATAGGAAAAAATTATAGTGAATGCCAGACTTAAAAATATGTCCACAAAATAACCTCCAGAATTTTATTTAACGTCGTCCTTGTCACGCTCTCTTATTTTGAAAACGATAGGCGTGCCTTCAAGTCCGAAGGTCTCTCTTATCTGATTTTCAATATAACGCTGATAGGAAAAATGATACAGATCGGCTCTGTTTACAAAAAACACGAATGTAGGCGGTTTGGTAGACACCTGCGTCATGTAGTATATCTTCAGCCTTCTGCCCTTGTCAGACGGTGGCTGTACCCTCTGGGTAGCATATGCAAGAACATCGTTAAGTCTGCCTGTCGGTATTCTAATAGAGTTCTGCTCTGCAACGAACTTGATAGTATCAAAAAGCTTGTCCATTCTAAGACCTGTTTTTGCAGAGATGAACACAAAAGGCACATAGCTCATGAAGCTGAAATCGTCCTGAAGCTTTTTCTGGAACTCGTTCATGGTGTTAGTGTCCTTTTCAACAGCGTCCCACTTGTTCACCGCAACAACGCAAGCCTTGCCCTTTTCGTGAGCATAGCCTGCCACCTTTGAATCCTGCTCAGTAAATCCCACAGTTGCGTCAATAACGATAACCGCAACATCGGCTCTGTCAACAGCCATATAAGCCCTCAACACAGAGTATTTCTCAATAGTCTCCAGCACCTTTGACTTACGTCTGATACCAGCCGTATCGATAAAAACGAACTTGCCCTTTTCATTTTCCACAACCGAGTCAGTAGCGTCACGGGTAGTGCCTGCAATATTTGACACGATAACACGTTCCTCACCGCATATCTTGTTTATTATAGAGGACTTTCCAACGTTAGGCTTGCCGATAACAGCGACCTTTATCGAATCATCGTCATCGTCCTCTTCATTTTCCTCAGGGAGATATTTCAGCACCTCGTCAAGGAGATCGCCCGTTCCGTGACCATGTACAGAAGAAACAGGGAACGGTTCGCCCAAACCGAGATTATAGAACTCATACAGCTCCATAGGCGGTTCGCCCACATTATCCACCTTGTTCACGCAAAGCACGATAGGCTTGCCCGATTTCAAAAGCATCTGTGCCACCTCATAATCAGTGGCAGTAACTCCGCATTTAAGGTCTGTCACAAGAATGGTGACATCAGCTTTCAGTATAGCAAGCTCCGCCTGTCTGCGCATCTGAGCAAGGATAATATCATCAGACTCAGGCTCGATTCCGCCCGTGTCAACCAGCATGAACTCGTGTCCGAGCCATTCGCACTTTGCATATATCCTATCTCTTGTGACGCCAGGAGTATCTTCAACTATAGAAAGTCTTTGACCGATAAGCTTATTAAAAAGAGTAGACTTACCAACATTAGGTCTGCCAACTATCGCAACGATCGGCAATGACATATATATCGACCTCATTTCATATAAATTTGCACATTGATACATCATATAGTATAACACAATTTCTCACGTTTTGTCAACCATACGAGGAATACACACCTGACCTGTAGGGACGAACAGCGTTCGCCAGCCTTTTTCACCGCTACAACAAAAAAGAGCAGAACGACCTAAGCCATTCTGCTCTATGTGCTTATCAAAAATTATGCTTCCTTCTTGATAACCTCTACGCCCTTATAATAACCGCAATTCTTGCAAACCTTGTGTGGTGAAGTAAGCTCACCGCAGTTAGAACATTTACAAAGTGCAGGTGCGTCAAGCTTCCAAACTGCTGAACGTCTCTTGTCACGTCTAGCCTTGGATACTTTTCTCTTTGGTACTGCCATTCTGGCACCTCCTCGTCAGTAAAATCATTATAGTCTGTTCAGCTATTTCCCGTCAAGAGCAGTTACATTTGCCCTCATTCAAATCCTGTCCGCAAACGTAACACAAACCCTTGCAGTCATCCCTGCAAAGAATTTTTGTAGGCAGCTGTAACAACAAATCTGAAATAGCTAATTCGTCCAGATCAAGAGTATTGTTCTCGCAGACCACATAATCGTCTCTGTCGCTTTGAACACTTCTCACCAGAGTGTGTTCAAAGTCATAAACATACTCCCTGCTGAACTCCTTTAGACATCTGTCACAGGTGTGATCCATAGTAAAAACAGTCTTGAACCTGAGCGTTACCACCCCTGCCCTGTTCTCTATCTCACCTGTTACCGCAACGGGCGATGCAAAAGAATATCCGCCATACTCCGACAGCTTGTCTGCTGTTATGGAATAATCGATCGTTTTTCGCTCTCCGATTATATCGAAAAGTTCCTTCAACTGTACATTCATACTTGCACCTCAAACATCACAAATTCCATTATAACCTGAGAAACGTGATTTGTCAATACTTTTTTTCAATTTTTTCGTTTTTGCTATCAAAATACCAATAAACGAAGCGCAAAGCCTTACTTGATGAAAGCCTTTACCTTTGCAGGCAGCTCATCAACGTCAGCAGATACTGTGAAAGTAACGTTTACGTCCTTTGTGAGAACTGCTACCTTTTCAAGCATATTGCCAAGAGCGTCATAATCTCTGCCGCCGATCTTCAGGATACCGTCAACGAAAACTTCCTGAATGTCATAGTTGCCAGCCATCAGACCTGCAACAAAGCCATAGAAGCTGTCAAAGCTGTTGATACCGTATTCTTCAGCGTCAGCCAATCTTACATTATGAGGAAGGTCATAGGTAAGCTGCATACCTCTTTCGATGCAAACAACGTTGCCTGTAGCATTTTCAGCAGCCTTCTTGATAGAATCAACAAGTATCTTAGTCTTGCCTGTGCCCTTTTTACCTGGAATCAAATTAATCATATAAACTCTCCGTTCCGCTTATTAAAGCATTTATTTTAAGAGCAGACCCCCGAAGGGGAAACGCTCAAAATTTCCTTTTGTTCTGCCTTTAGGATATTAGCCCAGCTTAGCCTCGAGTTCAGCCTTCTGTGACTCATAACCCGGCTTGCCGAGAAGAGCGAACATATTCTTCTTGTAGCTCTCAACACCCGGCTGATTGAATGGGTTTACGCCGAGCATATAACCTGAGATAGCACAAGCCTTCTCAAAGAAGTAGATCATCTCGCCAAGGTTTTCCTCATCGAGCTTGTCAACATCTATAACGATATTAGGAACGCCGCCCTCAGTGTGAGCAAGGATAGTACCCTGATATGCCTTTTCATTTACAACTGACATATTCTGATTTGTGAGGAAGTTAAGTCCGTCAAGATTATCCTTGTCAGGCTCCAAGAACAGGTCGCTCTTTGGTGTCTTGATGTGCATAACTGTCTCAAACATAAGTTTTGAGCCGTCCTGAATGAACTGACCAAGTGAGTGCAGGTCTGTAGAGAATGTAGCGGCAGATGGGAATATACCCTTATCGTCCTTGCCCTCGCTCTCGCCGAACAGCTGCTTGAACCACTCGCCCATCATTGTGAATGAAGGGTCATATGAAACGAGCATCTCAACGCTCTTGCCTTTTCTGTAAAGAATGTTTCTGAGAGCTGCATACTTATAGCAATCGTTGTTATCATCAGCAGAATACTTCTTCATACCCTCTCTTGCACCAGCCATGAGCTTGTCGATATCACAGCCTGCTGCTGCGATAGGGAGAAGGCCAACTGCTGTAAGAACTGAAAATCTTCCGCCAACGTCATCAGGAACTACGAATGTCTCATAGCCCTCTTCGTCAGAAAGCTGCTTAAGAGTACCCTTAGCCTTGTCTGTTGTAGCGAAAATTCTTGTCTTAGCCTCTTCCTTGCCATACTTATCTTCAAGAAGCTTCTTGAAAATTCTGAAAGCAAGTGCAGGCTCAGTTGTTGTGCCCGACTTTGAAATTACATTTACGCAGATATCTCTGCCCTCGCAAATTGAAAGCACCTCATTGAGGTAAGCCGAACTGATATTGTTTCCGACAAAATAGATGTCAGGAGTATCCTTCTTAAGATTGTTGTAGAATGGCGACTTGAGCAGCTCGATAGCAGCTCTTGCACCAAGATAAGATCCGCCGATACCGATAACGATGAGAACATCGCACTTTTCCTTGATCCTTGCGGCAGCAGCCTTGATCCTTGCAAATTCTTCCTTATCATAATCCTCAGGGAGTGTTACCCAGCCGAGAAAGTCATTTCCCAGACCGTTTCTGTTTACCAGAGTGTTATGAGCGGCAGTTACCTGCGCAGCCATACCCTCGTATTCATGTTCACTTACAAAACCCTCAAGATACTTTGTGTTAAGCTTTAATGACATTATCCTTCATTTCCTTTCCTTACCTGTCGGAGAGCGTGATACCATAAAACACGTTCCTCCGCTAATACTAGATAAATTATACTATATTTTTGTGAACATTTCAAGAGTTTTATAAAGCGAAATCATCTTTTGTACATTTTAAACAAATATAATATTACATACTCAGCAAATTGTACACAAGCTTTTTTATGCCGCAGATAAAATTCATTTTCTTCACCTCTTTGCAGGCTACTATCTTTCCCTCTAATATCACCTCGCCGCCCATGGTGTATCTTATTTCTCCCGCAGTTTCGCCATTTTTCACAGGTGCGTCAAGCTTCTCCTCTGCCGTAAAATTGCACTCCACCATACGATATGTTCCCCTCGGTATAACTATAGGATAAAGCCCCTCGGGAGCAAGCTTCACAGAAAGTTCCTCTCCTCCGCACACCACAGTTTCCTTTATCATATCCTCAGGAAGTTCAGGGGTGTATATCTCATATGTATCGAACGCCAAGTTCAGAAGTTTCTTCGCCTCAGCATTCATATCCTCCTGCGAATCGCAGCCGTTAAGCACTACGCATACTGACATATCCCCTTTTTCAGCCGTTGCCGCAATACAGCTCCCGGCCTTTTCACTTCCCCACGCTTTCATGCCTGTTACGCCCTTGTAAGTACGCACAAGCCTATTAAGATTTACAAGCTCCGCCTTGCCGTCTCTCACAGTGTCAAGCCAGCAGGTAAGGTAAGGAGTGAGATTTTTGTATTTTGCAAGTTCCGAACAAAGCAAAGCCGTGTCCTTTGCTGTTGTAACATTGCCCTCTCCCATGCCGGTACAATCAGTGTAAACAGTACCATTCATGCCAAGCATTTTCGCACGGCTGTTCATAAGCTCCACCGCCTTGTCTGCCGAGCCTGCCACCTTTTCCGCAAGCGCCGCACAGCCGTCGTTTGCATTGCCTGCAGACACTGATTTTATAAGCTCCTCCACAGATATCTTCTCTCCCTTGTCAAGCCATATCTGGCTTCCCTGCTGAGAGTTGGCATACTCCGACACCACTGACGTGTCGCTCATGGAAAGCTCACCGCTGTCTATCTTTTCTGCTGTGAGCAAAAGCACCATGAGCTTCGCATAGTGACCGCACTCACACTGCTCCTGTGGCTCTTTCTCAAAAAGCACCCTGCCTGTGGTCATCTCCGTCACCACTGCAGACCTAGCCGTAAGCCCCTCTATGATATCGCTCACCGCCACAGTGTCCGCAGGCACAAAGTCCTCCGCTGACAGCGCACCTGCTTTTTCTTTTCCCTCCGCCAGCGAGCACACCATAAACACTGCCACCGCCGCACATAACACTGCCGAGCATATTTTCCTTAATATTTTCACATTTTCCACCTCTCACATATACTATTTTTATATTTATATTCACCCTGTCCCGAAATTAGCATTATGCCCCGAAATGTTTCCGGAAACTCATTTGTAAATAGTTGCAGGAATTTGTTAAATAACTGTTACAACTCTTGAAATAAATATGGGAGTGTGCTATAATGTATTCTATAGAAATGTGTATTTTATAAGCGAAATATTTATATGAGGTGATTTAACAATGACAGAAATGGAACTTTACAAGCTTTGGTGTGAAAAGGCTGTTGACGATCCTGATCTCCAGACAGAGCTTAAGTCTATCGAGGGCGACGAGGCTGCAATCCAGGACAGATTTTACAGAGATCTTGAATTTGGCACAGGCGGACTCAGAGGAGTTATCGGTGCAGGCGCATACAGACTTAATGTTTACACTATCAGACGTGCAACACAGGGTCTTGCAGACTATGTAAACGGCGCATTTGAAAACGGCAGCGTAGCTATCGCATATGACAGCCGTATCAAGTCTGACAAGTTCGCAAAGGAAGCTGCTGCAGTTCTGGCTGCAAACGGCATAAAGGTATACATCTATTCAGAGCTTATGCCGACTCCAATGCTTTCATGGGCTGTAAGAGAGCTTAAATGTCAGGCAGGTATCGTTATAACTGCATCACACAATCCTGCAAAGTACAATGGTTACAAGGTTTACGGCGAGGACGGCTGTCAGATCACACTCGATGTTGCAAACACAGTTATCGGCAAGATCAACGCAGTTGAGATGTTTGGCGGTGCAAAGGTAATGGACTTTGAGGACGGCATCAAGTCTGGCAAGATTGAATACATCAAGCAGGAAGTTATCGACAAGTATCTTGACAAGGTAGCTCAACAGGGCGTACATACTGACCTCGTAGCAGACAGCGGTCTGAAGGTAGTATACACTCCTCTTAACGGCACAGGAAACAAGCCTGTAAGAGCTATCCTTAAGAAGATAGGCATAAAGGAAGTAACAGTAGTACCTGAGCAGGAAAATCCTGACGGAAACTTCCCTACCTGCCCATTCCCTAACCCTGAGATAAAGGAAGCCCTTGCAAAGGGACTTGAGCTTTGCAAGACAGTAAAGCCTGATCTTCTTCTTGCAACAGACCCAGACTGTGACAGAGTTGGTATCGCAGTACCTGACCCAGAGGGCAACTATGTTCTGTTCAGCGGAAATGAAGTAGGCGCAATGCTTCTCAAATACATTTGTCAGGAAAGAACAGCTCTTGGCACAATGCCAAAGAATCCTGTAGCTGTTAAGACTATCGTAACAACAGACATATGCAAGAAGATAGCAGCAGAGTACAATGTAGAGCTTAGAGAAGTTCTCACAGGCTTCAAGTTTATCGGCGAGCAGATCGGTTTCCTTGAGAAAGAGGGACAGGACGACAGATATATCTTCGGATTTGAAGAGAGCTATGGTTATCTTGCAGGCTCATATGTAAGAGATAAGGACGCAGTAGTAGGCTCAATGCTCATTTGTGAAATGGCAGCATTCTACAGAACAAAGGGCATCTCACTGCTTCAGGCAAGAGAAGATATGTACAAGAAGTACGGCAACTATCTCCACAGCCAGAAGTCATTCCAGTGCGAGGGTGCAAGCGGAATGGAGAGAATGAAGGAGATCATGACAGATCTGAGAGCTAATCCACCTAAGGCTATTGGCGGACTCAAGGTAGTAGACATAGCAGATTATCTTGCATCTGAGGAAACAAACCTTGAAACAGGCGCAAAGACAGTTCTTACACTTCCAAAGTCAGATGTTATCGCATTCAAGCTTGAGCAGGGTGCAAGTGTAATAATCAGACCTTCAGGCACAGAGCCAAAGATCAAGGCATACTACACAACTATCGGCGACACAAGAGCTGATGCAGAAGCACAGGAAGAAAAGCTTATTGAAGATTTCAAGGGCATTCTTGGTTTCTAATAATTACTGAATATAATGAAAGCAGACGAGTCAGTTTTTTGACTTGCCTGCTTTTTTTGCGATATCCACACAATGCTTTGCATTTCACAAACCATGTAGGGGAGCAGCGCAATTTCTGCAAGCAGAAATGCGACGTCCCGCTTCTCGTTTGCCTGTCCAATTCTACGTTATCCGCACAACGTTCGGCATATTTTTTCAAAACACTGTACGGCACAACATTTCCGCACACGGCACGTCTACACAAATTCATGAATAATCAAACCTTACCGCTTCGAGCGGGCTGTCGAGGGCGCCAGCCCCTACATCTTGTTCAGACAAATTCGCTGTGCCGCAAAATCGCTACGCTCTTTGCGGATTTTACGTTGTGCTATGGGATGGAAAAAGCGGTGCAGAGTTTTGTGCTCCGACACCGCTTTGTTTTAATCACTACTTTATATTTCTTCTTTACTTTTTCTGCACCGCTTGGTAGGCTTACGCCTATTGAGGCTCTGCCTCAAGCTCCGCAAGGGACTCTGTCCCTTGACCCTGCAAGCCCTCTAACGCCGGGCTTGAGCCTGCGTTTTATCTCTCGCTTCGCTCGGTGTTGACTTTTACTTTATGCTTGTGATTTGTTCGGTTTGGCTATGCCATTCCTCATTCCTCACTCCTCACTTTAACCGAGAAGTTTATCCGCGATCGTATCCAGCCAGCCGCCCTCGACTTCTTCTATCTCACCATTATCGCAAGCTTTCGCAAACTTCGGGTCTATAGGCATTTTCGCCACAGCGTCTATGCCAAACTTCACTGCCACTTCGTCCACATGGCTCTCACCATAGATATTATGCTTCTTTCCACAATCAGGACACTCAAAATATGACATATTCTCCACTATTCCAAGCACCGGTACTTTCATCATATCCGCCATATGCACCGCTTTCTCGACTATCATGGAAACCAATTCCTGTGGCGAAGTGACGATAACTATGCCGTCAACCTTAATAGATTGAAAAACTGTCAGAGGCACGTCGCCTGTTCCAGGTGGCATATCTATAAACATCACGTCAACGTCGTTCCATGCCACATCTGTCCAAAACTGCTTCACTGCACCTGCGATAACAGGGCCACGCCATACAACAGGGTCAGTTTCATTTTCAAGAAGCAGATTAAGGCTCATTATCTCAATACCGGTCTTGCTCACCGCAGGGATAATGCCATACATATTGGTATTAGCTCTCTCGTGGATATTAAACGCTGTCGGTATAGACGGGCCTGTTATGTCAGCGTCCAGCACAGCGGTCTTAAAACCACGTCTTTGTGCCGTTACTGCGAGCATACTTGTCACCAAAGACTTGCCTACGCCACCCTTTCCACTCATTACTGCATATACCTTTTTCACAGAGCTCGCAGCATTAAGCTCCTCTTTCAAGCTCTTTTTATCAGAGCATTTTGAAGCACAGTTTTCGCAATCATGTGTGCAGCCTTCGCTCATAGAATCATTCCTTTCAAGGCATTTACGCCTTTATTTACTATGTTAAGTATATCACTTTGACCGTGAAAAGTCAACCAATACTGACTTTTCACCCAAAGCACTGCTGCCGCATAAAATAAAACAGCCCTGCACCTTGTAACAAAATAGATACTTTGGTATAATACCCCGATAATAAGGCAATAATAGGAACAAGCAGGAGCAAAAGCCTGCAAATCAAGGCGAAAGCCCATAGAATAGGAGTGTTTACAAGTGACTGTACACAGGGGCGATATATATTATGCAGATCTCAGCCCAGTGGTAGGCTCAGAGCAAGGCGGTATGCGACCGGTGCTGATAGTACAAAATGACATAGGCAATAAGCATTCACCCACAGTGATAGCAGCGGCAATAACGAGCCGCCTTGATAAAGCGAAACTGCCGACACATATAGAAGTTGGCGGTGGCACCTGCGGACTAGCGAAAGATTCCGTGGTATTGTTGGAACAGATCCGTACATTGGACAAGAAAAGGCTAAAGGAGAAAATGGGAACACTTGACGTAAGCTCCATGTCCGCAGTAAATTCGGCATTATCAATAAGCTTTGGATTAAAGCTCTAGTTAAATGAGGAATGAGGAGTGAGGAGTGAGGAATGGCATAGCCAAACCGAGTAAATCACAAGCACTAAATAAAGAACAAAAGATAAAGCGGTGTCGGAGTGAAAACTCTGCACCGCTTTTCTATCCAAAAAAAATCCGTAGGGACGGTCAAAAACCGCCCTTCTAATAGTCATATCAAACCTATCCGAGAATATCAGAGTGTAGCAATAATAATTCCTCACTCCTCACTCCTAGCTCCTCACTAACCACGACACTGTGAAAAGGCAGATTGTAAGCCGCATAATCAGTTATGCCCTTGCCCTGATTAGGATTAGCCTTTGAGTAAACAGCGTCACAACAGAATAATACAACAAGTATCACGCACGCCGCAAACCTTGCCTTGAATGGTATCTTCTTCAAAAGATCATCAAAAAACGGTGCCATGATGTATATTCCTGCACAGCCTGCAAAGCCAAATATCAACGCCCCCTCAAGACATATCCTGCCATTGATGTTGCAGAAATATCCCGTATAATCCCAATATTTCATGTGCTTGAACGTTTCAAGATACCAGCTCGTTGCGTATTCGACCACCGAGCATAACCCCACAACAAGGAAAAAAGTCGCCACATGGTGGTCTATGAACCGCTTCAGCAGTATTATACCGCACACACCGCCAAAACCATATATAGGAAGCCATGGGCCAAACATGGTTCCTCGATTGACGAAAACTCCGTCCTCAACGATGTGTATGCCCACTTCCCATATCCAGCCTATAAATGCGAATATGAAAAACAGCAGTATATACGTCATGAGTGTATAGTTTCTGTGATAGTCACGGTGAACTATAGTCTTGTTGGCAAATCGGCTGAAATGCGCCTTTCTGTCTACCGCAAGACCGGGGTATTGCTCAAATTCCCGCAGATCGTCAAGCGTCAGCGTTCTCTCCATTATTCACCGCCCCCATTCTCATTATTTTCAGGCACTTTTATCGTGCATATCGGTATGCTTCTAACAATGTCAGGATTTTCGCCCTTTTGTGCAGCTTCCTCAGCCATAAGCTCTTCCAGAAGGTCAAGGTCAAGCAGCTTGTCATTAAGCTCCTCATAGCCCTCTATCTTGTTCTTGATAGCCTCACGCCTTAGCTGTAAATACACCTCTGCGTCTATCGCAGTTGTGTATGGGTTAGACCAGAATACTCCCACCGCACCGAACGATATGCTCGAAAGCAGTGTCCAGCCTATCATAGAAAGATCCACCTTGAAAAGCTGCCACTTGTATCCCCTAGTCATGGCAATAGAAAGCTTTATTGCCTTTCTCGTCTTGATGTTAGGGTTTTCCGCACATATGAACGGTACCATTGAATAGGCATAATGTTTTATAGGATATCCCACGATAGTAAACGCCCATAAGGTCTGATATATGCTAGTTACAAACATAGTCCTTGCGGGGTGAAGCGTTCTCTCGCGGAAAAGAAAGCCTAGTCTGCCTATCTTCGTTTTCTTGTATGTGTGATTTTCAAGGAAAAATCTTCTCTCACATACCCAAAGCACATTTACTATGAATATGGTGAACATCAACTGGAAAATAAAATACACGAATGAAACTATAGTATCCCATGTGGATTTTTTTCCTAAAACATTCATTATCGCCGTAAGCAATGAAAACTGATAGGAATTAGAGCTTGTTGCACTGTCAAAATAAACCGAAGCAGAGGCTGTAAAATTATTGAGCCTGTCATTAAGATAGGTCTGTGCCTTTTCCTTTGCATTTCGGCTAAAAGAAAAAGCGTCTGCCAGTGCTTCCAGATTAGAAGTGTCGTTTGATGAACCAAAGAACGTGACTTCCTTTGAATTTAGCCCGTCAACTCCGTATTTTTTATAAGCGTCCAGCCACTTTTTTACAGCGTCAGGATTATCTATCTGCCACTTGTCACTGACCTGCTCTGCCGTAAGTTCATTTTTAACCATATCCTCAATGATCTCTTCCTTATCTTCGGCGTCATATTTAAGATCAGCAACGTGAGAATTATCATAGCTTGACATATTCTGCGTGGTCGAGCCATATTCTCCTGCAATAAATACCATTATGAAGCACACTGCTATGCAGGCGATATAATTTCGCTTCACCCTGCCTTTAGCCGACTGCTTTATTTTTTTTCGGTCAAGCTTTATGACCACTGGCTTATCTTCATTTTTCTTCATCTAAAACTATGCCCCCGACGGGACATATCCTCCCTTCACACATACCACTTAACAAAACACTACATAATCAACAATAAATCGACTATTTAATTATATCTTTTTTTTGTGAATATGTCAACGATTTTGAGATCAAAACAAGTTTATTTTAAGATAGTTTTAAGTTTACGTTTAAAACGCCAAACTTTTTTTGCATATTTTCATCTGCAATGTAGAAAATAACATCAAATGACGATATTCATCAATAGGAGTGATAAAATGAAAGCCACTAAGCTTATGAAAACCTCACCCTCTGTCATCTCTTTCGCAGCCATAGGCGGCAAGAAAGAAAACGAAGGACCTTTGGGCGATTATTTTGACAAAATAAATGACGATCCCTATTTATCCACAGATAGCTTTGAAAAGGGCGAAAGTCAGCTTCAAAAGCAGGCAGTGCTTCACGCTTTGGATAAAGCCGCCCTCTCCCCCGAGGATATAGACGTGCTTTTCGGCGGTGATCTGCTAAATCAGTGTGTCGGCACTACCTATGGCGTAAGAGCCTTTGAAATGCCCTTTCTCGGCATTTACGGAGCCTGCTCCACCATGGCGGAGGGACTTCTCCTCGCCTCTCTTTTCGTTGACAACGACCTGGCAAAAAAAGCAATGGCGGTCACATCTTCCCACTTCTGCACCGCTGAAAGACAGTACCGCTTTCCCCTCAACTACGGTGGACAGCGTACTCCCACATCTCAGTGGACAGCCACAGCCTCAGGCTCATTGGTGGTTGCCCCCTCGGACAAGCCCCCCTACATCAGGGGCTGTACTATCGGAAAAATAGTTGACTTGGGCGTGAGCGACGCCAACAACATGGGTGCAGCCATGGCACCTGCAGCCTTTTCCACCATAAGCACATTTTTCACCGACACAGGCATGACCCCCTCCGACTTCGATTATATCGTCACAGGCGACCTTGGCAAAGTTGGAAGCCGTATTCTCTGTGAGCTTTTCGAGCGTGAAAATATAAATATCCGTGACAATCATAAAGATTGCGGTATGATGCTCTATGACTTTGACGAGCAGGATATCCACGCAGGGGGAAGCGGCTGTGGCTGTGCAGGAAGCGTTCTGTGCGGCTATTTTCTCCCGAAGCTCCGTGCAGGTGAAATAAAAAATATCCTCTTTGCTGCCACGGGTGCGCTAATGTCACCAACAGTAAATCAGCAAGGGGAATCTATCCCCTCTATCTCACATCTCGTGTGGCTGTCAGGGGAAAAAGATATGAAAGGAGCAAACTAATGGACTATCTATGGGCTTTTCTTATAGGAGGTCTTTTTTGTGCCATAGGACAGGTGCTTATGGACTTCACAAAACTGACCCCCGCACGAATACTGGTGGCATACGTCACAGGCGGCGTGCTTCTAGGTGCGCTGGGACTTTATAAGCCACTTATAGACCTCTCAGGCTGTGGCGCAACTGTCCCTCTCACGGGCTTCGGCTATCTTCTCTATAACGGTGTCCGTGAACAGATAGATAAAATAGGCTTCCTAGGCATTTTCACAGGGGGACTTACCGCCTCCGCCGCAGGCATAACTGCAGCCATGACATTCGCCTTTATCTTTTCGCTTTTCTTTAAAAGCTCAGCAAAAGAATAGTTTTATCTTGACAAACCCCAAACCCAGTGGTATTATAAAGATATGTAAATTGGGGGTGCAGAATAATGTACAAACAGATATATCCCGTCATAGGCGACGAAAAAAAACTGCCCTTTTATGTGGTAGGTCTGGGACTTGAAAGCTGGCAGTTTCCAATAAAACGTGCAGATGGCTACGAGTACCCACAAATATTTTTGTCACGCTCAGGGGAGGGCGAGGTCATAATAAACGGAGAAACCACAAAAATACCTCCCGATACTGTTTTCTACATCCCCCCATTCTGTCCACATGAGTATCATGCGCTAAGTGATGCGTGGTATCTGGATTGGATAGCCTTTTCCGGCTCACAGGTCATTCCCCTCTTGGAGCAGTGGAAGCTTAATAAGTTCACCGCCATTCAAGGGGTAGATATGGACAGATTACGCCGTATCATAACACGCATCTATTATACTCTGAAAAGTGATAAGCTTTATGGAAATCATTACGCTTCAGCACAGCTTTACGACTTTCTTATAGAATATCGTAAAATAGCAGATAACAGGCTCTCGTCATTTTATACCGCACAATCTGTTGCCTTGGCTGACGTATTGCAGTATATTGAAGAGCATTATCCGGAGCAAATAAAGCTTAACGAGCTTGCAAAAATCGCAGGAGTATCCGAGCAGCACTTATGCAGACTTTTCAAGAAAAATTTTCAGCTCAGACCTATGGAGTATCTTGCGCAAGTAAGGGTACAGCACGCAAGGGATCTGCTTGTTTATTCCAACAAGACCATAGGCGAGATATCAGATGAAACGGGCTTTCAGGACGGATCTTATTTCTCCGTGGTATTCAAAAGGTATGAAAATATGACTCCGGGAGAGTATCGGAGAATAAAGGTGTAGGCTAAGTGAGGAGTGAGGAATGGCAACGCCAAATCGAACAAATCACCAATGCAAAGTATAAGAAACACAAACTAAAGCAAATAACAAAGCGGTGTCGGAGTAAAAAACTCTGCACCGCTTTTACTATCTCATTTTACAACCCCACCCCGCAAAGAGCGAAGCGATTTTGCGGCGATAGAATTTGCATACAAAAAAAAGAGCGGTCAAAACCGCCCTTTTAAAATCATATAAAACCTATCCGAGAATATCAGAGTAAAAGCAAGAATAATTCCTCACTCCTAACTCCTCACTACTTAGAAAGCAGCTTCTTTATTCTCTCCATAGCCTCAACAGTTCTGTCCTTATCACCAAAAGCAGTCAGTCTGAACCAGCCCTCGCCGTTCTTGCCAAAACCTGCGCCAGGTGTGCCAACAACATTTGCGTTCTCAAGAAGATAATCAAAGAACTCCCAAGAACCCATGTTGTTAGGGCATTTCAGCCAAATGTATGGCGAGTTCTTGCCGCCTGTGTACTTGATACCAAGCTCGTCAAGTGTGGAAGCCATTACCTTTGCGTTGTTCTGATAGTATTCAATGTTTGCTCTTGTCTGTTTCTGACCCTCCTCAGTGAATACAGCCGCAGCAGCACACTGAACAGGATATGATACACCGTTGAACTTTGAGCCTTCACGTCTGCCCCAAAGCTGAGCGATAGATACTTCACTGCCGTCAGATGCCTTAACAACAAGCTCGTGTGGGATAACTGTATATCCGCATCTCATTCCTGTGAAGCCTGCTGTCTTTGAAAGTGAGCACATCTCGATAGCACATTCCTTTGCACCCTCAACAGCAAAAATACTTCTTGGTACGTCCTTTTCTGTAATGAATGCCTCGTATGCAGAATCGTAAATGATGATAGCGTTGTTCTTCTTTGCATAGTCTATCCAAACTTTAAGCTGCTCCTTAGTGTAAACAGAACCCGTTGGATTGTTAGGTGAGCAAAGATAAATAATGTCGCACTTTACGTTCTCGTCAGGCATAGCCGCAAAGTTGTTCTCCTCGTTTGAATCAGCATAAATTACCTTTCTGCCGTTCATAAGGTTCGTGTCAACATAAACAGGATATGCAGGGTCTGTGATAAGCACTACATTGTCGTCACCGAAAATGTCAACAATGTTTCCGCAGTCAGACTTTGCACCGTCGTTTATCCTGATATCGTCAGCAGGAATGTCAACACCGAAGCTCTTGTAGTAGCCTGCAACAGCCTCTTTCAGGAAGTCATATCCTGCACCGCTGTCCTCATAGCCCTTGAATGTTTCCTTGACGCCCATTTCGTCAGCGCCCTTTTTCATCGCCTCAACAACGCACTTTGCGATAGGCTGAGTAACGTCGCCGATACCCATTCTGATAATGTCAGCCTCAGGATGAGCCTCAGTGAAAGCCTTTACCTTCTTGGCAATGTTTATAAAAAGATAATTCTTTTCCAGCTTGAGAAAATTTTCGTTTATACTTGGCATAATTCCAACTCCTTTTCATTTTTGCGACCCGAAGTTTCACGGGTCAAACTTATAAAACGCACACAGCCGCAAAGCACATTCAAAATGCTCTGCGGCTGCCGCTTTTTTAACGCAGTGTCCGCTGCGAAATTTACATTACGATGTGACCTGAGAATACTGTTACAGCGTCGCCTGTAAGATATACAGCCTCGTCTGTGTATCTTATCTTAAGAGTGCCTCCCTTAAGTATAACAGATATTTCCTCGTCCTTTTTGCAGAATCCGTTAAGAACAGCCGCAACTGCTGCTGCACAAGCACCGGTGCCGCAAGCCCAAGTTTCGCCGGAGCCTCTCTCCCATACTCTCATTTTGAGTGTGTGGTCGTCGATCACCTTGATGAACTCAGCGTTCACTCTCTCAGGGAATATCTTATCATGCTCGAACTCAGGACCTACCTTGTCAATGTCAAGGCTGTCAACATTGTTCATGAATACAACAGCGTGAGGGTTGCCCATTGAAACGCAGGTGATGTTGTAGTCATTTCCTGCAATGTTCACCTTTCTGTCAACTACCCTGCCGTTCTCGTCAGGCTCAAGTTCAACAGGAACAAGGTGAGGAGCAAGAATAGCCTTGCCCATGTTTACAGTAGCACCGCTTACCTCACCGTAGTGACGGATAAGTGAAACTGTCATGATACCCGAAAGTGTTTCGATAGTCATTTCGTCCTTGTCAACAATGCCGTTATCTCTCATGAACTTAGCAACGCATCTGATACCGTTTCCGCACATCTTGCCCTCAGAACCGTCAAGATTGAACATTCTCATCTTAGCGTCTGCGACCTTTGAACGGCAGATAAGGATAACACCGTCACCACCGATACCGAAGTGTCTGTCAGACAGATTGAGTGCCAGACCCTCAGGATTGTCTATTCTCTGGTCAAAGCAGTTGAAGTAGATGTAGTCATTGCCACAGCCCTGCATCTTTGTGAACTCAAATGTCTGCTTTTCAGTTCTCATGTTGTTGATATCAACTATCTCAGTAGTTGACTCAGTGTATTTACTTCTGATAGATGCCGCAATAGCGTTTGCGGTGTCGATAGAAGTCAGACAAGGAATGTTCCACTCAACTGTCTTTCTTCTTATCTTAACAGAATCTCTTGTAGGTATCCTGCCCTTTGAAGAAGTTGAGATAACATAAGCTATCTTTCCGCTCTCGATAAGTGTAAGAGTGTTGTTGTCCTCGTTCTCGTGTATCTTAGCAACTACCTCAGCGTCAATGCCATGCTCGTGAAGCACCTTAGCAGTGCCGTTTGTAGCGTATATCTTAAATCCAAGATCAGCGAACATCTTAGCCGTCTGTGGTATCTCGCCCTTGTCAGAATCTCTGACAGTGATGAATACTCCGCCCTTCTTGCCAAGCTTGTAGCCAGCAGCAGTAAGGCCCTTATACAGTGACTCTTCAAGAGAATTAGAAACTGCAAGTACCTCACCTGTTGACTTCATCTCAGGTCCAAGGTGGTTGTCAACGCCGATAAGCTTCTCGAATGAGAATACAGGAACTTTAACGGCAACATATGGTGAATTTCTGTAAAGACCAGTGCCGTAGCCCATGTCTTTCAGCTTCTCGCCAAGCATACACTTAGTTGCAAGGTCTACCATAGGAACGCCCGTTACCTTAGAAATGTAAGGGATAGTTCTTGAAGAACGTGGGTTTACCTCGATAACATATATCTCGTCATGGTAAGCGATATACTGAATGTTTACAAGACCCTTAGTGTTAAGAGCGATAGCAAGCTTCTTTGAGCATTCGATAATTCTGTTTATCAAGCTGTCAGAAACGTTCCATGCAGGATAAACCGCAATAGAGTCGCCTGAGTGGATACCTGTTCTCTCGATATGCTCCATGATACCAGGGATAAGAATATCCTCGCCGTCACAGATAGCGTCTATCTCAAGCTCAGTGCCCATAAGATACTTGTCTATAAGTACAGGGTTCTCTATTCCCTGGTCGAGAATGATAGCCATGTATTCCTTGATATCGTCATCGTTGAATGCGATTATCATGTTCTGTCCGCCGAGAACGTAAGAAGGTCTCATAAGAACAGGATAGTGTATCTTATTTGCAACCTCGAGAGCCTCGTCACAAGTCATAACAGTGAAGCCCTGCGGTCTCTTTATTTTCAGCTGTTCAAGCAGTTCGTCAAATCTCTCTCTGTCCTCAGCAGCGTCGATAGCGTCAGGAGGAGTACCAAGAATGTTTACACCATGCTCAGCCATATGCTTTGTGAGCTTGATAGCAGTCTGTCCGCCGAATGCCACAACAACTCCAACAGGCTTTTCAACTCTGATGATATTCATAACGTCCTCGTCAGTAAGAGGCTCGAAATAAAGTCTGTCAGCAGTATCAAAGTCAGTTGAAACTGTCTCAGGGTTGTTGTTTACGATAACAACGTCATAGCCCTTTTCTTTCAAAGCCCATACGCAGTGAACTGACGCATAGTCGAACTCGATACCCTGACCTATTCTGATAGGACCTGAACCGAATACTATAACAGTCTTTCTGTCATGACCCCTGTTTGCAATGAACTCGCTTGCCTCGTCCTCATTGTCATATGTTGAGTAGAAGTAAGGTGTCATAGCCGCAAACTCAGCCGCACAGGTATCAACCATTTTAAATACAGCATGAACAGGCTTTTCTATCTTCTTGCCTGTTATCTTCTCGATGACCTTATCAGTATAGCCTATCTTCTTAGCTTCAAGATAAGTTTCCTCGTTGAAGTTATTTTTGAGCGTCTTTTCCATGTCTATAAGCTTACAGAGCTTGTAGAGGAACCACTCGTCTATCTTAGTGATGCTGTGTATCTCATCAACAGAAACGCCACGTCTGAGAGCCTCGTATACAACGAAAAGTCTTTCGTCTGTGCAGTCAGAAAGTCTGTCATGGATAGTCTTGTCATCAAGGTCAAGCATCTTAGGTGAGATAAGGCAGTCATGACCTATCTCAGCACCTCTTACAGCCTTCATTATAGCCTGCTCAAAAGTTGAGCCGATAGCCATAACTTCACCAGTAGCCTTCATCTGTGTACCAAGCTCACGCTTAGCATAAACGAACTTGTCGAAAGGCCACTTAGGGAGCTTAACAACAACATAGTCAAGGGCAGGCTCAAAGCAAGCATAAGTCTTGCCTGTTACAGCATTCTTTATCTCGTCAAGAGTATATCCGATAGCTATCTGAGCTGCAACCTTAGCGATAGGATAACCTGTCGCCTTAGAAGCAAGTGCGGAAGAACGTGAAACTCTAGGGTTTACCTCGATAACAGCATACTCGAAGCTGTCAGGGTTAAGAGCGAACTGACAGTTACAGCCACCCTCTACTTTAAGAGTATCGATTATCTTCAAAGCCGCAGAACGGAGCATCTGATATTCCTTATCGGCCAGTGTAACAGCAGGAGCGATAACGATAGAGTCGCCTGTGTGAACACCAACGGGGTCAAAGTTCTCCATTGAGCAAACAGTGATAACGTTGCCCTTAGCGTCTCTCATTACCTCGAACTCTATCTCTTTCCAGCCTGCGATACATTTCTCAACAAGCACCTGAGTGATAGGTGAAAGATAAAGACCATTTCTTGTGATCTCTTTCAGTTCTTCTTCATCATTAACTATACCGCCGCCAGTACCGCCAAGGGTAAAAGCAGGTCTGATGATAAGAGGATAACCGATACCAGGCTGATTAGCGAAGTCTACAGCGTCCTCAACAGTATTAACGACCTTTGAAGGGATACATGGCTGACCGATAGACTCCATAGTGTCCTTGAACATCTGTCTGTCCTCAGCCTTGTCGATAGTTTCAGGGTTAGCACCAAGAAGCTTAACATTATACTTGTCAAGGAATCCCTCCTTAGCAAGCTGCATAGAAAGCGTAAGACCCGTCTGACCGCCAAGGGTAGAAAGCAGGCTGTCAGGGCGTTCTTTTTTGATAACTCTCTTAACAGTTTCAAGAGTAAGCGGCTCAATGTATATCTTGTCAGCCATAGCATTGTCCGTCATGATAGTAGCAGGGTTAGAGTTTATAAGAATAACCTCCAGACCCTCCTGCTTGAGCGCACGGCAAGCCTGTGTACCTGCATAGTCAAACTCTGCAGCCTGACCTATAACGATAGGACCCGAGCCGATAACGAGAACTCGCTTTATATCTTTATTTAAAGGCACTTAAATTCAATCCTTTCTGAAAAGTTTAGGGAAACGCTGAAAGTGAGGAGTGAGGAGTGAGGAGTTATCCCTTCTCACACTCTCGAAAACCGCACCCAGCAACCCTCTGTGTTAAAGCTTAACGACCTCAGTAAAACATAATGTAGGGGCGAACAGCGTTCGCCCGTTCACTATCACGACCGCCCCATATAAAAGCCGCTCGAATAATGAACACTACAATAGTCATATCAAACACATTCCGTCAGCCACGGGCGAACACTGTTCGCCCCTACTGTTGCAGAAACTGAGATCAATAATTTCTATACTTCAAAAAAACAGAGCTTATTTCTTGTTAGTGTCAATGAGCTCAATAAACTCATCAAACAAGAAGTCAGTATCATGCGGACCACCACAAGCCTCTGGGTGGAACTGTACAGAAAATGCAGGCTCGTTGAGATATCTGATACCCTCACAAGTGCCGTCATTGGCATTTACATAAAGCACCTTTGCTTCACCCTCAGGGAGCGAATCGTTCTCTACTGCATATCCATGGTTCTGTGATGTTATGTAAACTCTGCCTGTTTCTGTGTTCTCAGCAGGCTGGTTTGCACCTCTGTGACCATACTTCAGCTTGTGTGTCATCGCACCATGTGCAAGCGCCAAAAGCTGATGGCCCAAACAAATTCCAAAAGTAGGTATCTTCATCTCAGAAAGCTTTTTAAGCTCCTCGATTATCTCCACATTCTCCGCAGGATCTCCAGGGCCGTTTGAAAGCATTATGCCGTCAGGTGCAAGCTCCTTTATCCTCTCTGCCTTTGTGTATGCAGGAACAACAGTTACCTCGCAGCCTCTCTTAACAAGCTCTCTTCCAATGTTGTGCTTTGCGCCAAAATCGTAAAGCACTACCTTTCTCTTGACCTCTCCCTCAGGCTCGAATGTTTTCTCCTCCGAGCAGGTCGTGTTCTTTACAGCCTCAACTATCGTGTAGTTCTTCAGATCTGTCAGTCCGAAGCTTGAACCCTCAGGAACGATCTTTCCGTTCATAACACCCGACTCACGAACTATTTTTGTGAGCTGACGAGTGTCGATACCGTAAAGACCAACGATGTTATGCTGCTTTAAAAAAGTGTCAAGATCACCCTCACAACGGAAGTTGCTAGGCTCTTGACACCAATCTCTAACAATATAAGCTTTAACATGAGGACATTCACTTTCAAAATCCTCAGGAATAACACCATAGTTACCAATTAACGGAAATGTCTGAACAACTATCTGTCCGTAGTAACTAGGGTCAGTAAGTGTTTCGAGATAGCCTGTCATGGCCGTAGTAAAAACAATTTCGCCAATAGCTTCGCCAGCTGCGCCGAAACTTTTACCCTCGAAAATAGTACCGTTCTCCAAAATCAGATACGCCTTCTGCACTATAAGCTCCTCCTTTTTCACGCAAATTTTTACGATTACTATTATAACACAACCGCCTGCCTTTGTAAAGGCTTTTAACACTTTTTTTAGTTTTTATTTTTCAGTGTAAAATAAAAAACGAGCAGACTGAAGTCCACTCGTAAAAACCTTATTCCGCAGCCGCAGATACAGCCCCGCTTTTCTGTTCACGTTCTCTGAAAATAAGTCCGAAAACAAACCTCACTATCGGACCTGCAAAGAGCCATAGGAAAATTCATAGCCGTTGTTTCTAACCATACCGCAATAACTTCCCTGCCTGCGTCCTTAAAAAGCAGCGTAGCCGCAAGGCTCATGAGTGGGCACATAAAAATAACAGAGATAACAGATATGGCAAGCACAAGATGAAAAGGATTATCCTTTCTCACATCAACAATGCTGAAAGCCTTTTTCTTTGCTATCTTTCCCACAGCAAAAAAGTCAAGAACAAAAGCTATCGGAGCCATTATCAAAAGCTCATGAAAAGCCTTGAGAAATACGGCATTTGACATTCCGCCCATGTTGAGTGCAATGTTGTAGCATATCATGGCGTATACCATCACAAACACCATCAGCACCGTAAAAACTATCTCCTGAAACAAATTCTTTGGCATAAAAAAATCCTCCTTATGATATCAAACCTACAGCCCTTTCGCAGACGCTGTGTTGTTCGTTATCATTCAGAGAATGTGCGTTTCCAATATAAACCTGTCTTAACAATATTCTATTGCTGTATTCCTTACCCATTTATTTTACCATATTTTAAGCCTGCCGTCAATTATCCAAATATGCAGAATATTTTCAAAAACTTGTCGAAAAAAATATATACTTTTACACAAAAAAACGAGCAGACCGAAGTCCACCCGTCTAAAATACTATTTTCTCTTTTTCAACGCCGCTTTAAGCCCTCTCATGATAACATCTCTCGCCTTAACAGCGTCCTCCTTGTCAAGAGGCGGCGTATCACCAAGAGGATAATCTATACCGAGCTGCTCATACTTTACCTTGCCCATGGTGTGATAAGGCAAAACGTCAAGCGCTTTCAGCGTCTTTAGCTGAGAAATAAATTCACCCAGCCTGAAAAGATATTCTTCCTTGTCCGTGATACCCGGCACAACAACATGACGTATCCATATAGGCACACCATGCTCCGACAAAAACTTCGCAAACGCAAGAATGTTGTCATTGTAATGCCCCGTAAGCTTCTTGTGCTCCTCACGGTCAATATGCTTGATATCCAGCATAACAAGGTCAGTGCATTTGCAAAGCCTTTCAAACTTTTCCGTGCTGTCAGGCGTAAAAGTGATGCCCGAGCTGTCAAGACAAGTGTGTATCCCCTTTTCCTTAGCCTTTTCAAAAAGCTCCGTCACAAAGTCTATCTGCACCAAAGGTTCACCGCCCGTGCAGGTAATTCCGCCGTTTTTCATGAACTCTTTTACCGAGTCATATTCCGCCAGCAGACTTTCAACCGTCCTCTTTGTACCTGTGCCTATCTTCCAAGTATCAGGATTGTGGCAGTAAAGACACCGCATAGGACAGCCCTGAAAGAAAATAACAAACCTTATCCCCGGTCCGTCCACCGTACCAAAGCTTTCCGTAGAATGTATAAATCCCTCCATGGGATATCCCTCCTTTTTTATTTCACATAAACGCACGCCCGTTCAGCCTGCACAAACCATTCTGTAGGGGACGGCGCCCTCGACGTCCCGTTTCTGCTCGCTCACAAATTTATATCACCGCACACCTATCCACAAAAAGTAACAAACGAGCGGCAGCTCTCATCCACATAAAACAAGATGTTCCATGTAAGACGACGCCGACCGCCCGTGTGCATATTATCCGCAAAGAAACTCATTCTATGCGGCAAAGCTCAAATTAAAGGCTCTTGTGGAACGTTCTTGAAATAACGTCGTCCTGCTGCTCCTTAGTAAGCTTTACGAAGTTTACAGCGTAGCCTGAAACTCTGATAGTGAGCTGTGGATACTTCTCAGGGTGAGCCTGAGCGTCCAGAAGAGTTTCTCTGTTAAGTACATTTACATTAAGGTGATGACCGCCTTTTTCAGCATATCCGTCAAGAAGTCCGATAAGGTTGTCTACCTGTGCCTCTGTTGGTTCAAAGTTTGCCATAGTATTACATTCCTTTCTTAGTATTTATGGAAAACAAGCGGAGAACGAACCTCCGCCGTTTTCTAAAATAGGGAGTTAATCTTCATCCCTGTCAACAGCGTCCTCTTCTGTAGGCTGACAGCAAGCCGTCTTGCCGTCACCGCCACAATCGGAAGTGCTGTAAGTTTTAACGTTCAGACCTTCTTCAGTTTCGTCAATGTCTATCGTAAGATGACCCTGACCGCCCATCATAAGTCTGTCAATGACGTCAACAAGCTCGTTTACCTGAGCCTCGTCCTCGTCCTTTTTAACATTAAACCCCATCTTCATTAAGCTCCTTAGCTATGCTTTCGATATCAAGGTCGCCCATGAATACCTTGTCGTCCTTGCCAAGAGCGTCAGGAATGATAGAGAATGTGTTTGAGATACCGTCCTGAGCGTGTCTGAATGGCAGCTTAGCAACTGAAGAAAGTGAAGCAGAAGCGCCGTGAGTATCTCTGCCGTGCATTGGGTTAGCACCAGGAGCAAGAGGTACACCGATCTTTCTTCCGTCAGGTGTAGAACCAGTCTTCTTACCATAAACAACGTTAGATGTGATAGTAAGGATAGACATTGTAGGAACACCATCTCTGTATGTGTGGTGTTTTCTGATCTTGTCCATGAATGTTCTAACGAGGTCAACAGCGATCTTGTCAACTCTCTCGTCGTTGTTACCATACTTAGGGAAATCGCCCTCAACTTCGTAGTCAGTTACGATTCCGTCCTCATCTCTGATGCACTTTACCTTAGCGTACTTGATAGCAGAAAGTGAGTCAGCAACAACTGACAGACCAGCGATACCTGTAGCGAAGTATCTCTTAACATCTCTGTCATGAAGAGCCATCTGAACTCTCTCATAAGAATACTTATCGTGCATATAGTGGATAACGTTCAGTGTATTTACATACAGACCAGCCAGCCACTCCATCATATCGTCATACTTAGCCATTACATCATCATAATCGAGGTAATCGCCTGTAACCGGACGATACTTAGGACCTACCTGTATCTTAAGTCTTTCGTCAACACCGCCGTTGATAGCATAAAGCAGGCACTTAGCAAGGTTAGCTCTTGCACCGAAGAACTGCATTTCCTTACCGATCCTCATTGAAGATACGCAGCAAGCGATAGCGTAGTCGTCGCCGTGTGTAACTCTCATAAGGTCGTCGTTCTCGTACTGGATAGCAGAAGTCTTGATAGAAGTCTTAGCACAGAACTTCTTGAAGTTTGCAGGAAGCTTTGTGCTCCACAGAACTGTCATGTTTGGCTCTGGTGCAGGACCAAGGTTCTCAAGTGTGTGGAGATATCTGAATGAAGTCTTTGTTACCATTGGAACGCCGTCGATAGAAACGCCGCCGATAGACTCTGTTACCCAAGTTGGGTCGCCTGAGAACAGTGAGTTATACTCAGGTGTTCTAGCGAACTTAACAAGTCTGAGCTTCATGATGAAGTGGTCGATAAGCTCCTGAGCCTCCTGCTCTGTGAGGATACCTCTGTCCATATCTCTCTTGATGTATATATCGATAAATGTAGAAGTTCTGCCAAGTGACATTGCAGCACCATTCTGCTCCTTAACAGCAGCAAGGTAGCCGAAGTACAGCCACTGGATAGCTTCCTTAGCGTTCTTAGCAGGACGTGAGATATCGTAGCCGTAGATCTCGCCAAGCTTCTTGAGTTCGCCAAGGGCTCTGATCTGCTCAGAAAGCTCTTCTCTGAGTCTGATGTTCTTAGAAGTCATTCTTACCAGTGAAGTAGCAAGCTGATCCTTCTTGTCCTCAACGAGATAGTCTATACCATAAAGAGCAACTCTTCTGTAGTCGCCTATGATTCTTCCTCTGCCGTAAGCGTCTGGAAGACCTGTGATGATAGCAGCGTGTCTGGCAAGCTTCATCTCAGGTGTGTAAGCGTCAAAAACGCCCTGATTGTGAGTTTTTCTATATTCAGTAAAGATCTTTACAACTTCAGGATCAACTGTGTAGCCGTTCTGCTCGCAAGCATTCATAGCCATTCTGATACCGCCGAAAGGCTGAAGAGAACGCTTGAAAGGCTTGTCAGTCTGGAAACCAACGATCTTTTCAAGATCCTTGTTAAGGTAACCAGGGCCGTGTGAGGTGATAGTAGAAACGATCTTAGTGTCCATATCGAGAACACCGCCGGCTTCTCTCTCCTTCTTTGAAAGCTCCATTACCTGTTCCCAGAGCTTAGTAGTTGCTTCTGTAGGGCCTGTAAGGAAGCTGTCGTCACCGTCATATGGTGTGAAGTTCTTCTGGATAAAATCACGAAGATTGATAGAAGTGTTTGACCATCTGCCGGGCTTAAAGCCTTCCCATTCGTCATAAAACTGTCTTTCCATTTTATACTCTCCTGACATAAGATTTCGGGCAGCACATATTACCTCAATATTCAGTATTGCATACCTATTAATAATACTACCGCTCGTATGTTAAAATAATAACATACTTCAAAATCAAAGTCAAGTCACATTCAGAAATATTACTCTTACGCCATACTTCTTTCATATGTTAGAATCGGTTACCCAATTCACGGAAAATTATTTGAATAAAAAAAGTGATCGCCTCCAAAAAAGTCCAAACATTTTTTACAACAAAAGCGGTGCAGAGCATTCCGCTCCGACACCGCTTTGTAATTGATTTTTTTTGCAATTCTTCTATTGCTTTTCTGCACCGCTTAGTAGGCTTGCACCTATAGAGGCTCTGCCTCAAGCTCCGACAGGGCTTTGCCCTGTACCCACAATGGGTTTCACCCCTTGACCCTGACCAGGGGCGTGCCCCTGTACCTTTTGCTCGCTTCGCTCGTGTGTGCTTTTACCTTGTATTGGTGATTTGCTCGGTATGGCGCTGCCATTCCTCACTCCTCACTCCTCACTTAAAAACTACGCTCTCTCGACTTTGAGCAGATTTGTCGTTCCGCTCATTCCAAGCGGTACTCCTGCTGTAATAACGACAAGGTCGCCCTTCTTCAGATAGCCAAGCTCCACAGAACGCTCCAGAGCGTGTCTGATGAGTTCGTCAGTGTTTGTTTTTTCTTCGATAACGCCTGCTCTGATACCCCATGAAAGGCTGAGCTGATGATATGTTGTATCGTCAGTTGTAAGTGCGATTATAGGACAGTTCGGACGGAATTTTGAAAGCGTTCTTGCTGTTGTTCCGCCCTTTGTTACTGTCAGGATCGCTACAGCATTAAGGTCATGGGCAGTTGTAACAGTAGCGTGTGAGATAGCGTCAGTGATAGATGAATTTCTCTCGTCTGCTCTTTTCTTGAAACGTGAGATATAGTCGATATCCTTTTCGGTCGTTTCTGCGATAAGGCTCATGGTCTTGACAGCCTCAACAGGATATTTACCTGCGGCAGTTTCCCCTGAAAGCATTATAGCAGACGAGCCGTCATAAATAGCGTTTGCAACGTCGGTTATCTCGGCTCTTGTAGGACGTGCGTTTGTTATCATAGACTCCAGCATCTGAGTTGCTGTGATAACGTTCTTGCCTGCGTTGTAGGCTTTTCTGATAAGCTCTTTCTGTATAGCAGGTATCTGCTCGAAAGGTATCTCAACGCCCATATCTCCTCTTGCTACCATTATTCCGTCAGCAGCGTCAAGGATCTCGTCGATGTTGGCAACACCCTGAGCGTTTTCTATCTTAGCGATAATTCTAGGATTGAACCAGCCAAGGCTCTGGGTAAATTTTCTAAGATAAATAACGTCAGCGCCTGTTCTTACGAATGAAGCTGCGATATAGTCAAATCCCATTTTTGCGCCAAATTCAAGGTCAGCCATATCAGCGTCAGAGATATAAGGCATAGAAAGGTTTACGTCAGGAACGTTGATACCCTTGTGGTCGGAAACAACTCCACCGTGGATAACTTCGCAGACGATGTCAGTGTTGTCAACTCTCAGTGCTTTCAGCTCGATATTTCCGTCATTGATAAGTATTCTAGTGCCTACAGAAACGTCCTTTGGAAGCTGTGGAAATGTGATAGAGCAGATAGTTTCATCACCCTCCACTTCTCTTGTGGTAAGTGTGAACGTATCACCGTCCTTGATAGTAACAGGCTTGTGATCCTTAAAATTTTTAAGTCTTACCTCAGGTCCTTTTGTATCAAGAAGAGTTGCAATATTAACGCCAAGTTCTTCCCTTAGCTTGCATACAGTTTCAAAACGAGCCTTATGAACACTGTGGTCAGAGTGTGAGAAATTGAATCTCGCAACGTCCATGCCGTTTTTCATAAGCTCACGCATAATGTTTTCGTCATCTGTGGAAGGTCCGATAGTGCATACGATCTTAGTTTTTTTCATTTTTACTCTCCTAACATACATTACTATTTCAACGCATTAGCGTTTTAATCCAAAAAAACAAAGCTTTTTCATTTATTATAACCGATTTTAACTTAATCGTCAATAGCACAATGTATAATTTGTGTAAAATCGAAAAACAAAATCATACATTTTTCAAAACAAAAAAACGGACGGTCTTAATAACCGCCCGTTGAACATCTTATCTTCCGAAGCAATCCTCGCAAAGCTCACGAAGATCCTTTGCCGCCTTTTCAATATCAGGCTGAGAAACCACCGCAGAAACTACTGCAGCGCCGTCAATACCCATACCCTTAAAGTTCGGCACAGTTTTTTGATTAACTCCGCCTATTATTACGATAGGGATATCCACAGCGGCTCTTATTTCTGCAAGCTGTTCCTTTGTGACAGCTCTTGCGTCTGTCTTTGTGTTGGTGGCATACATTGCACCAACGCCAAGGTAATCTGCACCGTCTGCCTGTGCTTTTTTAGCTTCTTCAAGAGTTGCCGCAGAAATACCTATTATCTTGTCCTCACCGAGGATTTTTCTTGCAACTGCACATGGCATATCGCTCTGTCCCAGATGAACGCCTGCACAGTCAACAGCCTGTGCGATATCAAGTCTGTCGTTGATGATAAGCGGCACACTGTATTTGTCCGTTATCTTTTTTACTCTGACTGCAAGCTCATAGAACTCTCTTGAAGTGCAGTCCTTTTCTCTTAGCTGGATAACTGTACAGCCGCCTTTTACGCCCTCCTCTACCGACTGCTCGATAGTTTCGCAGGACATAAGTCCACGGTCAGTGCAGAGATAAAGCGTGTAGTCAATTTTCAATTTGTCCATTTTTTTACCCTCTTATCTTTTATCATAAAATAACTTCCATACCTGTCTTGTATGGCTTCAGCCCTGCTTTTCCGTAAAATTTTCTTGCCGATGGATTACACTCCCACACGTTGAGAGTAACATTATAACAGCCCTGCTCCTTAGCGAATTTCTTCACCGCCTCGTAAAGTACCGAGCCGATATGCTGACCTCTGCAATTTTCATCAACGCACAGATCGTCGATATACAAAGTCTTTATATCCGTGAGAACATTGTCGCCCTTATGCTCCTGAAACACACAAAAAGCGTAGCCCTTCATCACATCATTTTCATCAACTGCGGCAAATATAGGCTTTGTTTTATCCTTGAGCATATCTTTAAGCTCGTTATCAGTATACTTTTTCGCACCCTCTTTAAAAAGGTCAGGTCTGCCCTGCTGATGAACTCTCTCTACCTGATAGAGCAAGCTGTTCATTTGCGGTATATCCTTTTCACAAGCAAATCTTACGGTCATTTTTCATTCTCCTTTGTATGAAAAAGTATAATATGCAATGCAAACGGACGAACACTGTTCGCCCCCGCAAGCAACATCACCACATAAAATTTAGTGGCATCACACTGATATGATACCACTAAATCTGAAATATTGCAATACTAAACTTCTTCTATCTTAGCCTTAGCCGCAAATACCTGACTATTCATTTTGCTGATTGCGTCAATGATAGAAATATGGAAGCTTCCTGAGCCTATCTCTCCAGCATTTTCATATGCGAACTCGCCTGCTATGCCCATGCTTGCAATGCCTGTTACAGCGGCGGTATACATATCGTCGCAAGCACCTGCGAATGAGCCTACAAGTCCTGTTGTCATACAGCCTGTGCCTGTTACCTTTGAAAGATATGGGTGACCGTTTGATATCCTTGCGACTCTTTTTCCGTCTGTTATTGTATCCACTGCACCTGTTATAGCTGCAACGCAGTTATACTTTGCTGCTGTTTTTTTCGCAACGGAAACAGGGTCGTTTTTCTCGTCAGCTTCCGAGGTGTCAACACCCTTTGTGGAAACTTCTAGTCCTGCAAGATATGACATTTCAGAAAGATTTCCTCTGAGTATGCTTATTTTCACATTTTCAAGTATACGCTTTGCAGTTTCATTTCTGAAATTTGATGCGCCTGCTCCAACCGGGTCAAAAACCACAGGAACGCCAAGCTCGTTGGCTTTCTTTCCAGCAGCTACCATTGACTCGACCGTTCTTGCATTGAGAGTACCCATGTTTATAACGAGAGCCTTTGAGATAGAAGTTATATCTGCTGCTTCTGCGATATCGTCTGCCATGATAGGTGAAGCGCCAATGGCGAGAATGCAGTTTGCAACGTCATTTACAGTAACATAATTTGTGATACAATGCACCAAAGGGCATATATCTCTTACCTTGTCTGCTGCTTTCGCACAGCTTTCAATTATAGTGCCCATTATGCTCTTACCTCCTTTGAGAAGCCAAGGAAATTATCAAATACTTTTGCCTTTTTAAGAGCTGTAACGATAACGATAGCAAGAACTGTACCGCCTGCACAGCTTACAAAGAAAGGCAGGATATAAACTGTTATTGCTACGGCTGGTGCGCCAACGAGAAATCTGGCAACAGGGTATGCAAGAAGTCCGCCGAGGACTGACGTGCCGAAAAGCTCGCCGACATAAGCGGCAGGGAGCTTCTTTATGTACTTATAGAGCATACCTGCAACGAATGCGCCAACCATTGAGCCTGGGAACGCAAGGAGAGAGCCAAGTCCCAGAAGATTTCTGAGAAGTGCGGCTGTGAAGCCAACGCCCACTGCCCATGCAGGTCCAAGGAAAACTGCACCGATTATGTTTACAAGGTGCTGAACAGGTGCGCACTTTGAAGCGCCGATAGGGAACGAAACAAGCGAACCTACCACTGCAAGGGCTACCAATACTGCTGCGAATACCAATTTGTGAATGTTTGTCTTTTTCATTTTTATTCCTCCATATCGTATCGCACCGCCGAACGAAAAAGAGCAAGTTATCCAGCGGCGCACAGACCGCGGCTATGCTATCCGCTCACGATCTGACGTAAATTATTTTCGGTCGGTGCTCCATTGCACCCTCTCACCCCGAAACACGGGTTCCCTCGCTGAATACTTTTTATGAAAAAGTTCGCAAGACGCTCCTCTTGCACATTACATTCTTTTTATATCTGCTCTCATGTAATTGTCCGATTTTTCGTACAATTGTCGAGCTGACATTCAATTTTTATATCATGCGGGCGAACGCTGTTCGCCCATACATCGAGTTTTCTACTTCTCTGAGCAGAACTTTACCTCTTTGCCCTCGAGTATCATGTTTGTTGTTCTAACGGCACACATCTTGCCGCACATTGAGCAGGTATGTCTGTCGGCAGGTGGGGTCTGCTCAAAGAATCTTCTTGCCTTTTCACCGTCAAGTGCTATTTCGAACATTTCGTCCCAATCCATTTTGTGACGTGCCGCTGCCATTTTATCGTCGATATCTCTTGCACCCTTTACGCCCTTTGCGATATCGGCGGCATGGGCTGCTATCTTGCTGGCGATTATGCCTTCCTTAACGTCGTCAACATCAGGAAGTCTGAGATGCTCGGCAGGAGTAACATAGCAGAGGAAGTCTGCACCGCTTGCTGCGGCGATAGCTCCGCCGATGGCTGATGTGATATGGTCATAGCCAGGGGCGATATCTGTTACCAGAGGTCCAAGGACATAGAAAGGTGCGCCGTGGCATATCTTCTTTTCCATTATCATATTTGCGGCGATCTCGTTCATTGCCATATGACCCGGACCCTCTACCATTACCTGAACGTCCTTTTCCCACGCTCTCTTTGTGAGGTTGCCAAGCTCGATAAGCTCGGAGATCTGAGCGGCGTCGGAAGCGTCTGCAAGACATCCCGGACGGAGTGCGTCGCCAAGTGAGATAGTAACGTCATACTCTCTGAGTATTTCAAGCACCTCGTCATAATACTCGAAGAATGGGTTTTCATTGCCTGTCATCATCATCCATGCGAAGAGCAGTGAACCGCCACGGGAAACGATATTCATTTTTCTTCCCTCACGTCTGAAAGCCTCTACTGCACGTCTGTTGATACCTGCGTGGATAGTCATAAAGTCAACGCCCTCTTCTGCATGGGCTTTTACTACCTTAAGAAAGTCCTGAGCTGATATCTCAAGGAGGTCTTTATCGAGGTAGCCGATAGCGTCATACATAGGAACAGTGCCTATCATGGCAGGCGACTTTGCTACTAGCTCTTTTCTGAAAGTATTGGTCTTGCCGTAGTTTGACAGATCCATGATAGCTTCAGCGCCGAACTTGATAGCCATATCCACTTTCTGCATCTCAATGTCATAATTCTTAGCGTCCCCTGAGATACCGAGGTTTACATTTATCTTAGTTTTAAGACCTTTACCGATACCCTCGGCAGAGAGAGCAGTATGGTTTACGTTGGCAGGGATCGCCACCTGACCTGCCGCAACAAGAGCCATAAGCTCGTTTACGTCCATATTTTCTTTCTTAGCCACTGTTTCCATTTCAGGGGTAACGATACCCTTTTTAGCGGCTTCCATTTGAGTTTTATAATTTCTCATAGAACAGTTCCTTTCAAATCGTAATAGTCATAAAAGTGATTAACGGGGCTATGTCCTTTGCCCACTGTGAATGATTTTTCTATTGCCTCGGTGATATAGTTTTTCGCCTTTGTTACAGCGGAGAGCATATCCATACCGTGGGCAAGGTTTGCAGTTATGGCAGATGACAAAGTACAGCCAGTGCCATGGGTATTAGGCGAATCAACACGCTTGCAGGCAAGCTTATGAACGCCCTCTGGGGTACAGAGATAATCCACAGCGTCGCCAGTGAGATGACCGCCTTTGACGAGGACGTTTTTTACGCCCATATCCATTATTATCCTTGCGGCTTTTTCCATATGGTTTTCATTCTTTATCTCCAAGCCTGAGATAGCTTCGGCTTCGGGGATATTCGGTGTAAGGAGCGTAACTATAGGAAAGAGCTTTTCCCTCATGGTGGAAACAGTTCCGCCCTCAGAGAGAGCATCGCCGCTTGTAGCGACCATGACGGGATCGCAGACGATAATACTTGGTTTATACTCATTAAGCTTATCCGCAACTGCTGAAATAATTTCGGCAGTTGGGAGCATACCGAGTTTTACGGCATCGACGTGGATATCCTCAAACACAGCGTCTATCTGTTTTTGTATCTCCTCAACGGGTACGTTGAAAACAGACAGCACACGGGTAGTATTTTCAGCGACGACAGAGGTAATAACGCTCATGCCGAAAGTTTCATTAGCGCTGAAAGCTTTAAGGTCGGCTTGTATACCTGCGCCGCCGGAGCAATCCGAGCCTGCCACTGACAAACATTTTAACATACTTTATTCCTTTCTTATGGAAAAGGGGAAACAAAAAAACCTCCTGACCATGCAGGAGGTAAATTTACACAAAACTTGCTTCCTACACTGGTATTGACCAACAGGTTCAAAGGGTCAGGTTTTACCTTCTCAACCCAGCTTTTTGCTTGGGTCCCCCTGCAAACTTTATTCGATTTTTCGCAGTTTTCTGCTTTCTTATTATAACACCGGTCAGCGAGATTGTCAAGGAAAAATTGTGCAGATATCGCAAGTATTATCGAGCAAACAAAATCGGGCTGTCGAGGGCGACAGCCCCTACATTTACATTTGAAAATTTGCCGATACAGTGCTATGAAACCAAGCGGGCGACCAAANCCCCTACAGTTATTCGACAGTTTGTTATGCCGCAAAATCGCTTCGCTTTACAGTATTCTCCTGATAGTGTTTATCTTTCCGCAATACTTGATATTCGCAAGAGGCTGTATTCTGATCCCATAATATGTACTCATGGCATGGACTATTTTTCCACCGCCTATATACATCGCTACGTGGCCATAGTTATTGCAGATTATCAGGTCGCCTGCCTCTATATTCTTCAAAGACACTGCTTTTCCCATTTTCGCCTGCGAATATACGCTGTTATACATATTCACACCGGCTTTTCTATAGGCTTGCATTGTCAATCCACAGCAATCCGTTGCCTTATACTTTGTTCCGCCCCAGACATATCTTCCGCCGTTCATGCTTGCGGCATAATCAACGGCTGTTTTTATTCTTGCTTTTCTCTCAGGTGTACGCTTCACACCTTTTCCTACCTTGACGTACTTACCCTTATGATCACCTTCATTGATAAGGACATAATTTGCTCCGCCGATATTCTTATTCTGACCTGCCACACGCTTATTTTTATCGGTAGTGAGAGTACCCGACACAGCCACAGAGGCTTTTGTTTTTGAAGATTTCTTGAACTTACCGTTTTTAAAGCTATAAAGCTGAACGTTTTTATCTATATAATAGTATGTTTTTGCTGCTGTCTTTACGTTGAGGACCGATGATTCTGACTTGGCACTGCCGTTTACCGCTTTGACGGTGACTTTATATTTTGTGGAAGCTTTAAGATAAAGCTTGCCGTCATCGGTTATATTTATATAGTTATCCTTTTTAAGTGCCTGCCATGTATATTTTCTTACATAGCGTCCGTTTACATAGACCTCAAATGTAGTCTTTGATGAAAAGCTGGTGAGATTTTTTACTCCTGCTTCTATTTTGTTTGAATACGCTTGCCTTTTTATCAAAACAGGTTTTTTCATCGAGTCAGCAGCAGAAGCTGTTATAACATTCACATAAGTCTTAGCGGATTCCTGCGGTGCAAATGCCACAAAGCTTATCATTATAACTGATGAAATTATCACTGCTGTTATTTTTCTTATTATGTTGATAACGGATCAGTCCTTTCCGGTTTTTGTATTTGTGTACTTATACGATTTCATTTATATTATTATACATCATTAATTATTACAATCTGTAATAATTAAGTTTCTATTTTGTAAACCTTTATGATAGTATTATACATTTTTGCTTATTATTAGTATGTTAATCTCCTATTTTAATGCAGTTACTGGTGCTTTCTTGCATTATCATGAACGGTATATCATTCTTTATTAATATTATATAAACATAATTTATGACAATCTTACAAATATAAGAAATACATCATCTTATGGTTTGGTCGATTTAATCAAGCGAATTCTATAAATTGGTATTAGTCTTTTGCGTCATTTGCGAAAACGTTTGCTACCATAAAATTACAGTGTTCTCATAGATTGAGAACGATATGTGAAAACTAAAATTATTTTGCGTAAATTAATTGTGAAAAGTGACAAAAAAGCCGTTCACAATCAGTGAAAAAGTTCTGAAAATTAATTTTTTATAAATAAAATATTGCGAATACCATTGACAAACATAGTATACTGTAGTATAATTTCATTAGAAAATACAGAAAACGTTTAAGTTCAGTTACGAGGTATATATTTATAGTGGGTATAATGGAGGTCACGCTGATGAAAAGCATTAATTTTATGGGCGACAATGGTTTCAAAAAAGCACTTGAGAGCGTTGGTGTAACTGCAAGCAGCAGTATCAGCAGCGAGAAGATCTCGGGCTGTTTTAAATATGTTACGGCTGACGATATGTGTATTATCACTGGATACTGCGGTGACAGCCATATCGAAGTGCTGGAGCTTCCTTTTGAGCTTCGTGGCAAAAAGGTCATAGCTGTTGCAGGCGGTGCTTTCGCACATCTTTACGACCTTAAATGTGCTGTTATCTCAAAGGACGTTGTTATCATCGGAAGAAAGGCATTTTACAAATGCTGTTCACTGGTGAATGTGACTATACCTGAGAGCGTAAGATTTATTGGTGAGATGGCATTCTGCGGTTGTGAATCTCTGAGATTTGCGACTATACCTGATGGTGTTGAAATGATACTGCCTTTCACATTCTACAATTGCGACAGTTTGGAGAGAGCTGACCTGCCTGAGAGCGTAAGAGAGATCGGTGAGTCTGCATTCGGTTTCTGCTCTTCAATGAAAGAAATTTATCTTAATGAAAATATAGTTTCCATAGGAAACGGAGCTTTCCAGAACTGCATTTCTCTGAGAGAGCTTGAGATACCGTCAACAATGATCGAGATCGCAGAGAATGCTTTCACATTTTGCTCAGGTCTGGAAGCGATCTCTATACCATTTGGGATCGAGGTTGTTGGCGACTACGCATTCTTCGGCTGCTCTGCTCTGAAAAAGGTTGAGTTCGCAGGATCTGTAAGAAAGATAGGCGAGTGTGCATTTGCACTTTGTGAGAAGCTCGAGAGCGTTTATCTTCCTGATTCCGTTAGCAGGATAGGCAAGAGAGCGTTTGCTCAGAATACTGTAGTTAAGACGGTGAGGATATCAGGCAAGATCGCTTATGTTGGAAGCGAGGCTTTCCGTGGCTGTAAGGCTTTGAGAGAAGTTGTTATCCCATCATCTGTGAAGAAGCTTGGCGCAAAGGCTTTCGTGGATTGCTCTGAGTTACGAAGCGTTGTTATTCAGCATGGTGCCGATGGCATTGCGGAGGACGCTTTTGAGAGAGGTGCCGCCTTGATCACTGCTGACGCTGCTCCTGCACTTGATGACGAAACATTCAGGATAGCCGAGGCTGTTTACAACAAAAATTTCGCTTTATAAAATATATAACCTCTGGATCGGGGCGGCAGCATTTAAGTTGCCGCCCTTTTTCTGTCTATTTACAGGTGGGATATAATAATCCAAGTCGGTAGGATATAGGTCATTGTCGGAGGTACATAAAAAACGAGCGACCAAAGGTCGCCCTACGATATGTAAACAAAAAAATACGCTCTGCATAACACAGAACGTATTCAGTGGGGTGGGTAGTGAGATTCGAACTCACGGTCTTCAGTGCCACAAACTGACGCGTTAGGCCAGCTACGCTATACCCACCATACATATTAGAAGAAAATACTCGCAGCAGATTTTCATCTGGAACGAGTTTAATGGTACGCCATACTGGATTCGAACCAGTGACCTACCGCTTAGAAGGCGGTTGCTCTATCCAACTGAGCTAATGACGCATACTGTACTCATTGATATCTCAAACTCGGATAAAAGTTCAAGATATATTGGAGCGGGTGATGGGAATCGAACCCACATGACCAGCTTGGAAGGCTGGAGTTCTACCACTGAACTACACCCGCATACTGCCTGACCAGGCGTTTTTGGTGGTCTTTCAAGCTTACCGCTCAATCAACGATATTTATTATACCACTACAAGAGCCTTTTGTCAAGCACTTTTTTATATTTTTTTCATCTAAACTCAACTTTGTGCAACTTTACTTATTTGTTCTTCTTATGTTGTTTCATTTTATTCACTATAACATCTTTGAACAAAAAGCCAACGATACCTGCTACGAGAGCTACTCCAAGCACCACAAGTGCAACTGTGAAGTTGCCGCTTTTTACATTGCTCCCCAAAATCGTGGAGAGCATTATTGCTGGAAGTCTGCAAGGCATGACATAATAGAAAAAATCCTTCTTGCTTATGGGAGTCAGTGGGACGATATATGAGATAACGTCCTTGGGTATTCCCGGTATGAGATAGAGGATTATAAGGATAACGGTTAGCTTTTTCTCATTTTGCAGGAATTTGAATTTTTTTAGCTGTTTCTCGTCAACAAAGGCTTCCACTATCGGTCTGCCAAATTTTTTCACAAGCACGAATATTGCCATTGTGCCAAGGAGCGTACCTATGAATGATAGCAACCCGCCCCAGAACCAGCCGAACAGCACTCCACCCACCACTTGTATAGGCGGTATGACCGCTATGACCACTTGAAGAGCTTGTATAAAAGTAAAGATAAGCACTCCCACAATGCCACTGTAGTTATCAAGCTTACGCTCCAAGGCTGCAATGCCTGCCTTGCTGTGAAGCGCTTTTATAAGAGGTATACACGCCACTGCAGCCATTGCTATGACCGCTATTATTGCAACAAGGCTTATTATCTGTATTTTTTTCTTGTGCCTTGCAGTTTGTATTTTCGCCTCGTTTAATATTTCTTTCTCTTGTTCTTCGTTCATAAAAACGTCACCGTCATTTTCTTCTGAGTATTTTTTTCCTAAACCAATTTATGTACATATCTGTCAACTGTGTGAGGGCATAGTCATAAATAAAGAAAAACAGGTTCGCCGCCGCCCACAGAACAAGCACGGCATACTTGCCAAACATCTCCATGCCCTCGAGCATATCCACCGAAGTAAAGATATACTGAAATGCCAAAAAGAAGATGACTATCGCCACATTGAACACTGCAAGCTTTATTGCCCACACCAATAGGCGGTTTTTCTTTTGGTCGAGATAATATTTAAGTATTGGATAATACCCCATGAACAATATGAAAAGCAGGGTTGCTTCATAATTTGGGGTTACGAAAATGCTCAGCAGGCTCACTGCACAATAGGTGGCTATCGCCCAGTTTTTATCCACCTCCACTATCATCACAACCATCATGAAGCCGGCGAAGGTCGGGATAGTATAATCGAGCATGGGCAAAAAGCTGCTTGAAAACATCAAAAGCAGGCAGACAGCAGAGCATATGCCGCCAAGTGCCACTCGAAAAGCTATTTTATTTCTCATGATTATTTAGCAGCACGGTATAAGGTCGCCGCCCATCATTTCACAGCAGCAGTCTGCACAGCAAAGGGAGGAACAGCAGTCAGGGCCGCTCATGCCGCCTGCTTGGTAGCCCTGAGTTGGGTTGCCGCTCATATAGCCGCTTCGCTGTCTGTTCATCTGGGCTAACACGCTTTGATACTCCATGTTATTAGGGTCGAGCTGGACGGCTCTTGTGAAGTTGTTATAAGCCTCATTGAGCCAGCCTCTGCGGTGGCAGATAGTGCCTTTAAGGAAATACCACTCGGCATTTCTTTCCGAGGAGGACACATTATCAAGTATCTGATCTGCCTGAGTATAGCTTCCGCTTTGGATAAGGCTTCTGATATAGCCTGAGTCAAAGCCCTGCGAAGAGGCATAGCCGTCATAGCCGCTTTCTGCGGACTGGTATCCTCCCCCACGTCTTGAAGTCATGATCTGATCGTAGGCGGCGTTTATCTCGGACATTTTCTCCTCAGCTACGTCAGCTAGGGGGTTATCCTGATACTGATCGGGGTGATATTTTTTCACAAGCTCTTTATAAGCTGATTTTATTTCAGCGTCTGAAGCTGTTGGGGATACGCCTAAAATTTTATAAGGGTCTTTGGAGATCATTGATCGTTATTTCCTTTCCTGTTATTGCGGAATTTTCCGCTTCTTATTTGAGTATAGACATTCTTAAGTCCAAGATACACGATATTATCAAGTATATCACGATATCTTTTAAGATTGAGCTTCACATAGATATCTGCCATTTCGCCCAGTGTGAAGTTTATGCTGTCATCGCAAAAGGCGTGGACTTGTTTCAGATAGTCAGCATTTATGCCCTCGGTGGGTGGAAATTTTGCAAGGAGCGGATTGTAGCTTTCACTCTCGTGGTCGTCGGGCAGGTCGTCAAGAGCGTCGCAGATATAGATAAATCTGCCGAGAAGGTAGCCGAATCGTTCAAGGAGCGGTCGGCGTTGGTCATGCTTGCTTGTAAGTCCGCCTGCAACGGCTTGCATCATAAGTGCGGTAGGCTCGCAGGCAAGGTCTATGCCTGCTGTTTTTTCACGCTCTATTTTATTTTGCAATTCCATTGCGTTTTCAACGGCAGGTGCAAGATCCGGATAAAGGCGAGCCGCTTTCTTATAGGGCTTTTTGAAAAAAGGCAGAAGTGCAAATGCGGCAAGCTTGCCTTTTAGCCCTTTATCGGCTATATCGTCACGGAGCTTATGATATGTGAGTATCACGGCGGCTGAGGACGTATATTTAAGATTGCAGGTACACTTTGCGCACATGGTCTTTTTAAGAGGGTGTGCGATACAGCGTTGCTTTTCTGCGTCAAGCTTCACTCCCCTCACAGAGAGATCCATAAGGGAGAGAAATGCGAAATCGTAGCTAAGGGTAAAGCGTGTCACAAAGCCATAGCGTCTGCCCATATCCTTACAAAGTCCGCAGTAGACAGCTTTATAGATATCATATTCAAACATTCGCATATAGGGTTTGAAAGGGCGGACATATCCGAACATAGGCACTCCTTAGGTTTTCGTTACTATACATTATAAAACACGATTGTGTATATCCCGTGAAATATATAACATTATACAACAATTTTAAGATAAAAGTCAATAATTTTTATGATAAAAATAAGGGTGGCAGAGTACAAAAGGGCGACCTTGGGTCGCCCTTACAATTTTATAATGTTACATTGTAAAACGTAAATCAATTAATTTGTGCGGTAACAAGACGGGCGAACGCTGTTCGCCCCTACGTCACGTCACAGCAAACTGTGAGTTATAGAGATCGGCATAGAAGCCGTTCTTTGCCATAAGCTCATCATGACTTCCCTGCTCTACTATGTGTCCCGAATCCATTACTATGATAGTATCTGCGTTCTTGATAGTAGAAAGTCTATGGGCGATTATAAAGCTCGTTCTGCCCTGCATCATTTTCTCAAAGGCACGCTGTACCAATATCTCCGTACGGGTATCTATAGACGATGTAGCTTCGTCCAGAATGAGCATTGGCGGCAACGAGAGCATTACTCGTGCGATACAGAGAAGCTGTTTCTGTCCTGCGGAGATAGTGCTGTAGCTGTCTGAAATAACGGTATCATAGCCCTTTGGCAGACGCTTTATAAAGCCATGACAATGGGCTGACTTGGCGGCGGCTATCATTTCTTCCTCGGTGGCGTCAGGCTTGCCGTAGCAGAGGTTCTCTCTTATGGTGCCTGTTTTCAGCCACGTTTCCTGCAGGACCATGCCGTACATACTTCTCATGGAATCACGTGTACAATCCTTTATAGGCTCGCCGCTTATGCGTATCTCGCCGCTGTCGGTATCATAGAACCTCATAAGGAGGTTTATCATGGTGGTCTTGCCGCAGCCTGTTGGTCCTACGATAGCTGTACGCTGACCGCTCTTTACATGGAGGTTAAAATTCTCGATAAGCTTCACATCAGGCACATAGCTAAATGACACGTTGTCAACGTCCAATGTGCCGTCAACGGAGGTAAGGACAGTAGCGTTAGAGCTGTCAGGTATCTCCTCTGTTTCGTCTATGACCTCAAAAACACGCTTTGCAGAAGCGAATGCACTTTGAAGCTCGGTGATAACGCCTGATATTTCATTGAAAGGCTTTGTATACTGATTTGCATAGGTGAGGAAACAGCTAAGGTTACCAACTGTAAAGCCCACGCCTTTTATTACGGAGAGTGCGCCCACGATACCGACAGCCATGTAGACGAGGTTGTTTACAAAACGTGTGCATGGGTTGGTGAGTGAGGAGAAGAATGTGGCGTTAAGTCCAACTTTCTGGAGTTTCAGGTTCACTTCTTCAAACTGCTCCTCAGCTTCTTCCTGATAGCCGAATGCTGTTACTACCTTCTGATTGCCTGTCATTTCCTCAACAAGGCTGGTCATGTCGCCTCTTGCAACTGATTGCTGGTGGAAAAGCTTGAATGTGTTCTTGGCGATAAATCTTGCGACAAATAGGGAAAGCGGAGTGAGGATAACCACGATAAGGGTTATTTTCACGTTTATGGAGAGCATGAATCCAAGTGTACCAAAAATTGTACATACGCCTGTGAAAAGCTGTGAAAAGCCCATGAGAAGTCCGTCTGACACCTGCTCCAAGTCGGAGATTATACGGCTGATTATATCACCGTGAGGGTGGGAGTCGATATAAGAAAGGGGTAGCTTTTGGAGCTTTGCGAAAGCATCGTTTCGGATATCTCTTACCACGCAATAGGTTATCTTATTTGTACAAAGTGACATAAGCCACTGGGCAATGCCTGTTACGGTGACTGTTACGCCAAGCTTGATGATGATATTGATAATTCCGTCAAAATCTACAAGTCCCTTGGCTATGATAAGGTCAACAGCATTGCCGACAAGGATAGGTGCATAAAGTGTGGTGGCAACTGCTATGACCGCAAAGACCATGGACAGGACGAACAGCCACATATGCGGTTTTGCGTATTTGAGAAGCGGTCTGAGAGCTGAGGTATCAAGCTTGTTTTTTGTGCTTTGCTTAGCCATTTGCCTGCGCCTCCTTTTCTGAAAGCTGTGAAAGGCATATTTCTTTATATACCTCGCAGCCCTTATAAAGCTCTGAATGAGTGCCGATACCTGCTATTTTGCCATCGTCAAGAACGATTATCTTATCGGCACTTTTTATAGATGAGATTCTCTGTGAAACTATGAAAACGGTCATACCGCTTGTTTTTTCGTGGATAGCTTTTCTTAGTCTTGCATCTGTGGCAAGGTCAAGGGCAGAGGCTGAGTCGTCAAGAATGAGTATCTCAGGATCACCAACCAATGCTCTTGCAATGGTAAGTCTTTGACGCTGACCGCCTGAGAGGTTTTTGCCCTCCTGCAAGATCATTTCGTCAAGCTTATCAGGCTTTTTCTCTACAAAGTCTTTTGCCTGAGCAATGTCAAGAGCGTTCCAGATATCCTCGTCCGTGGCGTTTTTATCACGCCACTGCATATTGTGTCTTATAGTACCCTTAAAGAGGACAGCTTTCTGAGGAACAATGCCTATCATACCTCTGAGCTGTGAGAATGGGTACTCTTTTACGTCAACGCCGTCAACGAGGACTTCGCCCTGACGGACGTCATAAAATCTTGGTATAAGGTTGATAAGAGAGGTTTTACCCGAGCCTGTACCACCGATTATACCGATAGTTTCGCCTTTCATGGCTTTGAAGCTTATACCCGAAAGGGAGTCGGCTTCTGCTGATGCGTACGAGAAGAAACAGTTCCTAAACTCTACGCATGGGGCATTACCGTCAGTTGCGACAGGCTTATTATCCTTATCGGATACACTTGGCTCCACAGCGAAAACGTCGTTTATTCTAATAGCGGAAGCCTGCATTTTGGTGATATTTGTAACGAGTATCGCCATAGCAAGGAGTGCCAAGAGTATCTGGTTCATATAGTTTACAAGGGCTATCACTTCGCCCTGTGAGATAGAGCCTGAATAAACTGTTTTGCCGCCAAACCAAATGATAGCGATGATAGCGAAGTTTACGATAACATAGGTGGCAGGGTTCATAAGGGCGGAAATTCTTCCTGCGATAATCTGCTGACGTTTGAGCTCTTCGGTATTATCAGCGAACTCTTTTTCCTCGTCTTTCTGACGGGAAAATGCTCTGATAACTCTTGCACCTGTGAGAGTTTCGCTTGTCATAAGGTTAGTTTTATCCAGCTTTTTCTGGATATTCTTATACTGCGGGATAGTGATGTGCATTATAAGGTAGATAACATAGGCAAGGCAAGGTGCGATTATCAGGAAGATAAGGGTAAGCTTCACTGAGATAGAGAATGCCATTATGATTGAGCCTAAAACGATAAAAGGCGAACGAAGAAACAGACGAAGGAGGATATTCACGCCCTGCTGAGCGGTATTGATATCCGCTGTCATTCGTGTGACGAGGGTATGGCTTCCAACGCTGTCTATCTCCGCATAGGACAGTGAATTGATATGCTTGAAGAGGTCACGTCGGAGGGCTGTTCCAAAGCCTAGGGACGCTTTTGCGGCGAAATACTGAGCAGTCAGCGCACAAGCCAGACCACAGAAGGCGAGGAGAACAAGCACGCCACCCATTTTATAGATATAGGGTTTATCTTGATTTTTTATACCCACGTCGATGATATTAGCCATAACAAGTGGCACTGCAAGCTCGAAGCAGGCTTCGATAAGCTTAAACAGCGGACCGATTATGCTTTCTTTTTTATAGTTTTTCAGATACCTAAAAAGCTTCAGCATTTTTCTTTCTCCCAACTAAATAAAATCATATAAATTTTATTATATCATATGTTTTTGTACATTTGTAGACGAATAAGTTAATTCTTTAAAAAAGTGGGGGATAATGCAGGGGCAAAAAATTTGCACGTCTTTATACACCGGCATAGTTTGTGATGATTCAAGCCTCGCACCTCCGAGCGGGACGCCGAGGGCGTCGTCCCCTACAATAATCATCGCCGCAGGCGATACCTTCATTCCTCATTTCTCACTCCTCATTCCTCACTCCTAAAAAAGGGGGTTGACAAAAGGGTGAAAGTGTGCTATAGTCATATCAATAGGTTTAAATGCTATGACGGAAATAAGTAGCCTTTTGCGAAATTTCAGAGAGCTTTCGGTCGGTGAGAGAAAGCATTTCTACAAAGTGTGAATACATTCCTGAGCTGTTCGCTGAGAAAGCTTTTGCGTAAGGCGAAACGGTTTGCACACGTTACAGTGCTGTGGCTTCGCTTTCTGCTGAGCCTGTAAGGTCGGGAGTTTCCCGATAAACTGAGGTGGTACCACGATAATTCGTCCTCTGACAGATATTCTGTCAGGGGATTTTTTATTTATGTACCGCAAAAAAATAATACGGAGGTATGAAAAATGACAGTATTTGAAGAACTGAAAAGAAGAGGTCTTCTTGCTCAGCTTACTGATGAGGAGGAGATAAAGGAGCTTATCAACGCAGGTAAAGCGACTTTCTACATTGGTTTTGACCCAACTGCTGATTCACTCCACGTTGGTCACTTTATGGCACTTTGCCTTATGAAGCGTTTGCAAATGGCAGGCAACAAGCCTATCGTTCTTATCGGAGGCGGTACGGCTATGATAGGCGACCCGTCAGGCAAGACTGATATGAGAAAAATGATGACAAAGGAAACTATCAACCACAATGTTGAATGTTTCAAAAAGCAGATGTCACACTTCATTGATTTTTCTGATGACAAGGCTATTATCGTAAACAATGGCGATTGGCTTCTCGACCTTAATTATGTTGATGTACTTCGTGACGTTGGTGCTTGCTTCTCTGTAAACAAGATGCTTACATTCGAGTGCTACAAGCAGAGAATGGAAAGGGGTCTTACTTTCCTTGAATTTAACTACATGATAATGCAGTCATACGACTTCTACAGACTTTTCCAGGATTACGGCTGTAATATGCAGTTCGGCGGTGACGATCAGTGGGCTAATATGCTGGGCGGCACTGAGCTTATCAGAAAGAAACTTGGCAAGGACGCTTATGCAATGACTATCACTCTCCTGCTCAACTCTGAGGGCAAGAAAATGGGCAAGACAGAAAAGGGTGCTGTATGGCTCGACCCTGAAAAGACTTCTCCATACGAGTTCTATCAGTATTGGAGAAACGTTGGTGACGCTGATGTTATCAAGTGCCTGAAGATGCTCACATTCGTTCCTATCGAGGAGATAGAGGAAATGGAGAAACACATGGAGGGTGCCGAATACAACAAGGCTAAGGAGCTTTTGGCTTACGAGCTGACAAAGCTTGTTCACGGCAAAGAAGAGGCTGACAAGGCTGACGCTGCGGCAAAGGCTATTTTTGCAGGCGGCGGAAACAGCGACGATATGCCTAGCACGACTATTGCGGCGGCTGATCTTACTGACGGCAAGATAGGTATTCTTACGCTTCTTGTTAAGTGCGGACTTTGTCCTTCAAATGGCGAGGCTAGACGTCTTGTTACTCAGAACGGCATTGCGGTGAATGGCGAGAAATTCACTGACCCTAAGGGTCTTGTTGATCTCTCTGAGCCTGTTGTTATCAAGAAGGGCAAGAAGGTTTTCCACAAGGCTATTGCGGAATAATATAGTACAAAATAATTTCCACGGGTGGACAGAAGTTCACCCGTTTTTTGTATATATATAAGGCTTTTTGCAATATTCATAAACATTCACACAAAATACATATAAGGTTTAGCTATATTTAAAGTTATTCATATATACTTTTAATCAAAGGAAAGTTTACACGAAGCATACGAAAAAAACACGAAAAGAGGCGTGGATATGAATGGCAATCAGGAAGTGTTCAGACGGATAGAGAAAAAATATATCGTTGATGAACCGACTTATGAAAAGCTTATAAAAAAGCTCGATGGGCATTTTGTCAAAGACAGATATTACAAAAGCACTATCTGCAACATATATTATGACACACCAAGTCATCAGCTTGTGAGAAACTCCATTGAAAAGCCTGTTTACAAGGAAAAGCTGAGAGTGAGGAGCTACGGCGTACCTAATGATGAAGACATGGTCTTTGTGGAGCTTAAAAAGAAATACAAGGGTGTGGTCTACAAGAGACGTATTGAAATGACCCTTGCACAGACCCGTGATTTCTTTGCAGGCAAAGATGTGCCTCATGATAATCCACAGATAGAGAACGAGCTGAAATATTTTCTCAAATTCTATGAGGGCATTGCTCCTGCAATGTATCTGAGTTATGACAGACTTGCTTACTGCGGTGCGGAAGACCCGTCCCTTAGGCTGACCTTTGACACGCACATTCTTTACCGTGAGGAGCAAAAGGAGCTTGACAAGGGCATTTGGGGAAAAGAGCTTCTGCCTGCTGGCATGAGGGTAATGGAGATAAAGATACCGAACGCTATGCCTCTTTGGTTATCGGCTATACTTGATGAACTGGAGATATATCCTGCGTCATTCTCAAAATACGGAACTGCGTATTTTAACGAATTTTCTGAAAAAATACATAAAGGTAAGGTGATAAGCTGTGCTTAATTCAACTACTCTTGCGGCTACTACTGTGACCACCACTGAAACGACCGTGGCGGCGATAACTACAAACGAATTTGTTTTCTGCACTGCGGCTTCGTTGGTGCTTGGTCTTATAATAGCGTTTGCTTTCAACTTCAGGCAGAAAAAAACAAAGAGCTTTATGATGACGCTTGCTTTGCTGCCTGTGATAGTACAGGTAGTGATAATGCTTGTAAACGGAAACATCGGTACTGGTGTGGCTGTTATGGGTGCATTCAGCTTGGTAAGATTCCGTTCTGTACCGGGAAGTGCCATGGACATTTGTGCTATCTTCCTTTCAATGGCGGTGGGTCTTGCAACGGGAACAAATCACTTGGCACTTGCTCTTATGCTTGCGGTGTGCGTGAGCCTGCTGAACATTATTTACACTCTTCTGCCTATTGGCAAAAAGAAGTCGGGTCACAAGGATCTTAGTATCACTATCCCTGAAAGCCTTGATTACACGGAGGTATTTGACGATATATTTGAAAAGTATCTTTCAGAATGTGAGCTTGTTTCGGTAAAGACCACAAATATGGGAAGCCTTTTCAAGTTGAGATATCGCATAGAGCTAAAGGGTGATGCTAACGAAAAGAAGCTTATTGACGAACTTAGATGCAGAAACGGCAACCTTGAGATAATGTGTGCAGTGGCAGCAGACATTGAGGAACAATCATTCTGACAAAATAACAAAAGTATCCATAAGCAAAACCGCACAAGACAAAAGCGGTCTTGTGCGGCTTTTTTCAACCTTTTTTACCATACAAGGGGGTATTTTTCATGAAAATTTCGGACACTAAAAAGCTGGCAGCTATCACGGCGGCGTTTTTTATCACAGTCACGGCTTTTTCAGGCTGTTCAGAGAGTGCAAATTCTTCACAGACCACAAGCAGTATTTCTCAGGCGACAAAGTCTGACATTGACGCAAGCATTGCGGCAGAGGACATTGACGTTGGATATGACGAGGAAAGCTCAGTAGGGATCAGATTTGCTGATGGCAGTGCGGCTATAGACGGTGAGGGTGCGACCTCAGAAGGGGAAACTGTTACCATTTCGCAGGCAGGCACTTACATTCTTTCAGGCACGGCGACCAACGGCAGGATAATCGTTTCAGCGGACAAGACGGCTGAAATAAAGCTTATTTTCAATGGAGTTGACATAACTTGTGCTGACAACGCTCCCCTGCTCGTGAGCAAAGCAAAAAAAGTTTATATCGTGCTGGAGGACGGCACAGAGAACGTTTTGACGGACAGTGCAAGCTACTCTTTAGGAGAAGATGACAGCAACACAGACGGTGCTATTTTCTCCAAAGCCGACCTTACTATAAACGGCAGCGGTACACTTACTGTGAATGCGAACTACAAGCACGGCATAGTTTCAAAGGACGATCTTGTTATCACTGACGGCAATATCAATGTGACCTCGGCTTCAACCGCCATGGAGGGCAAGGACAGCGTTAAGATATCTGGCGGAACATTCAACATTTCCGCAGGCACGAACGGCATAAAATCCACTAACACAGAGACTTCTGACAAAGGCTTTATAAGCGTGACAGGGGGAAGCTTCACAGTAGTCGCAAACAATGACGCATTCGAGGCGGAAACTGTGCTTTCTATCGAGGGCGGAAGCTTTAACATCACCACAGGCGGTGGAAGTGCAAACGCTTCTATGAAGTCTGACGGCACACCAAACAGCGATTGGCAGAACAACATGGGCAACGGTGGTGGTGGTCCGAACGGAATGGGCAGACCTGACGATAACGGAAACGGCATGGGAGGCGACCCGCCTGCAATGCCTACGGCTGACGACACGGGGCTTACCATAGAAACTGCGGCTAACACTACTACAGACAGCGACAGTACGGACACATCTGACAACACTTCAACATCTGCAAAGGCTTTAAAGGCAGGCAGCGAGGTGAACATAAGCGGCGGCGAGATCAAGATAGATTCGGCAGACGATTCAGTACACAGCAACGGAAACATTGTTATAACAGGGGGAAACATTTCTGTGGCGTCGGGTGACAACGGAATGCACGCTGACGGAAATCTGACCATATCCGACGGCACTGTAGACATCACAAAGAGCTATGAGGGTATCGAGGGATCTATTGTGACAATAGACGGTGGCACCATATCAGTGGTAGCAAGCGATGACGGAATAAACTGCGCAGGCGGAAGCGACACTGGATCAACAGACAGAATGGGTACTGACCAATTCTCATCACAGGGCGGTGTTGAACTTAACATCAACGGAGGAACTGTAACCATTGACGCTGACGGCGACGGACTTGACTCAAATGGCAACTTCACAATGGCAGGCGGTACAGTTTACGTTTGCGGACCTACTAACGGTGGCAACGGTGCACTTGACTACAACGGCACTGCAACTGTAACAGGTGGAACGCTCATCGCCTGTGGTGCAGTTGGAATGGAAGAAGGCTTCGGTGACAACTCCACACAATACAGTGTTCTGCACGATCTTGGTTCGACAGTTTCAGCAAACGAAAAACTGACTATCACTGACAGTGACGGCAAGGAGATCTTAAGCTTTACCCCTACAAAGGCTTGGCAGAGCGTTGTATTCACAAGCGCTGACCTGAAGGAAGGCGAAACATACACCATTACGGCAGGGTCGCAGTCGGAAACCGTGACTATTGACGGCATTGTTACTTCTAATTCCACGGGAATGAGCTTTGGCAGAGGTCATGGCGGAGGACGTGGTTTCTGATATGAACGACAAAAGGACGAACTCGGGGTTCGTCCTTTTTTATTTGGCTGGTTTATCGTTCATAATATGCGGGACGTCGAGGGCGCCGTCCCCTACATTTGTGTAATATAAATCGTAGGGACTAACAGTGTTTACCCATATTTGCTCACCTTTGTTGTATACATACGCAAAAAAAAGACCGCATCACGAAGAAGCGGTCTTTAGTAAGCAATTTAGTTTTGGCTGTGCAGATTATGCAAGCTCAGCAAAGTACTTGATTGTTCTTACCATCTGTGATGTGTAAGAGTTCTCGTTGTCGTACCAAGAAACTACCTGTACCTCATAGAGGTCATCAGCGATCTTAGATACCATTGTCTGAGTAGCATCGAAGAGTGAACCAAATCTCATGCCGATAACGTCAGAAGAAACGATTGGATCCTCGTTGTAGCCAAATGACTCAGAAGATGCAGCCTTCATAGCAGCGTTGATGCCTTCAACTGTTACGTCAGCACCCTTTACAACTGCTGTAAGGATTGTTGTTGAACCTGTTGGAACTGGAACTCTCTGTGCAGAACCGATGAGCTTGCCGTTAAGCTCTGGGATTACAAGGCCGATAGCCTTTGCAGCACCTGTTGAGTTAGGAACGATGTTTGCAGCACCAGCTCTTGCTCTTCTCAGGTCACCCTTTCTGTGAGGACCGTCAAGGATCATCTGGTCGCCTGTGTAAGCATGGATAGTGCTCATGATACCGCTCTGGATAGGAGCATACTTGTTAAGAGCATTAGCCATAGGAGCAAGACAGTTTGTTGTGCAAGATGCAGCTGAAATGATTGTATCGTCAGCTGTAAGTGTCTTCTCGTTTACTGAGTAAACGATAGTCTTGAGGTCGTTACCAGCAGGAGCTGAGATAACTACCTTCTTAGCACCAGCATCGAGGTGAGCCTGGCTCTTAGCCTTTGATGTATAGAAGCCTGTGCACTCGAGAACTACGTCTACACCAAGCTTGCCCCAAGGACAATCCTTAGCGTCCTTTTCTGCATAAATCTGAAGAGTCTTGCCGTCAACAGTGATAGTATTAGCCTCATCGTCTGCTGATACTGTGTGAAGGTTCTCACCGATCTTACCACAGTAACCGCCCTGAGCTGTATCATACTTAAGAAGATCAGCGAGCATTGAAGGCTTTGTCAGGTCGTTGATTGCAACTACCTCGTAGCCCTCTGCGCCAAACATCTGTCTGAATGCAAGACGTCCAATACGTCCAAAACCATTAATTGCGACTTTAACTGCCATAATTAATTTACCTCCTAAAAATTTTTCTGTATTTATTATACTACATTTTTCTATACATTGCAAGTGTTTTTACAAAAAACTTAGAACTTTTTTTCTTTAAGGCAATACCGCACAAAGATTGTGCGTCAGATGCGTAGTCAGATTTTTTCGTCAGGTCACATAAAAATTCCGCAGGCATACTGTCGTATGTCAAGGGATTTTTGTGTGATATGGCGGAAAATCTGCAAGCAGATGGCGTGCAAAGCCGTCAGGCGGGCTTTGTGCGGTGTTGCCTTAAAACTTCACCGTAAAGCTATCTGTGTCTTGATCCGTCAAAGCACTGCTAAATTCTTTAAAATATGATCAAATATTGATGATTTTTTATTGACTACCCCGACAGTTTAGGTTATAATATTTACATGAGATCTTTATGAAAGGCAGGCTAACAAAGTGGAACTGACATCTTCTGTGAAAGAGATATATGCTCAGTCTGAGGAAAACATTATCCTCACTGACGCTGAGCTTAATGTCATTTGGAAAAATCATGGCGATCTGCCTGATGTTATAGATATTTCTGCTTTATGCGATACTCCGGAAAACGCTTTCATTCTGCCTGTTGAAAAGACAGCTACCTTTGAATATAAGGGCAGGTTTGCAGACTCGGCGGCAATGCGGTTTGAACCACTGAGAGATAATGGCATTATAACGAATTATCTCATACACTATTACTCTTGCATGGACATAGAACGTCTTTCTGACAAGTCTGGATATTTACGCTTCAAATCGAATTTTCTCGGCAACATAAGAATGGAGCTTTCTAAAATGTTAGCGATGCTTGACAGCCAAAAGGAATCCTTCTCTTCAAAAGCCGGCACTGAATATGAGCATTTTGACCATGAGGCAAGGCTTCGTATACTGAAGACATTTTCCGCAACGGTGAACATGACAGAACTTGCAAAATATTTCAGTGGCAATTTCACAACTGAATATCAGAGCCTGTCAGACATATGCGGTGAGGTATGCGACGAAGAAGGCAATTTACTTGAGGAGGACGGCTGTATTTTCAGATACTCCATTGACCCGTGCATTTATTTTGAAACAAACAAAAGCCTTATTAAAAATGTGCTTGTAAATCTGCTTGTGAACGCATATATGTACAATGACAAGGAACAACGGCAGGTGGAGCTTATCCTAAAAACTGAGGGCGACAGGATAATACTGTCAGTAAGTGATAACGGCAACGGCATGACAGACGATGTATGGCAGGCGGCTATCACGCCATTTGGCACATTCCAGAAATACAGTAGCAGCGAGGCGTTGGGGCTTGCTCTGGCAAAATGCTTTTGCGACCGTTTTGACGGTGAACTAAGTTATCGCAGCGAGATCGGCAAAGGCACTTGTGTGACCATGAGTTTCCCATGTGACAGCCGTGGTTTGCCGAAAGAGTTCCATGTGAGCAGAATGCCACCCATACCGAACCCATACGGCAGTACCTACTGCATAATGGCTAAAGGGCTTGACCCGCTGAAATAGGGTTTGGGCAATATACAGAGCAAGTGAATAGATGGGATACAAAAAAGGCAGTGCCGATTTTCTCGGTACTGCCTTGATTATTTTATGGAAATTAGTCCTTGATGATAGACTTACCTGTCATTTCCTTTGGCTGCTCAAGACCCATGAGTTTGAGCATTGTTGGTGAAAGGTCAGCAAGCACGCCGCCCTCTCTAATAAGAACATTGCCTGCGCCTGCGATAATAAGAGGTACAAGGTTGGTTGTGTGTGCTGTGAATGGAGAGCCGTCCTCTTCCATCATCTTATCTGCGTTGCCGTGGTCTGCTGTGATAAGTGCTATGCCGCCCTTTGCAAGAACTGCGTCAACCGTTTTGCCTACGCACTCGTCAACTGCTTCTACTGCTGCTACGGCTGCGTCGAACACGCCTGTGTGACCTACCATATCGCAGTTTGCATAGTTGAGGATAATTGCGTCATACTTGTCAGACTCTATTCTCTTGAGAACTTCGTCGCAAACAAGATATGCGCTCATTTCAGGCTGGAGGTCATAAGTTGCTACCTTTGGTGAATTGATGAGGGCTCTGTCCTCGTTCTCAAAAGGAGCTTCTACGCCGCCGTTGAAGAAGAATGTAACGTGAGCATACTTCTCTGTTTCAGCGATTCTAAGCTGTGAAAGACCCTTCTTTGCGATATACTCGCCGAAAGTATTTTCAAGGCTTGCTGGCTTGAATGCAACGTCAACGTTTGGCATTGTTGCGTCATACTGTGTCATGCATACATAGTAAAGTGGGAATCTGCCATTTCTTCTCTCAAAGCCTGTGAAATCATCGTCAACGAGAGTTCTTGTTATCTCTCTTGCTCTGTCAGGACGGAAGTTGAAGAAGATAACGCTGTCGTTTGCGGATATCTTGCCGTTCTCATCGATAACTGTAGGAACAACGAACTCGTCTGTAACGTCAGCGGCATAGGAAGCCTTGATAGCGTCAACTGCGTTATCAGCCTTATTGCCCTCGCCGTATACCATAGCGTCATAAGCCTTGCCTACACGCTCCCAACGGTTATCTCTGTCCATTGCATAGTAACGTCCCATTACTGTTGCTATCTTGCCGACACCAATTTCCTTGAGCTTTTCTTCAAGCTCAGCTACGAAGTCAGCACCGCTTGTAGGAGGAACATCTCTGCCGTCCATGAAGCAATGAACGTAAACCTTTGTAAGACCTGCTTTCTTAGCAAGCTCCAAAAGACCATAGAGGTGTGAATTATGTGAATGAACGCCGCCGTTTGAAAGAAGTCCGAACAGGTGAAGTGCGCTGTCATTCTTCTTGCAGTTCTCAACGGCTGCTGTGAAAGCTTCGTTTGAGAAGAATTCGCCGTCCTTGATAGACTTTGTAATTCTTGTAAGCTCCTGATAAACTATTCTTCCTGCGCCGATATTTGTATGGCCTACCTCTGAGTTACCCATTTGTCCCTCAGGAAGTCCAACGTCCATGCCGCTTGCACCGATAAGAGTGTGCGGATAGTTGGCAAGAAGTCTGTCGATATTAGGTGTTTTGGCAGCTCTGATAGCGTTGCCGTAATCCTTGTGATTATAGCCGAAGCCGTCCATAATGATAAGTGCTATGGGTTTCTTTGACATATTTCTTAGTCCTTTCAACATCATTTATATTCGTATTATCCCCAATAACCGCCCTTTTCAAGAAAGCTCAGGACATATTCCTTAAATTCCTTGGCAGTATCGTCGCTTGTGTAATAGGTCTTTGCGCCGATACGGACATAGTTGCTCTCTCCTGCTTCATAGTAGATAGCTGGACCTTCTGAACATTTTATATCCAGCCAATCGCCGCCAACAACGTACTCCTTTGAATCCGGCTCTTTCTCCTCTGCGTTTTCCATGACTTTCGTGCGGAACTCTGTTATCTTGTCAAGCAGCTCGCTGTCTGTGAACTCAACGCCGCTAAGGAGCTTACTAGAGTCCATTTTGATAGTTACATTTTCAAGCTTAGCTTCAGATGTTGTCTGAGAGTTTTCTGCCGCCGGTGCGCTGCTTTCGTCAACGCTTCCGCAAGCTGCAAATGACATACACATGGATAATACTAATGCTGCAAATATTATTTTTTTCACAGTTGCGTCCCCCTGTTCAAAAAAAGCAGAGGACAGCCGCAGCCGTCCCCTGCGGAACTTTTTATTTGTTTGTTCTTGTGACGAATGATATTTTGCCCCTAGATATCCGTCTGTTAATTAGCCCTCAACAGCAGCCTGAACGATAGTGTTGAAGTCAGCAGCCTTCAGTGAAGCGCCGCCGATAAGACCGCCGTCTACGTTCTCCTTAGAAAGAAGCTCTGCGCAGTTCTTAGCGTTCATTGAGCCGCCGTACTGAATTGTAACTGCCTCTGCTGTAGCCTCGTCATAGATCTTAGCAAGTGTTGCTCTGATGAATGCGCAAACTTCCTCTGCCTGATCTGCTGTAGCTGTCTTGCCTGTGCCGATAGCCCAAACTGGCTCGTAAGCGATAACGGACTTCTTAACGTCCTCTGCTGATACGCCGAAGAAATCAAGCTTTACCTGTCTTGCGATAACTTCCTCTGTGATGTTGCACTCACGCTCCCAGAGAAGCTCGCCAACGCAAACGATAGGCTTAAGACCTGCTGCAAGAGCTGCCTTTGTTCTCTTGTTTACTGTTTCGTCTGTTTCACCGAAATACTGTCTTCTCTCAGAGTGACCGATAACAACGTACTCAACGCCAAGCTCAACGAGCATATCTGCTGAGATCTCGCCTGTGAAAGCACCGCTCTTCTCAAAGTGAACGTTCTCTGCACCGATCTTTACGTTTGAACCTGCTGTTGCGTTGATAGCAGTTTCAAGGTTTGTGAAAGGTACGCAAGCGATAACTTCTACCTTGCCCTCAGCGTTTGCAACAAGTGGCTTGATAGCTTCGAGAAGCTCCTTAGCCTCAGGTCTTGTCTTGTTCATTTTCCAGTTTCCTGCAATAATTGCTTTTCTTACAGCTTTTTTCATGATAAAAAACTCCTTTATTTTTTATAGGGAACAGAAAAACTGCTCCTGCTAGTTTTCCAAGTCTATTATACAACATTCCCTCGTATTTGTCAACTAATTAACAAAGGCTTGGACTTATTTTATCTGTTTATTACAGCTTATCTATAAGCATAACGACACCGAAAACGCCAAGCAGGACACCGATAGCGATAGCCGCATAGCCGAAAGGCGTTTTCTCCTCTTTTTCCTCGGCTTCCTTTTCCTCCTCAGTGACTTCTACCTTTGATTTTTCATCGTCAAGGTAAAATTCCTGTGGGTTTTCTGGGTTATACTTTATGTCTATCATGTCGCCCTTTTCATAGCCGTTGTCTGTGACTATCTGGGTATACTTTTCGCCGTCAATGGTATAGCCTATTTTCCACTCGGTAAAAACTCTGTCCTCACCGCCGTTGAAGTCAGGCATTGTGGTCTTGACTTTCTGCAAGGCTTTTGCCTGAGTTGGTTCGTAGTGATCCTCCTCAGGGATATTATATTCCTGCTCAGGGAAAAAGCGATAGCCCTGCAAGGCTTTTATACCGAAATAGATAAGTCCAATGCCTGTGAGCAGAAGAATTATTCCACCTATGCCCTGCCAGCCTAATCCGCTTTTTGCAAGTAGTGTTATTTCATTCATTTTTACTACCTCGATTTCTGCATAAAAAAGGGACAGGCAAAACCTGCCTGCCCCTAGCTTATAGCTTAGTAAAATATATTACTTGTCAGCGATTACGTCGATACCTGGGAGTACCTTGCCCTCGAGGTATTCAAGTGAAGCTCCGCCGCCTGTTGAGATGTGTGACATCTTATCAGCAAAGCCAAGCTGGATAACTGCTGCTGCTGAGTCGCCGCCGCCGATGATAGTTGTAGCGTCTGTTTCAGCAAGTGCCTTTGCAACTGCGATTGTACCCTTTGCAAGTGTTGGGTTCTCGAACACGCCCATAGGACCATTCCAAACAACTGTCTTTGCAGACTTAACAGCCTCGCCGAAGAGAGCCTGTGTCTTTGTGCCTATATCAAGGCCTTCCTTGTCAGCTGGGATCTTATCAGAATCAACAACTTCTACATCGATAGGAGCGTCGATTGGATCAGGGAAACCTGCTGCAACTGTTGTGTCGATAGGAAGAAGAAGCTTCTTGCCGAGCTTTTCAGCCTTTGCCATCATTTCCTTGCAGTAGTCGATCTTTGTATCGTCAACGAGGGAAAGACCAACTTCCTTGCCCTGTGCCTTAAGGAATGTATATGCCATACCGCCGCCGATGATAAGTGTATCGCACTTCTCGAGGAGGTTTGAGATAACGTTGAGCTTATCTGCTACCTTTGCGCCGCCGAGAATAGCAACGAATGGTCTAACAGGTGTTTCAACTGCATTTCCGAGATAGTTGATCTCTTTCTGCATGAGGTAACCAACTGCTGTTTCCTTAACGAACTTTGTAACGCCAGCTGTAGAAGCATGAGCTCTGTGAGCTGAACCGAAAGCGTCCATTACGAATACTTCGTCGTCAACGAGGTCAGCAAGTTCCTTAGCGAAAGCTTCACCGTTCTTTGTTTCCTCTGCGCCTCTGAATCTTGTGTTCTCAAGAACAACGATATCACCGTCAGCCATTTCAGCAACTGCCTTCTTAGCGTTGTCGCCAACTACTGTATCGTCAGCAGCGAATGTTACCTTTGTTTCAGGAAGAAGCTCTGCAAGTCTTGCAGCAGCAGGAGCAAGTGAGAACTTAGCCTCTGGGCCGTTCTTTGGCTTGCCAAGATGTGAACACAGAACTACCTTGCCGCCGTCAGCTACCAGCTTCTTGATAGTTGGGAGAGCAGCTGTTATTCTGTTATCGTTTGTAATAACGCCGTCCTTAAGAGGAACGTTAAAGTCAACTCTTACGAGTACCTTTTTGCCCTTTACATTAATGTCATCAACAGTAACTTTGTTTAAACCTGCCATTTTAAAGACACCTCTCAATTAAATTTTTTAATTCACGTTGTTAAAAAACTAACAACCTTACCTTTATTATATAACATACCGCCATAAAAATCAAGTATTTTTTTATAATTTTTACCCTGATTTTATAACTTTAGGCTTTTAAAGTGCGTCCACCTTTATCTCTCCGTTGTCAGCGGATATTGCCACGGCGGACACTGCTCCCTCGCCCTTGTCTATAAGCAGTTCGGCTATCTTATCCTCCACCTCGTTTCTTATGACACGGCGGATATCTCTTGCACCAAGCTTCTGACCGTATGCCTTATGTGCAATAGTTTTCAGAGCTTTATCTGTATATCTCAGGCTGATATGTTTCTCCTCCAGCGGTGATTTCATCTCGTCCAGCATAAGGCCTGCTATGCCAGCGTAATTCTCCTCTGTGAGCGGATTGAACACAACTATCTCGTCAATTCTTCCAAGAAACTCAGGTCTCAGGAAATCTCTCAGGGCTTTCATTGCTTTATCCTTGGCGATATCACTGTCGGTCTTATTGAAGCCCACACCTGTATCTCTATCAGTCGAACCTGCGTTTGATGTCATGACGATAACTGTGTTCTCAAATGAAACGCTTCTGCCCTGTGAATCGTTGATACGTCCCTCGTCAAGTATCTGGAGAAGTATGTTCATAACGTCAGGGTGAGCCTTTTCTATTTCGTCAAAAAGTACCACTGAATATGGTCTGCGGCGCACCTTTTCGGTAAGCTGACCTGCTTCGTCAAAGCCAACATATCCCGGAGGTGAGCCGATAAGCTTTGATACTGAGTGCTTCTCCATATACTCGGTCATGTCAACTCTGATAAGCGGTTCGGTGGCGTCAAAAAGCTCTTCTCCAAGGACTTTCACAAGCTCTGTTTTTCCAACGCCTGTTGGGCCGACGAAAATAAATGAAGCCGGTCTGCGACGTTTTGAAAGCTGAACCCTTGTACGCTTTATTGCCTTTGCGACCTTATCAACGGCTTCGTCCTGGCCGATAACACGCTTTGAAAGGGCTTCTTTCAGATGCTTTATCTTGTCATACTCGGTCTGAGCTATTTTATTGGCAGGGATACCTGTCCAAAGCTCTATTACCTTTGAGATATCTTCCTCTGTTACCTGAACGTTTTTGAGGGTCTCCTCAACTTCTTTGAGCCTGTTCTGTATTCTCAGTATCTCGCCCTTTTCCTTTGCGATTATCTCATAGTCAGGGTCTGACTTCTGCTCGTAATCCTCAACGAGCTTTTCATGCTTTTTTAGTTCCTCGTTAAGTGCGTCGAACTCTTCTATTTCAGGTGTTCTGATACTTGTGCAGGCGCAGGCTTCGTCAAGAAGATCTATCGCCTTGTCAGGGAGAAATCTGTCGTTGATATATCTTTCAGAAAGCACTGCACACTCTCTGAGCATATCGTCTGATATCTTTACTCTATGGAAATTTTCGTAATACTGCTTTATGCCTTTGAGAACTGTGATTGTGTCCTCAACTGTCGGCTCGGAAACTGTTACAGGCTGGAAACGTCTTTCAAGTGCAGAGTCCTTTTCGATATACTTTCTGTACTCCTTGAAAGTCGTTGCGCCTATTACCTGTATCTCGCCTCTTGAAAGGGACGGTTTCAGAATATTAGCGGCGTTCATCGTTCCCTCATTGTCGCCTGTGCCAACAAGGGTATGCACCTCGTCTATAAAGAGGATAACATTGCCCTGCTCTTTTACTTCCTCTACAAGTCCTTTACAACGGCTCTCGAACTGTCCTCTGAACTGAGTGCCTGCAACGAGTGCGGTAAGGTCAAGGAGGTAAAGCTCCTTATCCTTGATATGGAAAGGCACATCTCCGGCAACTATCCTCTGTGCGATACCCTCGGCAATGGCTGTTTTACCAACGCCAGGTTCGCCTATAAGGCATGGGTTGTTCTTCTGACGTCTTGACAGGATATGGATAACTCTTGATATCTCCTTATCTCTACCCACAACGTTATCAAGCTTGCCCTCTCTTGCTTTCTGAGTAAGATTTGTGCAATAGTTGTTGAGAAATTTAAGCTTTTTCTTTTTATCCTTTGGCTTGTTCTCTCCGCCCTCATCGGTGGCTTTAGGCATACCTCCTGCGAGGTTGCTGAAAAGATTGGCTGCGTCACCGCCGAAAAGATTGCTCAGGAAGTTCGTTCCGCCCGGCTCAAAATCGTCCCCGTCGGAAGCCTCCATAAGCTGATTTGACATTGCTTCAAGGTCATCGTCTGAGATGCCCATTGCCTTCATATAATCGTCCACCTGCGAAATGCCAAGCTCCTTGGCACAAACAAGGCAAAGTCCCTCGTTCTTCTTGTGCTGAGGGTCCTTGGCGTTCATCTGTGAGATGAACACCACAGCAGGACGCTTTTTACATCTTGAACACATTAACATTTTTATTTGCTCCTTTCCTTACTGATACACCTTACGGTAATCATTTATACAGAATATCAAAGAAGTAACTGAACAGATAGGTATTTTCAAAAACAGCGCTGTTGAACTTGGGAAGCTTGTTCTCGGTAGCATTTATCACAGTGCAGACCATAAAGGCTATCAACACCAGATACAGACCGCCTTTGCAAAGACCAAGCGCCATGCCTGCAAAACGGTTTGCCGCTGTCAGACCTGCCATTCGGGTAAAAACTCCCGACAGACGCAGGATAAGCCTTATGACTATCTCCATAAGCACATACACCGTCATGAACACGCAAAGCCTTATAAAAGTCAGGGCGATCGGTCGGAAAATGTTCTTTTCCAGATACTCAGCACCAGTTCTGCCACCCTCAGAGAGAGCCTTGACGGCTTCGTCTATCTGCTCGGTAGTGAACTTCACCGCCTTAGACAGACTTTTTCCAAGCTTATTACCCTCCAGCTTTTCGCTGAGCTTTTGGGGCATAACGCTGTGGATATACTCTGAAAGCTCCTCGCCCTTTTGCTGAGCAGTATCAAGGTCTGTTCCCTTTGAAACAAGCAGCTTTTCGGTATTCTCCGCAAGAGTGCCTGCCCCTGACAGGACGTTTTTTATCTCCTCATCTGAAAGGTCGATATCAACGCCCTCGTTTTTCAGTTCATTGCTCACAAGCTTTGAAAGATCCGTCTGTTCAGCAGCGTTTTCAAGGCTCGTTATAAGCTGCGTTTTGAAATATTTGTTATATACATTTTCAGCCGACATATTGGCTATAAGAAAAGCCACAAGAACGGCTGCCACTGTTCCGAGCATTGTGATGACATATCTCACAAAGCCCTTACAGTATCCTGTCAGAGCGGTCACGATAAGGATCATTATAACTGCTCCGTCAAAAAAATATGCCATATTTTCCTGCCTTTCGTCAGGTCTCGAAAGCTATTTTGTTTATCTCATGCAGACCTAGGAAATAAACGCTGTCGTTGATGTAAACAAAGTCAAGATACTCAGAGGACACTGCCGCTGTTGCAAGTAGATTTCCTGCACTGTCATAGGCTTCTATATTATCCTCGCCGAGAAGGATCACCTTCTTGTTCTCTGCGACCATTTTCTTAGGCTTGCCGCTTTGAGTATAAACAACGCTATCAGGCTTATCTCCGTCAGAGTCCGAACGGAACACCGCAAGAGTTCCTGTTTTACGCTGTATGCCATCGAATGCTACTGCGGCAGTGGTATCTGTCAGGGCATAGTCTGAAAGCTCCTCAGGATATTCATACTGCATAAGTATTTTACCATTGCTGTCAAGCTTATAGAAGCAGGTATCGCCCACTACCCAATAATCGCCGTTATCGTTTCGCTGAACGGCAACTGCGAGAGTTTCAAGCTGTTCGCTCTTCATCTTCTCCTCTGTGCTGTCAAAGGTCACATAATAGATGACCGAGCGCAACGCTCCGCCACTGCTGGAAAATGTTGAGATACAACAGCCGCTTCCGTCCTTATCAAAGCTTATATCAAGTATTCTTCGTGAGCTTGACCACTGATATATCTCTGCTCCCGAGGAGTCATAAACTGTCAGCACTGCGGCATATTTCTCAGTCTGGGTGACCACTGCAACTGTGCTGTCAGGGGCTATCTCCGCCAAAAGTATAGACTGGTCTATATCCTTTGAAAGCAGCTCGCCCTTTTTATTCAGCACTCTGAAAGAATTTCCACCGTTATCGTAAACAAGCACACGCTTTCCAGATGTTCTTACAACAGGGTTTGCAAAGTTGTGAGAATTATCCGATATCTTATTGCCAGACTCGTCATAAAAAGCAATGTTCCTGTCGTCAACTCGAACTATACCGTCGGAAAGCTGTTTTATAACATTTACTGAGCTTTCATCAAAGGTCAGCGGGAAATTTCCGCTTTGCTTTTTGCCGTCGTTTACTATAGTGGCATGAGGTCTGTCCAAAATGCCCTCAAGCTTCGGCACCCACACTCCTCTTGAAGCGTAAACGCCAACTCCGAAAGCGACCACCACTGCTATGGCGGCTATCTTTTTATAGAGCTTTTTGTTTTTCTCTTTCTTTCTTGCCGCTCTTATATCGGTGACGTTGGATATTTCCTCGTCAGACCTCTCTGCTTTCTCAGCTTTCTCAGCCTTTTTCTCTTTTCTGCTTTTATGCTCGGATTTTTCCTCTTTGCTTTCTGAAGCCTGCTCTTTATTTTCACCGCATGATACTGTTATCTTGCTTTCATCAGCTTTTTCAGGCTTTTCCTCCTCAGCTTTATCCTCGGTGTTCGTCAGCTCTATTCTGCTTCGTGACTCCTCGGCTTCTTCCGCTTCTTTTCGGAGCTGTTCTTCCTGCTCACGTTCCGCCGCTTTCTGAGCCGCCTTTTTCTGACGCTTTATCTCTCTGAAAGTAACGTTCGGCATAGGCTCTTCTGCACCGTGAAACTCGTCACGCTGAACAAAATCCGTCTGCTTGGTTATTCTTATTGTTTTTTCTTCTTTGGTAGGCGGATTTTTCTTTCTCCGCCTGCTCTTTGATCTTTTATCATTCACCTTGTTCAGATCCTTTATCTTTATCATAATATACTTCGTTAAGATACAATCCCTGCGGCGGAACGGTCTTTCCGCCTCTTGTTCTGTCCTTTGACGCAAGTATATCGGGTATTTGAGTTTCTCCTATCTTGCCCTCATTTATAAAAATAAGCGTGCCTACCATTATCCTTACCATATTGTACAGAAAGCCGTCTCCCGAAACTGTGAATATCACAAGCTCGCCCTCACGTCTTACATGGAAAGAGAATATAGTCCTAACTGTATTCTCCTTTGTGCAATCGGTGGAACACATGGCTTTGAAATCGTGCGTTCCCACAAAATCCTGTGCGGCTTTATCAAGCTTTTTTTCGTCTATTGGAAACCAACTGCGGTAGGCTGTATCTTTATAAAAAGGATTTTTTATCTCGCTGTTATGTATAATATACTCATACTCCTTGCCGCTGCACATATATCTTGCGTGAAAATCAAGGGGGACTTTTTCGCACTCCAGCACTGAGATATCGTCCGGCAGCTTTGAATTAAGTCCGAAAACTATGCCACGGCAGGTTATTGTGGACTCTATGAGAAAGCTTGCACAAAATCTTCTTGCGTGCACTCCTGCATCTGTTCGTGAACAGCCGTTCACTGTGACTGTCTGTCCCGTCAGCGAGAGGATAGCTTCTTCAAGCACCTGCTGAACGGCAAGGGCGTTGTTCTGCCTTTGCCACCCATGATAGGCTGTGCCGTTATAGGCAAGTATTATCCTGAAATTTGTCATGAGTATATCCCGTTTCTTTAATCGAGTGTTATGGAATCTATATTGTCAAGTCTTACTATCATGGTGCTGTCGCTTTTCTTTTCGTGAACGATAAGCTTTACCCACTCGTCGTCTGCGTCAAGAATAGTACAGCTATGACCATAAATCCCGTCGCCGTCAATGGTACATTCTCTGCCGATAAGTTCTTTTATAATGCCTGACATTTTACTTCCCCCATTTGCATTTCTCTCAAGTTTCTTGACTTTTCTTTCCAAAGTGTCAAGTCTGTCATCTTGGTCCATATCTTTAAAAACACTGCTCATAATACCCCTCCTAAACGACTATATTTATGACAATAACGCCTGCAAGGAACAGCACGCAGAATATAGAGCCATAGAGATCGACTATGCTCATATGGAGCTGTTTCATTCTTGTTCTGCCCTCTCCGCCGTGATAACAGCGGCACTCCATAGCGAGAGCAAGCTCCTCAGCGTGTCTGAACGATGCCACAAAAAGCGGTATCAGCACTGGGATAAGGGCTTTAGCTTTCTGTATCAGCGAGCCTGTTTCCATATCCGCTCCTCTTGCTTTCTGTGCCGACATTATCTTGTCTGTTTCCTCGATAAGGGTAGGGATAAATCTCAGGGCAATAGTCATCATCATTGCAAGCTCATGGACAGGCACTTTTATCTTTTTCAGCGGTGAAAGCAATCTTTCGATAGCGTCTGTCAGGTCGATAGGCGAGGTGGTGTAGGTAAGAAGCGAAGTGCCGACAATAAGGCAGATTATCCTTATCATCATGAACACTGCCGTGTCAACGCCTTCATCGGTTATCTTGAGAAATTTCCACTCAAAATAGGCTTTGCCCGTTCTGATAAAAAGCAGATTGAGTATCGCCGTGAATATTATTATCGGCACGATAGGCTTCAAGCTTTTTAGCATTAGTTTACCGGGTATTTTCGATATGATAAAAGTGAGAATAGTAAAAGCTATGCCCACAAGAAGTCCCCACACGCTGTTTGCGGCGAAAAGCATTACTATGAAAACCGCCGTCATTATTATCTTTATTCGTGCGTCCATTCGGTGAATGACAGAATTTCCGGGAAAATACTGTCCTATAGTAATATCCTTTATCAAGGTATATTCCTCCAATTTTCTATCTCAACTTACACAGTCCTGCTCTCTGCTCATATGGGTCAAAGGCAGTCCGCTGCTTACTTGTTCTTTTTCTGCTCCAGCATTTCAAGGATGACCTTTTTCGCATAGCCAACTGTATACACATCGTCCTTAATATCTATGCCCATAGCTTTGAGCCTGTTTATAACTCTTGTTATCTGCGGCACTGCAAGTCCCATTGACACAAGCTCCTCAGCGCGGTGGAATACCTTTACTGTATCGTCATAGCAGAAAAGCTTCGATTCGTTCATGACGAGTATCTTTGAAACGTTCTTTGCGATATCTTCCATAGAGTGGGATACTAGCAAAACAGTATTTTTCATCTGCTCATGATACTCTCTTATAAGACCAAGTATCTGCTCTCTGCCCTTTGGGTCAAGACCCGAAGCAGGTTCGTCAAGTATAAGCACCTTTGGGTTCATTGCCATAACTCCTGCTATAGCCACACGCCTTTTCTGTCCGCCTGAAAGTTCAAAAGGCGATTTGTCAAGTATCTCAGGGCTTAGCCCTACCATTCTTGCGGCCTCTTTCACATACTTATCTATCAGCTCTTCTTTGACGCCCATATTCTTAGGTCCAAATGCGATATCCTTATAACAGGTCTCCTCAAAGAGCTGATACTCAGGATACTGAAACACAAGACCCACCTTAAATCTTATAGGGCGAAGCCTTGATTTATCGTCCCACAGCCTTTCTCCGTCTATATAGACGCTTCCGCTCGTGGGCTTCAAAAGGCCGTTGAAATGCTGGATAAGGGTAGATTTGCCTGAGCCTGTATGTCCTATTATACCCACCATTTCGCCGTCATTTATCTCTATATTAACATTGTCTACGGCTGTTTTGCGAAAGGGCGTACCCTCGCCGTAAACATAAGTCAAGTTTTCCGTTTTAATTACTGCCATTGTTACTCCCTATCACTTAAGCATTTCATAAAGCTTCTGAACGCACTCGTCCTCGTGGATTATCTCGGTGGAGATGTCATAGCCTGCTCTTTTAAGCTCCCAGCAAAGCTCTGTCACCTGCGGCACGTCAAGTCCAAGATTTTTCATGGTTTCCACATTTGAGAATATCTTCTTCGGAACGTTATCCATTATGACCTCGCCACCGTCTATTACAACAACACGCTGTGCCTGTGCGGCTTCCTCCATATAATGGGTGATAAGCACGATAGTAACGCCCTGCTCGTTGAGCATTTTGACAGTTTTCATTACCTCGTCCCTGCCGTGAGGATCGAGCATGGCGGTAGGCTCGTCAAGAAGTATACAATCAGGCTTCATTGCGATTATGCCTGCAATAGCCACACGCTGTTTCTGTCCGCCTGAAAGCTTATGGGGTGCATGAAGTCTGTATTCATACATACCGACGGTTTTAAGAGCCTCGTCAACACGTCTGCGTATCTCATTCGGCTCAACGCCCATATTTTCAAGGGCGAAAGCCACGTCCTCCTCCACGATAGTTGCAACTATCTGATTATCAGGGTTTTGGAATACCATGCCCACCTTTTCTCTTATAGGCAAGAGGTTATTTTCGTCCAAAGTGTCCATGCCGTTCACATAGACAGCCCCCGACTCAGGAAGATTTATAGCGTTTATGCACTTTGCAAGTGTAGATTTGCCTGAGCCGTTATGTCCAAGCACTGCCACAAACTCGCCTTTTTCTATGTTCAGATTTATGCCTTTAAGCACCTCCGTTTTAACAGGTGGCTCTTCAAGGTCGTTCACATAGGAAAAGTGCAGATCCTTTATTTCAATAAAACTGCTCATTTTACTTTCCTTACCAAATTTAGTTTATTCCTTATCTTCAGGCTGTTCTTTCTGTTCAGCCTTTCTTTCCTTATGCTTTTCGTAAACATTTTCGGCTTTGTCTATTCCTTTATCAAGGAGCTTTTCAGCCTTGTTCTTTACCTTTTTGCCCGTTTCGCTCTCTGCGAACTCGTGGGCTTTTTCCTTTCCCTTTTCAAACAGCTCTCCTGCTTTGCTCTTTATCTTCTGCCCCTTTTCACTTTCGGCGGCTTCATGGGCTTTTTCCTTACCCTTTTCAAGCATATTTCCTGCCTTGTGTTTAAGTTCATCAAAATCAAAAGACATAACCTTTCCTCCTGTCTGAAATTTCGGTTTATACCTTATTATAATATATGGGTATGCGAACGCTGTTCGTCCCTACATATTGCCCATAAGCTTTTCAATATCTTTTACTGTTGGCGGATAAAGTGCGATAGGGAACTTTTCCACCGCCGCACCTGCCACAGCACAGGCTGTTTTCACCAATGTATCGTCATCAAGACCTTTATAAAGCCCATATACAGCGCCCGCCTTAAAGCTGTCCCCTGCGCCAAGTGTTGACACTACGTCTACTTTAAATGCAGGGCACATCTTTGGCTCAACACCCTTTCTGCCATACATCGCACCCTTTTCACCAAGGGTAAATATCACAAGCCCGTCTGTATTATCTGTATAAAGCCTGAAAAGCTCGTCATAGCTTTTATCTGGATAATATTCATCAAGGTGCTGATGAGATATGCAATTTACTGCACAATGCTTATGTATATAGCTGTCATAGGCACAATCTATCGTAACGTATTTCTTGCCATATTTTACGCAATACTCGGCTATCTTATCACCAAAATAAGGGTCAGCCGCAACGCAAGCTGAATTTTTCACTGACTCCTCCGAAGGCTGTTCATAAAAAGGCGTTGGACGTGAATAAAGCTTATCCCACTCACCAAAACAGGTGCGTGTATTTTTATCTATGATAACATAGTCGGTCACGCCCTCGAATCCCTCTGTTACAAGCTCCGAAAGGTCAGCGGTCTTGTCTGCAAAATAATCCTTTATAAGCTTTTCATTACCGCTTCCAAGGTGAGTACCGCCAAGCTTTACAGGCACATTCAGACTGCAAAGAACAGCCGCCGCTGTTCCGGTCTCACCACCGACAAGGTGATATTTTTCCTTTATCTCTGCCGTGCCGTCTGCCTTTGGAAAATCACCGTCAAGAAGGAACGAACAGGTGGAGATCACTTGACCGTACATATAAACATAATTCTCAGTATATTTCATGTGAACACCATTCCTTACTATAGCAAAGCTATTTCTGCCAAATTGCCGTTGAACCGCATGGAAGCACACCGCCTGTTGCCTCCACAGGCAATCCTATCTCATCAGCCGTGACGTTTCCGCCAAACCTCGTTCCGAGGACATCTCTCAGGATATATGCCATAACTGAGGGTGAAAGTCCTGTGGTATAGCTGTTGAGCAGGAAGAAAAGCGGCTCGTCGCTCAAAACGCCTGAGCAGGTCTTTACAAGGTCATAGATACAATCTTCAAGCTTCCATATCTCTCCGCCAGGTCCTCTGCCGTAGGACGGAGGATCCATAACGATAGCGTCATAGGTCTTGCCACGGCGTATCTCACGCTGAACGAACTTTTCGCAATCGTCCACAAGCCAGCGAATAGGCTTATCGGAAAGCCCTGACACAGCGGCGTTCTCTCTTGCCCACTGCACCATGCCCTTTGATGCGTCAACGTGTGAAACGCTTGCACCTGCTTCGGCACAGGCAAGGGTAGCTCCGCCTGTGTATGCAAAGAGGTTTAACACCTTTATCTCTCTGTCTGCGTTTCTTATTTTATCAGCCATGAAGTCCCAGTTCACAGCCTGTTCAGGGAAAAGACCTGTGTGCTTGAAGCCCGTTGGTCTGATTATAAACTTCAAATTCTTATAGCCGATGTTCCAACTTTCAGGCAGGCGCTTTCTGTATTCCCATTCGCCGCCGCCCTTTGAGGAACGGTGATATATGCCGTCTGCCTTTGTCCACAGGTCAGAACGCTTCGGGGACTTCCAGATTATCTGAGGATCAGGTCTTACAAGCACCTTTCCGCCCCAGCTTTCAAGCTTATCGCCACTTGAAGTATCTATTATCTTATAGTCTTTCCAGTTTTCTGCAATTCTCATATTTTTTATCCTTATATAAAATTTACTTTTTCCACGGCCTTTTATTTTCCGTCCAGCCCTTTGCCTTCCAATATGCACTGTCAGCAGGATTCCAGCCCTTTTTGTTTGCAAAGTGAAAAATAGTGAAATACATTCTGCCTTTAAGGCTGACCTTTGGCTCAAAGCTGTCGCTTTTAAGCTTTGCGGCAATGCTGTCGGTCTTTTTCCTTATCTTTGCAAGCATTTTGTCTGAAACCATGCTCCAGCTCGTTGCGTGTATGCCGAAGCCTATCTTATATATCTTAGGCACTCCCCAGAATGACAAGCTATCCGCCATATCTTTATTAGTGCTGTTCATGCCTGCACCTGCGGCGGTGGATATTACAACGGCACGCTTTGAGAACATTTTCTCCTCAGGGCGGTGGACTATCCAACGCCAGCCGTAATGGTCGAGCCATGCTTTCATCGAGCCCGTGCAGTGGTAGACATACACAGGGGAAGTAAGTATCAGCACGTCTGCTTCGTCCACCGCTTTGGTGATAGGCTCAAGCTTCTCATAGTGAGGACACTTTTCTTCGCCTTTCATAAAGCAATTGGTACAGCCACAGCAGAACTCGCCGAAATCTCTCGGCAGGAAGAACTCTGTCACCTCGCCGCCAAGTTTATCGGCTAACATTTTGCCTATATGATATGTAGAGCCTTTATGGTTTTGACCGTTTATCAAAGCTATTTTCAAAATATCACCTTACATTTTTTCGATAAGCTCCGCTATCTTGTGTGCATATTCTGTGATTATGCCTGTTCTCTTGCCCTCTATCATAACACGAACAAGAGGCTCTGTGCCTGACTCACGGACAAGTATCCTGCCCTCGTCACCAAGCTTTTCGGAATACATCTTTATAGCGTCTGTTATCTCAAGGACTTTATCCCACATACCCTTTTTGTCTGCTGTTATCTTAACGTTCACAAGTACCTGCGGATAGCACTCCATGCAGGAAGCAAGCTCGCTTGCCTTTTCGCCTGTACATTTGAGGACTGTCAGAAGCTTTGTACCTGTCAGCTCACCGTCGCCTGTGTTTGCATAGTCAAGAAGAATGATATGACCTGACTGCTCACCGCCGATATTATAACCGCCCTTGAGCATTTCTTCAAGAACGTATCTGTCTCCCACCTTTGTGGTAGCGGCAACGATGCCGTTTGCCTTTGCATACTTGAAGAAGCCGAGGTTTGTCATAACTGTAACAACGCAGGTGTTGTTTTTGAGAATACCCATGTTCTTCATATATTTTGAGAAAATAGCAAGTATCTTGTCACCGTCGATAAGCTCGCCCTTTTCGTCAACTGCAAGACATCTGTCGGCGTCGCCGTCAAAGGCAAGACCTATATCGCAATGATTATCAACAACTGCCTTTTGCAGGCCCTCGATATGTGTTGAGCCGCAATCCTTATTTATATTCGTTCCGTCCGGCTTATCGTTGAGCATTATGCACTTTGCACCAAGTCCCTCGAAAATTCTCTGTGCGCACACGGAAGCTGAGCCATTTGCACAGTCAAGCGCCACACGGATACCATTGAAATCAGTCTGAACTGTTTTCATAACGTAGCGGATATAATCCCAAGCTGCGTCCTTTTCGTAATAAACGTGACCTATATCACAGCCGTCCTTAAGCTCTATCCTTTCAGGTGTGTCCAGGATAAGTGCTTCTATCTCGTTTTCTATCTCGTCAGAAAGCTTGAAGCCTGTGCCAGAGAAAAGCTTTATGCCATTAAACTCAACAGAATTGTGTGAAGCGGATATCATAACGCCTGCGTCTGCGTTGTATTTCTTTACAAGCATTGCAACGGCAGGGGTAGGAACAACACCGAGTATATGAGCGTCTGCACCAACTGAGCAGATACCTGCGACCAGTGCAGACTCCAGAATGTCGCCTGAGATACGGGTATCCTTGCCTATGATTATCTTAGCCTTGTGGTTTGTTTCCTTCGTGAGTACCATTGCGGCAGCTCTGCCTATCTGCATAGCAAGCTCACAGGTAAGCTCTGTGATAGCTACTCCTCTTGCGCCGTCAGTTCCAAATAATCTTCCCATAATAATTAGCTCCTTTTCGAGGTCATACCTCTATATATATTATTTTTTATTTATGTAAACTCTATATTAACACACATATTAAATTTATCCGATAATAAAATTTTCCAAAGATAAAAAGTGCAGTGGCAGGCGAACACTGTTCGCCCCTACAGAATGAAAAATTCATCGCCGCTAGGCGATACCATAATTCCTCATTCCTCATTCCTCACTCCTCATTCCTCATTAAGCATTCCTCACTAAATCAAAGGTGCGTTTGTCCGTCCTTGAGAAAGCCCAAATGATCGTAAGCAAGCTGTGTCGCCACACGTCCCCTGGGGGTCTTTGAGAGGAAACCTAGCTGCATAAGATACGGCTCGCAAACGTCCTCAATGGTGACTGACTCCTCGCCGATAGCCGCCGCAAGGGTTTCAAGTCCCACTGGGCCGCCGTCATAGCCTTTTATTATCATAGTCAGCAGACGTTTGTCGAGAGAGTCAAGTCCCAGCTTGTCAACGTCCATTCTGTTGAGGGCTATCTTAGCAATGTCTGCGGTTATCCTGCCGTCGCCCATGACTTCGGCAAAATCACGCACACGCCTTAAAAAGCGATTTGCTATTCTCGGAGTTCCTCTTGAACGCTTCGCTATCTCCTCTGCACCGTCATCATCACAAGCCACGCCAAGCAAAACTGCAGAACGCTTTACGATATCGGAAAGCTGTTCGGTATTGTAAAGCTCCAAACGCTGGATAACGCCAAAACGATCTCTCAGCGGTGCAGAAAGCGAGCCTGCTCTGGTGGTCGCGCCTATAAGAGTGAACTTGTTAAGCTCGATCCTTATAGACCTTGCCGCAGGACCTTTGCCCATGATTATATCCAAGGCATAATCTTCAAGGGCAGGATAAAGAACTTCCTCCACCTGTCTTGAAAGGCGGTGTATCTCGTCTATAAAAAGCACGTCGCCTTTTTCAAGGTTTGTGAGCAAAGCCGCAAGGTCTCCCGGCTTTTCAATGGCAGGTCCTGATGTTATCCTGATATTCACTCCCATTTCGTGAGCGATTATGGCAGAAAGAGTGGTCTTGCCCAGACCAGGCGGGCCGTAAAGCAGAACATGGTCAAGGCTGTCGCCCCTGTTTTTTGCCGCTTGTATATATATTTTCAGGTTCTCCTTGACCTTTTCCTGACCGATATACTCGTCAAGTGTTTTAGGTCTAAGGCTCACCTCGAAATCGTCAGTTGTTTCCGCCTGAGTTTCTTTCGGGGTGACTATCCTGTCTATATCAAAATCTCCTTTTTCGATCATTTATGGAGTTCTCCTCTCAAAATTTCGCAAGTCCGATAAGGGCTTTCTTTATAAGCTCTTCAACGCTCAAATTCGGGTCAAGCTTTGATATCACTGACATTGCTTCGCCCTCGGTATATCCAAGCACCACAAGGGCTGTGACAGCTTCTTCGACAGCTCCGCTTGGAACAGCCGCAAAGCCCTGAGCCGCATTTCCTCTGACGGATATGGTATTCTCTTTTGCCACCTTATCCTTAAGCTCGAGGACTATCCTTTGTGCTATCTTTGTACCGATACCCTTTATCTTTGTGAAAGCCTTTGAATCCCCCGTTGCAACCGCAAGCGCAAACTGTGACGGAGTGCAGGCTGAAAGTATGGCAAGACCTGCCTTCGGGCCTACTCCGCTGACAGATATGAGCATACGGAAGCTTTTAAGCTCCTCCTTAGTTGCAAAGCCGAAAAGCTCCACCGCGTCCTCCCTTACGGAGAGGTGAGTGTAAAGCTTTACCTCGCTTTTTCCTGCTATCTGCTGTAAGGTAGAAAATGTTGTTTTGCAGGCATAGCCAACGCCTGCACATTCTATTACGGCAAGGTCGCTCTCGGTATGAACGAGCTTTCCGCTAAGTGAATATATCATATTATTTCTCCTCAAAATTTTTCATAACACGCCTTGTGTTCACCGAAAGTCCGTGAGTTATAGCGATAGCCACTGCGTCCGCTGTATCGTCAGGCTTTGGGATAGCTTTAAGATGAAGCATGGTCTTTGTCATTTCCTGCACCTGCTTTTTCTCGGCACGTCCATAGCCGACTATGGAGCATTTCACCTGCAAAGGCGTATATTCATAGATTGGAATATTTCTTATTATGGCAGGAAGCAGGGTCACTCCCCTTGCCTGTGCAACGTCAATGGCGGTCTTTTCATTGGTATTGAAAAACAGCTTTTCTATTCCCATTTCATCAGGCTTATAGGTAGTTATTATCTCGGTCATATCATCATAGATGACTTTCAGCCGTCTGTTGAAATCCATATCCGAAGAAGTGGTTATTGCACCGTAGTCAACAACAGTGAATTTTCCGCTGTTGTATTCAAGCACTCCGAATCCCACAATGGCGTAGCCCGGGTCGATACCAAGTATTCTCAAATCCACTCCTCCGTTCAATTTCAACGCTATCCTATAATGACCCTATTATAACAACTAATTATACCATATTTTTCGGTCAAATGCAAGCAAAACGCTGAGTTTTCACCTATTTCTCACAAGGCGAAAATGTAGAAATGCCACTTTGTGAAAAGTCTGTTTTTGGCTAAACTGACTATAGAACAAAACAGCGGTCATCAGGTATGCCCCTGACGCCGCTGTTATCTTTTTATGCTATATTTTCTAAGTGGCGACTTCCACAATCTTTGGAGGATAAGACCATTGAGCGTACCTGTGAGAATGCCGCTTATTATGAGATAAGGCAAAAGGCTGAACACCGCCCATGTGCCTGATATCACTGCCGCCGCACAAAGTTGACCTATGTTATGAAAAAAACCGCCAAAAGCTGATGTCACCCAAAGCTGGTTTTCACCAACTCTCGAAACCGCAATGCACATGGCAAGATACGCTAAAATTCCGCCTGTGAGTGAAAACGCAAAGCTCACCACAGTTCCGTAAAGCCCTGCCGCAAGGACTATCCTCAAAAGCAGCACCAAGCCTGCCTCTTTTCTGCCGACAAAAAGCATTGCTGCCATTGTGACGATATTGGCAAGCCCAAGCTTCATGCCGCCTATGGGCATAACAGGAAACTGTGCTTCAACCATGAAAATGATAAGTGACAAGGCGGTAAAAATTCCTATAAGGGCGATTTTTTGTACTGATATCTTCATGCTTCCACCCCTATATCACAGCGTCAGCAGATGTCTCACCGACTATTTTTATCACAAGCTTGTGCGGTGCACAAATGACGGTCTGTCCTGCGTGGGATATCTTTCCTGCATGAACACAGGTCTGGTTCGAGCAATCTGCGACAGACACCCAAATGCTTCCCTCTCCAACGGTTATGGTATTAGTGCCGTTTTCTGTTTTTATATCAAAGGAATACTCCTTATCGGGGGAAAGGTCAGAAATAGTCTTTATGAGCTTGCCGTTTTCATATATCTCGGCAGATTTTTCTCCGCTCTTTCCACCTGTGAGGAAAATAAATATCAGACACGCAGCGATAACAGCCGCAAAAACTGCCGCCCATATGAGATTCTTTCTTTTTACCACTGCCGCACTCCCCTTTTTACAGTATATCTGTTGTTATGAGTATACCACAGCCGTTCTTTTTCGTCAAGACAAACGGCAAGTGTCTGATTTTTTGTACTTAAATATTACAGCAAGGTTACAATAAGGTACAAGATTTCGTACAGTTGTAACATTGCTGTAATTTTCACCGAAAAAGCCGAAAAAATTGTCGAAAATTTATCAAAATATCCTTATTCACTATTGATTTTTTGAATGGGGTGTGTTAAAATATAAGAGTTGGATATTCTATTGTTAAGAGTACGTGAACATTTGTTCTTTTTATAGACCGCCATAGCCTGCATTATATGGGCAGATTTAACGATTGCTTGGGTGTATGTTAAATGATTTTAACCAAATCGTTGAAATTCTTGCTTTTTGCTTTTATTTTGCCTGTGGCTGTGGTATAATAATCTGAGCGTCGGCAGAGAGAGAAGCCGACAATCTCGTTAAGGAGTGTGTAAACTTGGAGAAGTTTGTTATACATGGAGGTAAGCCGCTGCATGGTACAGTGCAGATAAGCGGTGCAAAAAACGCTGCTGTTGCATTGGTTGCGGCAACTATCCTGTGCGACGAGCCGTGCGTTCTTGAGAACGTGCCTGAGATAAGCGATATAACTAAGTGCATGAAGATCCTGCGTGAAATGGGCGCAGAGGTCAGACTTTTAGATAAAAATACTATATATTTTGACACAAAGGGCATTGAAAAGCCTGAAGTGCCATATGAGCTTGCAAGAACCATGAGAGCGTCATGCTATTTTCTTGGAACACTGCTTGGAAGATTTCACGAGGCTTTTGTTCCGATGCCGGGCGGCTGTGACCTTGGCGACAGACCTATAGATCAGCATTTGAAAGCTTTCAAGGCGCTTGGTGCGTCTGACGAGATAGTGAACGGAGCTAATCATGTCACAGCAGACGAGCTTGTGGGCAATCAGATATACTTTGACTTTGTTACAGTTGGTGCAACTATGAATGCAATATTTGCCGCTGTAAAGGCAAAGGGGCTTACTATAATCGAAAATGCGGCGAAAGAGCCTCATATCGTTGACCTTGCGAACTTCCTTAACTCAATGGGTGCTGATATCAGAGGCGCAGGTACAGACGTTATCAAGATAAGAGGCGTTGATTACCTCAAAGGCGTTACCTATGCGACTATCCCTGACCAGATAGAGGCAGGCACTTATATGGTAGCGGCGGCTGCCACAAAGGGCGACGTTGTTATCGCAAATGTTATCCCTAAACACCTTGAGTCTATCACGGCAAAGCTACGCAAGGTAGGTGTAAACGTTGAGGAAAGCGACGAGAGCGTTCATGTATGGGTGGACGGTCCGCTCGTGAAAACTTCTATAAAAACTATGCCGCACCCTGGCTTCCCTACTGATATGCAGCCGCAGTTCTCAACACTGCTGACGCTTGCAGAGGGTACGAGCATCGTTACAGACGATATTTTTGACAACAGATTCAGATATGTGGCTGAGCTTAGAAGAATGGGCGCTGACATTTCTGTTGACGGCAAGGTGGCTGTTATACAGGGCGTTGGCAAGCTCAAAGGTGCTCCTGTTGTGGCAACTGACCTGAGAGCAGGTGCGGCAATGGTCATTGCCGGTCTTGCGGCTGAGGGAACAACTGAGATAGACAATATTTTCTACATCGAAAGAGGATATGAAAAGATAGATGAGAAGCTCAGAGGGCTTGGAGCTGACATTCAGCGTGTTTACAAGCCTGACGCTAACGAAATGGAGCTTAGCGGCTGATAAATATCGATAACACTGCGGCGGCATATTATTTGCCGCCGTTTTTTACAGCATTTGAGAGGACATGATATGGAGCTTTTTATTTCCGACCTTGACGGAACGCTGCTTAACGGCAATGCAGAGGTGACGAAGTTCACAAGAGACACTTTGAACAGGCTCATGGCAAAGGGACTTAACTTCACTGCCGCCACTGCAAGGACGCTTGCTTCCGCAGGAAAAATACTTTCGGGGCTTGACCTGAAGCTTCCCGTTATACTTATGAACGGCGTGCTTATTTATGATATGGCGGAGAAAAAATACGTCAAGATAAACAGCCTTTCCAGGAAGCTTTGCGGTCTTATCATAAGTCTTTCAAAAGGACTTGGTTTAGAGCCTTTTATGTACTCGGTTTCAGATAACCAGCTTTCCACAAGATATGAGAGGCTTATTTCTCCTGCAATGAAGAGCTTTTACAACGAACGCAGAGAGAAATATTACAAGTCTTTCACGCAGGTCAGTGACCTTTCTCAGTACATCGACAATGTGATATACTTCACATTTATTGCAGAAAAAGAAAAACTTGTACCGCTGTATGACGCTCTTAAAGAAAATGAAAAGCTGAACATCACATACTATTATGATGTTTATGACCCCAAGCTTTGGTATCTTGAAGTGTTCTCTTCGGCGGCTTCTAAGGAGCAAGGCGTGAGGTATCTTCGTGAGAATTACGGCTTTGACTTTGTCACGGCTTTTGGCGACAACACCAACGATCTGCCTATGTTCAAGGCGGCTGATAAAAGAGTGGCAGTAAAAAACGCCTGCAAAGAGGTGCTTGAAGGCTGCGACCAGGTGACAGGCACAAATGAGGAGAACGGCGTTGCAGAGTATCTTCTGAAAACTTTTGAAAGGAATTAGTTATGGCAAGGATATATCCACTTTTTTCATCAAGCAAGGGCAACAGCTCTTTTATCGGCAACAGTGACGGCGGGATACTTGTTGACGCAGGAGTATCCTGCAAACGTCTTTGTGAGGCTTTGAAAGCTAACGAGATCGACCCTGCTGTGATACAGGGAATTTTTATCACACACACACATTCAGACCATGTTTCTGGGCTTAAAGTTCTCACGAAGAAATATCATATCCCTGTATTTGCCCAAAAGACCAATCTTGAGATACTTGTATCTGACGGCAAAATAGACCCAGCCTGTGATGTCAACGAGGTGGACGGCAATGAAGTGTGCATAGGAGATTATGCCGTAAAAGGTTTTGCCACATTTCATGATACCCCTGCAAGCTGTGGATATCAGATAAAGACCCCTGACGGCAAGCAGGTGTGCGTATGCACCGACCTTGGCACTGTTACAAATGAGGTGGATATGCACCTGAGCGGTTCTGACCTTGTTTTGCTGGAGTCAAATTATGATGAGTCAATGCTAAAGAATGGACCTTATCCATACGAGCTGAAAAGGCGCATCGCTTCAGACCACGGACACCTTTCAAACTCTGCCTGCGGAGAACAGCTAAAAAAGCTTATGACAGCAGGTACATATAAATTTATTTTAGGGCATTTAAGTCAGGAAAACAACACGCCTTTTCAGGCTGAAAACTCGGCTGTGGGAGCACTTGGGGATTACGAGCGCAACAGCGACTATATTTTACATATAGCAAAGCCTGAGGGCAGCGGAATGGCGGTGGCATTTTGATAAGGATAAATCTTATTACAGTTGGAAAGCTGAAAGAAAAATACTGGCGTGATGCTGCGGCGGAATACTCAAAGCGGCTGGGGGCGTTCTGCAAGCTTGAAATAGTTGAACTGAACGAGTCGAGGTTATCTGACAACCCCTCCGAAAAGGAGATAGCGGCGGCGCTTGAAAACGAGGCAAAAGCCATGAAAGGCTACACTGACATCAAGGGCGCATACAATATTGCAATGTGCATTGAGGGCAAGCAGCTTTCAAGTGAAAAGCTGTCCAAAAAGCTCAGCGAATGCGGTCTGAACGGATTCAGCACAGTGAATTTCATAATAGGCTCTTCATTCGGCATTGCCCCTGAGATAAAGGCGAAAGCTGACCTGCGCTTATCAATGTCGGAGATGACGTTCCCACACCAGCTTGCAAGGATAATGCTTTTGGAGCAGGTTTACAGGGCATTTCAGATAAGTGCTAATACTAGGTATCATAAGTGAATTTCGGATATGACAAAACCGCACTTTGTGACTGTCATGTAGTGATGAACATCAAGATCGAGCATCTTATTGTAAAGTTCAAACAGCTCACTTTCGGTCTTGCTGGTCAAAAAATCATTGGCATTGATAATTTCAAGGACAAGCTTAAAACGGCTGATAAAAATATCGTTCAGCTTGTATGCACAGCTTTTGCTGTCCATAGAATCATCTGTAATTGAAATATGAGGATTTCTTGACTTAGTATTATAATATTATAATTCAGCATGCTGCGGAGGTATAACATGAAAAAAATATCAATGGTAATAAATGCAGACGACAGGCTCGGACATATCTCTCCCGAGATATACGGACATTTTTCCGAGCATCTCGGAAGATGTATCTACAATGGTATATATGTGGGTGAAAATTCACCTATTCCGAATACAGACGGAATAAGGAATGATATCATCGAGGCGCTCAGAAATATAAAAGCTCCCGTTTTCCGCTGGCCCGGCGGCTGCTTTGCAGAAGAATATCAATGGCAGGACGGTATCGGCGAAAAATCTCTGCGCCGAAAGATCGTGAACACGAACTGGGGCGGAGTTACGGAGGATAATTCTTTTGGCACGCACGAATTTATGCGCTTCTGTGAGCTTGTTGGCTGCAAGCCTTATATAAACGGCAATGTTGGCAGCGGCAGTGTTCGTGAATTATCCGAATGGATAGAATATATGACCTCAGATGCGGAATCACCTCTCACAGAGCAGAGAAAGAAGAACGGCAGAGCCGAGCCGTGGAAACTCGAATACCTCGGTATCGGCAATGAAAACTGGGGCTGTGGAGGAAATATGCGTCCCGAATATTACGCCGACGTTTATAAAAGGTATCAGACATTCTGCCGCAATTATTCGGGAAACAGACTTTACAGAATAGCCTGCGGTTCAAGCTCTGCCGACTATAACTGGACAGAAGTCATGATGAAAAATCTTGACAGCAATAATGTTGATGCTATCGACCTGCATTATTATACGATGCCAGTATGGCCCGAAATGGAGTCTGCCACCGATTTTGACGATGAGCTTTATTATAAAACTATCGCTGCAGCGAACTTTTCCGATGAGCTTATCACAAGACATTCGGAGATAATGAACCGCTATGATCCTGAAAAGAAAATAGGACTTGTAATAGGAGAGTGGGGCTGCTGGCATAAGGTAGAAGAGGGTACGAACCCGGGATTTTTATATCAGCAGAATACAATGCGTGATGCTATCGTTGCTGCAATAGAGCTGAATGTTTTTAACAGACACAGCGACCGTGTTGTAATGGCAAACCTTGCGCAGGCGGTGAATGTTCTCCAATCGGTCATTCTTACAGAGGGCGATAAGATGATAAAAACGCCTACATATCACGTTTTCGACCTTTTTAAAACACACCAAAACAACGAGGCAGTTTACTGCTATACGCAGAACGAAAATATGTCGGAAGGTAAAAATGCTCCGATGATCTCGGTTTCCGCATCGGTGAACGAAAAGAGTATGACCGTTACCGCCGCAAACTGTTCGCTTACGGAAGAGGCTGCTGTTGAATGCAGCATTTTCGGATTTAAAGCATCATCAGTTTCTTGCAGGATACTTACAAACGAGGCGCACAGCTATAACGACTTCGACTGTCCCGACAGAGTGAGCATTACCGAGCATACGGCAGTCATCAAGGACAATGTGTTAAAGCTGAATATTCCGCCTTGTGCTGTTGTGGAATGTGTTGTTGACTAAATATTGGGGCATATTCACAGTGCATTTCGTTTTTATAATAAAAATATAAGCATAAGAGCTGCGTTTCATTAAAGAAGCGCAGCTCTTTGTTTTATAAAGTCATAATATGTTGGGCATTGTGCTCGCAAAAAAATAATACATAAAATGGGCTTCTGTTGATAAAATGTGAATGTGTTCACATTTGGGGATTTTCTCCTTATGTGCTACAATTGGGCAAGGAGGAAACCGAAGGATTTGCCAACATGACAAAACCGCCGCAACCAAACTCGGTTGCGGCGGTAATTTTATCTGCTATGAATTATTGTTCTTGCTGTAATACTCTGTCTGCTTATCGTAGACCACTTTCGGTGTGTAACGCTTTATGGCCTTGTTGTTTACCTTGATGTCAAGCTTTTCTACCCAGCTTGTTAATTTCTTCTGAAATTCATCGCTCTTCATTTCTTTCAGAAGATCTTCATGATTGTCCTTGGCATATTCTGTATCTCTGCCCTTAACATCGCCCTTGATAAGAATGTAATATGCGTTATCGTCCTCATAAGCTGTTGCAACGTCTGTGCTCATACCGCTTACTTCTTTGAGTATCTTGCCGTTTGTTGTGTCTTTCTGTGAATCGTCCATTGTGCCGTAATTCATCATCTTTTCATTTGCATACGGGTCAGGTGCAGAAGAAGAACTGTCTGTGGAAGAATCTGTGTCCGACGCTACTGTGCTTGAATCTGCTGTGCTGTCAGAAACTGAAGATGTGTCATCGCTTGCTATGGAGCTTGTGTCACTCTCTGCTACAGAAGAAGTGTCATCTGACGCTGTTGAACTGTCTGAGGCTGATGAATCGCTGTCAGCGGCGGAGCTTGAATCTGAGGCTTTCTTTGATGCAACATAATCATTGTATTCGTCTATAATGCTGTCAAAATCGTCAAACGAAACGCCCTGAGCCTTTTCAAGGAACTCATCTCTTTTTGCCTTGGCTTCCTCATTTGCAGCGTCTGCTGAGTCTGTAGAAGAATCGGTGGCTGATGATGAAGAATCAGTTGATGCTTTAGTTTTTGCAAAGGAAATGGATTTATATCTCAGGTAGTTATCATCAAGATACTTCACCATTTCATCGTCTGAAACAGCTTCCTCGCCGCCCTCTGCATAGTAGTGATCAAAAAGCTCTTCCCTCATTTTCGAGCCTTTGAGTGCAAGCTTTACAGATTCCTTTGAGATACCCTCTGACTCGTAAAACTCGCCCTGAGAATCCCATGTGCTGCTTATGCTGTCATTAATGGACTTTATATCTTCATCTGAAAGAGTAAGTCCAAGCTCGTTGAACTTGTCAACTACAGCCGCATACTCCTTAGTTGCAGTGAGAGCATAATCTGAAAGATACTCGTCAAATGCCTTTCCGTCTACCTTCTGATTGAAATAGTCCTTTTTGATGCCTTTCTGATAATACATCATCGTCATTTGATATGACATTTCTGTAAGCTCATTATAAATGTAGATACCTGCGTTTATCTTGCTGTCACCTACTGTCATTACATAGCTTGTGTCCGAGCAAGAGGTAAGGCTCGCAGTACAAAGCAATGCGGCAGTAAGAGCAGCCGTTATTTTTTTAGCTTTAGCCATTTTATTATCCATTTCCTTTCCGAAAAAATCGTCTTACTAACAGGCAGAAAACCGCCTTAACTTTTACATTATACTACATTTGAGCCTATAAGTCAAGTGGATATGTGTCTCTCACACGCAAAAACGGACGATCACTGACCGTCCGTTGTAATGCACTGATATTTTATCTATTGCTATTTCCTGTTTTTATGTCTTTCCAATTTACTTGCGTACATTATCTTATCCGCCTGTGTAAACATATCTTCAAGCTCGTGGACATCTGTTATATGTTTACAGATACCGCCTATACTAACGCTGACCTCAAACTCGTTACCTGCAAACTTGTTATATACCCTAAGACGGTCGTTGACCCTTGCAGAAAATCGTTCAGGATAGTTGTCGTTATAGTCGTTACAGCCTATCACCACAAACTCATCGCCGCCTACCCTTGCACATATCTCGTTATTTTTTGTCGATGCCAAAACTGCGTCTGCGATCGCTTTTATTGCAATATCACCGCAGTTATGGCCAAAATTATCATTTATCTTTTTAAGGCAGTCCAGATCGCAGACAGCGATAAAAGCCTTATTTTTCGGATTTGACATTCTGTCAACAACAAACTGGATATTTTTCTCAATGCCTATTCTCGAATAAACACCTGTCATAGCGTCACGGACTGCAAGATTAGCTATGGAGTTTCGTATCCGCATTGATTCCAGAGCATTGCTTACATGATTTGTCCAATTACGATAAGTGATATCTATCGATTTTATTTCGTCACCGTAAGACAATACAGCATAGCCATAGCACCGATCTATAAAATGTACCGGGGTGATAAAGAATGCACAAGGGCTTTCTCGTTCTTCATCCAGATCAGGAAATATCTCTTTGAGTTCAAAAGGATCATGAAGAGTTCTGCTTTTGCCGTCAACGTTTCTTATATAAAGCACCATATTTTCTGTATATTCCTTTGGAACAGTGGAGATCTCACCGACTATCTCATGCTCTCCGAGGCAATCCTCATTAAGGCAGAGATAATACCTCTCATGACCAATGATAAGATAGAGAAAATATTGTATCCTGGCCATCAGATCATCGGGATCTTTAGAGCAAGCCATTATATCGGTCATATTGCTGTCCAAAAAGTCATGATAATTCATCTTGTTCTGAGATGATAAAAGATCACGCTTTGTATAGCTATAATCCTCATGACAGCCGCAGGAAGCACCTATCTCCACCTTGCCGCCGTCCTCCATAAGTCCCTGCGGTTCAACGCCTTTGATCCTTGCTTCAATGGTCATTACTGCGTTCACGCCAGTTTCAAAGATCGGCGGTGAGCAAGAGGTTATAGCTGGCACGCAATGGATAGCCTCGTCTATTGCGTCATAACCTGCAACTATCATATCCTCAGGCACGCTCAAACCGTTTTTCTGATATTCATGTACAACGCCTATGGCCATATAATCTCCACAGCAAACGATAGCGTCAGGCTTTTTACGTCTGCCATAGATGATATTATTTGCCACCTCTGCCGCTTTATCATACCAGAAGCCTCCGTCAAAGCAGACAAAGTCCGGATCATACTCTATGCCATGCTTTTCAAGGGCACGCTTATATCCCGCAAGCCGTTCACGAGTGGTGGCAGTCTCCAGCGCACCGCTCAAAAAAAGTATCTTCCTGCATCCATGGACCTCGATAAGATGTTCTGTCAATTGCATAAAGGGTATTTCGTCACGGGTATAAATACTTTCATAGTCCTTATAGCTTCCATCTATAAAAACCACAGGAACATGACATTTCTCATCTATATCCCTGCATATTTTGTCAAAAAGCCCAGGCATTTTTAATGTATCTGCCAAAACGATAACGCCATCGAGCTTATCATAATTTATAGCGTCATATATCTGCATTTCTCCAACAGACACTGCTTTTAAGAATGACACTTTGACAAAGCTTGTGAAGATAAGCACATCATAGTCAAGCTGAAAAGCCTTTGTCATTACGCCTTTCAGCAATCTTTCCTGATAATAGCTTTCTGCCTCAGACAATATCACTCCAATGCGTTTTCTTCCCAAAATGTCTCACCTTCTCTATAATGTTGCATTTAGACGCACTGCACCCTACAGTCATTCAAATATTATACCACATTTGCCACGAGTTGTCAAAGGCATTTTGTGAATTTTCGTAAACTTTTTAACGACTTTTTTATTTTAGTGGTAAAATTATTAAGCTGTTTTCAATATTACCAATACATATATTTGATTAAATTTGTTATAAATCAACTAAACAATTTGCTTAATCGTTTTCGAAGTTGCGAAAACTTTCGGTAACATGTTCATATAGAAAATAAAATGAAAACTTTTCAGAATATTGTTAATAAAGCATCGCAGAGAAAACTTTTTTTACACAGTACTTCTGAATAAGAAAAGAACAAAAAAAGTTTCAAAAATGTCTTGACAAGTAAAAGATCATATGGTATAATATTAAAGTCGCTTAGATAGTGTGACACATATAAAAAAATGATAAACTGGAGAAGTCGCCTAGCCCGGTTTATGGCGCACGACTGGAACTCGTGTATGGGTTAATAGCTCATCGAGGGTTCGAATCCCTCCTTCTCCGCCAAAAAATCTCGTAAACACGTTGTTTGCGAGACTTTTTTATTTTCTAAAGATATGACACGAAAAAAACTTAATAAGCAAAAAAAATCGGACAGCCCGAAGACTGTCCGATTGAATGTTTTTGTGATTATTCTATGGTCGTGATGTCGCTTCCGAACCAAGTTGTTGATATCTCAGCGAGCTTGCCGTCCTGCTTCATTTCGTGAAGGATCTCCTCGATCTTGTCGCAAAGTGCCTGATCACCAAGTCTGAAGCCGATAGCGTACTCCTCTGGGTCAAGGCCGTCAGGAAGCACCTTGTAATCCTTGCCTGATGTGGATATCTCGTAGTTTGCAACTACTGAGTCAAGGAACGCTGCGTCTACCATGTTAAGCTCCAACTGCTGGAGGGCTTCAACATTTGTTGCAAGCTCTGTTGTTGTCGCACCATTTGCTACAACGTCAGATGCAAGAAGTGTTTCCTGTGCTGTTGAGCCGTTCTGTACGGCAATGTTCTTGCCTGCAAGATCAGCCTGTGAAGCAACGTCGCTTGAGCCGTTTACAACGAACACCATTTCATTCTTCATGTAAGGCTCGCTCATGAGCATTACTTTCTTTCTCTCATCGCTGACAGAAAGACCATTCCAGATACAATCTATTGTGCCTGCATTAAGGTCCTGCTCCTTTGTATCCCAGTTTACAGAGTAAGTTTCAAGCTCTACACCAAGTCTTGAGCAAACTTCCTTTGCAACGTCGATATCAAAGCCTACGATGTTGTCGTTCTCGTCTGTGTAGCCCATTGGCTTGAATGTTGGGTCAAGACCAAGCACAAGCTTGCCTGAATCAAGAACTTTCTGAAGTGAGTTATCTTCGCCTGTTGCAGCGGCTGTGCTGTTTGTGCCTGCTGCTGATGAAGAATCAGATGTGCTTCCGCAGCCTACAGCCAAAAGCATCATGGCAGCAGCGGAAAGTGATGCGATAGTCTTAAAAATAGATCTTTTCATTATTAACTTCCTTTCGGGTATCTTCAAAATACCATTTCATACGTTTTAACACTTTAATATAATAACATATTATAACGTCACTGTCAATTATCATTATTGCCCAAACCTTTGCAGGCTGTGGGTGCTTTTTCATAGAAAATGACCGCAGATAGGCGAAAATCAGCACTTACCAAGCTTTTTGGCTCTTTCCATGAATCTTGCATACTTGCCTATTACCGCTTCTCCCTGTGTGATACCTGCATTTTTCAGTATCTCCAAAGGCTTTTCGGGATAGTCGGCTGTATATTCAAGTTCCAACTCATAGTCTGTCAAGCCGAGATATTCGCTTTTGTCAAGGCATATCTCAACATGGTCGAAATCGGTGCAGAGCTTGCGCTGAGTATGCAAAGAGCCTGCAAGGTCAGCGGCAGGGAAATCTCTCCCCACAAGCTGTGAAAGCTCCTGTGCGGTGAGCTTTTCTGGCAGGCTGTCAAGCTGTTGTTCATACTCTTTTTTCACATGAAGTGCACCGTTTTCGGAGATAGGTGCTTTAAGCTGCAAAAAATACTTATCCCCTATTTGTCTTACCCTGATACTTGTCATGCCCGTATCCTGCTGTGGAATATAATAAAAATTGGTCTGCTCTATTATTTTGTTCCACTGAAAAAGCTTTTCAGCGGTGTTATATTGTTCTTTTGTGAGAGAAATTTTTATCTCACGCTCTATATTTTCGTTCATGATATCCTCCTGCTTTAATACTTTATTATATTATAACAATATCACAATACAATGTCAACATGAATATGGTTGACAAATTCCCATAAAAATAGTAGAATTTAAGTATATGATTTTAAGGAGAGTTTGAGATGTCAAGAATATTGACTCCACAGCAGAAGATAGAGCGGAGCATCGTTACTGATTTTCGCAGAGATATATGGAATAAATTCGTAATGGGATATGAGCGTTACGATATGATAAAGCCGGGGGACAAAATAGCGGTGTGCATATCAGGCGGAAAGGACTCAATGCTTCTTGCTAAGTGTATGCAGCATTTGCAGAAATATCAAGGCATGGACATAGGGCTGGAGTTTATTGTAATGAACCCCGGTTACAGTGACGCCAACAGACAGAGAATAATCGACAATGCGGCACTTATGGGAATACCCATAAAGATGTTTGAGACGAAAGTTTTTGACATTGCATACAACACAAAACGCAACCCATGCTATCTTTGTGCAAGAATGAGACGTGGCTGGCTTTACAAATTTGCGCAGGATCTTGGGTGCAACAAGATAGCTTTGGGACATCATTTTGATGATGTTATAGAAACCATACTCATGAGCATGGTATACGGAGGACAGATTCAGACTATGATGCCGAAGCTACACTCGAGGAACTACGCAGGCATGGAGCTTATCAGACCACTGTACATGGTGAAAGAGGCGGACATTATCCGCTGGGTGGAGCAGAACGATCTGCATTTTATCCGCTGTGCCTGCCGTTTCACTGAGAGCTACGAGGGTTCAGAGAAAAAGGGTGAGGTATCAAAGCGGCAGGAAATGAAGGAGCTTATAGCAAAGTTTCGTGCCACCAATCCCAACATCGAAAACAATATCTTCAAGAGCGTTTATAACGTCAATCTGCGTACTGTGATACAATACGAATACAAAGGCAAGAAGTACAATTTTATGGACACATATGATGATTACGACCCAAGCGTTCAGGCAGATGACGGTGATGATGAGGGAATAGAGTAAAAAAGTTGTGAAAAGGGCTTGACAAAGCGGCAGAGATAGTGTATAATATATTACTGTAATTGGTTTGCTGCTATGGCTCAGTAGGTAGAGCACGTCCTTGGTAAGGACGAGGTCACCGGTTCAAGCCCGGTTAGCAGCTCCAGCAAAACAGCTATTAAATTGCGTAAATGCGTGGTTTGATAGCTGTTTTTGTTTTGTGTGATGTTCTGTGATATTCCTTGAAAATTTACGATAAGGGACTATGTAGTGGAACATAGATTATGATGTCAAAGCTTTTTTCGTGCAAGAATTGTATAGCAAAAAAAACAGCCGACAGAGTTATTATTCTCTGTCGGCTTTGATCAAGCTTCATCATCCGTAACATCAGTCGAATCAACAAATTCACATGGTGTTAGTAGCGGTGGCATAAATGCCGCTTTCGTTAATTGTGAAATAACAAAAACAGATTCTGCGATTGAAGTAAAACATAAAGTATTAATTTCATCGTTATTCCAATTATCGATTTTTTCAACTAATTGCGGAAAATTTTCTTCTTTAATATCCCATGAAACTAAATATTCAACTGTAATAGCAAAAAGCTGCGGTGGATTCATTGAAATATTTCTGGAAAATACAACTAATAATTTATCACCTGATTTACTGAGTTTAGAATGAAAATTATCTGCTACATCAACATTTAATTCATCATTTTCAGTATCTGTTGGTAAGGACTTATATTCAATTTTTTTGAGAGACAGCTGCGGATTGCTTATAATTTCCTGTAAAACCATTAAATACACCTCCGTTATATGACAAAAAAGTTCTATGACCAACCATTGATCTACTTGTGTTAACTTTTTCAAAAGCTCTTTCTATATTGGCGGCCTTACAACCTACGGAAAGTACCGGAGAATACATTTTTAAACACTCACTAAATCCGCTTGCTTTTCCTACAAATTTACTAAGAGCCAAGTTGATACATTGGTTAATGCTAACGCCCTCAATAATTGAAAGTTCAGCAATTTCACGATGCAAAGACTTTGGTATTCTCAGTAAAATTTTGCCGCTATATTCAATATTTTTAGTAACGATTTCTTCTGGAATTGGTATGCCATACTTTTTTGAAGTTTTAATGCACTCCTGCTCCAATTCTTCAAAAAGCTTTAATGCTTCATCTACAGTTTCGCCTTGAGCCACGCAACCTTTTAAGCATTTACTCTTAATACAATAGAACTCGTGCCCCTCAACTTCCATTTTTTGAACATCAAATCCATATCTCATGTTAATTCCTCCCTTATCATATCAAGCAAATCCTTCAACTGCTTTATGTAAACCTCGCCAACACATTTTCCGTGTTTTGGAACGGGTATTACATAACCTAATTTAGGATAAACAATTTTGGGATGATTTCCACCACTATCTAAAATACAACCGAAATGCGTCATTACACTAACTACTTCATCGAACGTTATATCATTAGGTATAGGTTTATTATAAAACTTTTTCATTGCCTTATCAATTTTTGACAAATTACAAGCACCGCCTCAAAAGCTCAATATGATATTATATATAATATCATTGGTTGAATCGTTTGTCAATAGGTTTTATTAAAATAATATGAAAAAAATAATGGCATTTATTCCTTAAGAACAAAAAAACAGCCGCCTCAGACCCATAAAAGTCCGAGACGGCTGTCTTACTACCTACTTAATCTTTATTTTCTGCCCTGCATAAATAATGTTCGGGTTCTTGATACCATTGTTCTTGACAAGCTTCGCAACAGTGGTCTTGTAACGCCGTGCGATGCCCGAGAGTGTGTCACCACGCTTCACAGTATAAGTCACTGTCTTCTTGGCGTGGCTTGCAGACGGCTTGCTAGTCGGTCTGATAGCCTGCTTCTTGAAGCCGTTCAGCCCTGCCGCCTTGATCTTCGCAGGATAGTCCACATAGCAGATGTCCATATCAACATTGCCGCTGATACCGCTGACTCTGCCTGTGGAGCTGTACTGCCACATACCATATGTTCTGCCGTAGTTGCAACGTGAGCCGTACTCAGCGACCCAAAGAGCATATCTCTTAGCGACGTAGGCAGATATGTACTGCTGTAAAGGCGAACGGCTGATATACAGTCCTGCCCAATAGCCTGCGTGTTCAAGTGCATTGCAGAAAGTCTTGACAAGGCTGTTGCAAAATGCTCTGCCCTTTGCGAACTGTGAACGCTCCTCGAGATCGAAGTATATCGGATACTCAAACGTCTTGCCCTTGATAGCGTTGATACAAGTTTGAGCCTCTGCCTTTGCGTCAGCGACAGTTGCCGCATAGCTGTACCAGTAAGCACCGACCTTTAGCCCTGCCGCTTTAGCCGCCTTGTAGTTTTTTTCAAAATATGGGTCTTTCTGATGTGCGTACTTGCCGAAGCCTGCACGAATGATAACATAGTCGATACCAGCCGCTTTTACTTTTTTGAAGTCAATGTTCTGCTGATACTGTGAAACGTCAATACCCTTGAATGTCTTTGCCATAAAATTACTTCCTTTCTAAATCATCAATCCTGTGATTAGCCACCTTGATTTTCTCGTCGATCAAAGCATAATCTTGTTCAAGCTTGTAAGTCCGAGCAATAACGGAATTGTGCTTATCCACACGCTCAGACAGCTTGTCTATCTTGTACTCTATCAGCTTTTGGCTGTCGTACTGTGCCTGCTGCATAGTCTTACGGCTGTTAGATGCTATAACGAGCTGACACACTACCGCCGAAGCAGCTGTTATCAGTGCAACTATTATCGCTTCCGTCACTCGTCATCACCTGACTTTCTTTTGGCGCTCTGCGTGCCAAAGTAGAACGAGATCACCACCGTAAACACCGTGATGAACTGCTCTGCTGAGATCGTGCGTCGAAGTGCCAGCACGCAAAACACCGCTGTCAAGAACAGCGTTACAATGGACTTTACATCAATGAGTTTCGCTAACTTCTGCTTCATGGTATACCTCCTTTGTTATCATCTCATACTCCTCAGCCGTGATCCACTTGCCGACGGCGGCGTGCACCATAGCAACCGACCACAAACGGCTGTCATAGTATCTCTTGACCTTTGCATAGTTTTTACTCATCGCCGCCCACCTCCAACTCAACACCGTTCAGCATAGCCAGAAAATCAACGTTTGCCTTTATTCTGTCTATCTCGGTGACTTTGGGCTTGCGAAAATTGTCTTCCGTCAGCCCTGCGGCTTTCAGCATTTCTTCTTGTAGCTCTGTCATGTTGTACCTCCTATCTCTGACAGTTTGACGATGTATTCTTCTTCGCTTGGCACTGGTATGTGATAGTTGTCATTGCTGTTTTTGAAAATCACTGAACCGCCTGCCTCAACTGTTAGATTTCGCAGAAAGTCGTCGTCAATTAGGGTTGATATGTCCGTTACGATTTGGGTTTCCAATTCGTAATATAGCATTACGCCCTGCATTGCCTGTTTGAATGCGGTAGCGTCGGTGTAGGACGTATCGTTGACATAAACAAATCCGTCAACGTTCGGTGATGCTCCATAAAGAAGTATCTCTAAACCAAGACAAATAGGCAGGCTATGAAAAGAGCTTTACACTCCTATCAAGGAGAGTAAGGCTCTTGCTATTTTCATTAGCTGATTTCATCTTTAGTTTTCTCCTTACACATTATGTTTTCCTCAGTGAAAAACAAGAAAAAAGAGTACCAGAGTGATTGACTATTTGGGCGAATTGTGGTATAATTGTATAAATACCGTCGATTATGGAGGTAATGATTATGGATCGCAAACTGATTGAGAAATATATTAACAGTTTTGATAAGAAAATTGTTTCTGTATTAGATTTAGATAAGTGTAAAATCGAGTATTCGGGCATAAAGACTGGAAGAGATATTCGTGACATTCCAGGCGATGAAGAAGTGTCACGAGCCTTTTTGCTTACTCGTCTTGTAAATGAACTCGGTTACCCAGCCGATCGAATCGAGATAGAAACAGAATATACAGCAGGTCGCCCTCATACTATAACAAGTAGAATTGATGTCATTGTCAGAGATAGTAATGGCGATGCTTTTTTGTTTATCGAATGTAAATCTCCAGATGCTTATGCCTCGGAAGATAAAGATCAGTTAATCAAAGAGCAGCTTTATAAAGTTGCAGGGATGGAGAAGAACGAAGGGCACAAAGTAAAGTATCTTGTTCTGTACACTACAAACGATACAAAGGGTAGCGTTTACGATGAGTGTATCATCATTGATACTGAAAAATATCCAACTTTTACTGATTGGGAAAATGGTCGTAACTCAACTAATACGCTTCCTGCAAGATATGGAAAAGCACAAAAAACACCTTATGTAAAGGCATCTTCAAAGGATCTCGAAACTGATTTCAATAATGAGATGCTTACTCAGCTTCAGATTGATTTACATAATGTTCTTTGGGGTGGCGGAGGAACAGATGACAACGAAGTTTTCTCCTCATTAACAAACCTCATTCTTGCTAAGATTCAAGACGAGGATGAAAAGGAAGATGGCGATACTTATGATTTTCAATCCCTTACTTTTGATAAGGGCGGTGATGAAGAGTTTGAAACTAACGAGCAGCTCTTCGATCGTATAAATGATCTGTATCGTAGAGCATTATCGTCTAAACTCTATATCAATGATACAAAGGAACTTGAGAAATCATACGTTATTGACACCAAGAAGTTCGCACTTTCAAAATTGAAGTATGCCGTTCAGAAAATGGAAGGTCTTTCTTTTGTTGATGGAAAAAACAGTTTAAGCGGAAAAGATATACTCGGTGATTTCTTTGAGGGTATTATCCGAAACGGCTTTAAACAGAGCAAAGGTCAATTCTTCACACATATAAATATTGTAAGATTTATGCTTTATGCTATCCAGGCTGACCGGCTTGCTATAAAGCGTATAAAGAACGATTTGGAAATACCATATATGGTTGATCCTTCAGCAGGAAGCGGAACATTTCTGATTGAATATATGAAGTTCATAACCCTCAACATGAAGTATCGTAATCGTGGTGCTACAGGGTATAACGCTGATTTGGGAACAGCAAGAAAAGTTAAAGACGCACTTGCTGAATGGTTTGGAATTGATAATCGTGAAAACAGATGGGCCGCAAAATTCATTTACGGTTCTGAAATCAATTTTAACTTAGGCACTGCTACAAAGGTCAATATGATTTTGCACGGTGATGGTTCTACAAATATATTTGTGAAGGACGGATTATTGCCTTTTTCTCAGTATGTCAAAGAATCATCTCCTAACGTACTCCATGACAGCAAAGATGATGCTTTGTATCAAGATAAATCAGTAAATGGTAATTTTGATTTAATTCTTACCAATCCTCCGTTCAGTGTTGAACTCGATAATGATACGAAAAAATCACTGAAAAAAGGATTTCTTTTTGGAGATAAGAAAAACTCCGAAAATCTCTTTATTGAAAGATGGTATCAGTTGCTCCGTGAAAATGGGAGACTTGCAGCAGTGTTGCCTGAAAGCGTGTTCGATACGTCGGAGAATAAGTATATCAGATTGTTCATTTACAAGTATTTCAAGGTGAAGGCTGTTGTTTCTTTGCCCCAGCTTGCTTTTGAGCCATTTACTTCTACTAAGACAAGCATATTATTTGCTCAGAAGAAAACACAAGCCGAAATTGAAAAATGGAACAAGATATGGGTTGATGTATCAAAACAGTATTCGCAGCTTAAAACAAGAACAGAAAACATTATTGATGTAGTTGATGGCAAGAAAGCGAAGGCGAAACTTCCGTCTATCAAAAATCTGACGGAAAAAGAAGAAGCTGAAGTTATAAAGGCAATGCTTCAATCATACCTTTCTCCTGCTGATAAGGATAAGAGTGTAGTTGAGCTTGTTACAAAATACCGTTCAGAGCTTACGACTATCACTAAATTAGATAAGGATTTGCAGGACTATTTTGGTTATGTAAATGTTTGGTGGGTGTTCTCCGATGTTGCAAAGCAGCTGTCTTATGATATTTTTATGGCTGAGGTTGACAGCATCGGCTACAAGAGAACGACTCGATCTGAGAAAGAAACAATTAACGAGCTTTATCGTTCGGTAAATAATAATGAACCTGTTGTTGACGATAATGTAGTAGAAACCGTGCTTGATGAAATGAGAAAAATCGAATGGGATTGAAGGTGAGTAAATGATAAAGCAAGCTACTATAAACAGCTCGACTTTCAGTATAAGCGGTCAATGCAGATGCGATGCGAAATACGGAATTTTTGTTTCACAGGATTCGTGGAATGCTTTTCAATATAATGGACAACTGCAAGCATTATCTGATTTGCTCATACCACTCCCCATAAGCAAAGTTAGTAAGGGAGAGCTGAATGATGATTACTATTTAATAAATATTTCGGATCAAACACCAGGCGAAGGAATAATTAATGAAAACAATGTTGCCGTTGCTGACGTATTGAATTCTGACAAAACTATACTCTCAGACTGCGATATTCTTGTTTCAAAACTCGGAATGACAAGAGGGTATATATATTTAAAGCCTGAATCCAAAATGCCGTTGATAGGTTCATCTGAATTTATCCCATATAAGCTCAGAGATAATGCTCATGTACGGTAAAGAAGCAAGCAACCGAAAACAATAGATAGACCGCCAGCACTACACTATTCCGAACCAAAGACCAAAAGATAAGCATTTTGAGAAAATCTAAACTTTTGGATTTTCCTACAATGCCGACTACGGCGGAATCCCTCCCACTCCTTATATATTTCTTTCTGTATACATTGAATTTGTATTTAGTAAAATGCAGACAACACCACGGATCGGCTTTTGGCTGGACAATTCCAACCAAACACCGCAGCAGACAGTAGAAACCATTCTGAACGTTAGGAAGCCGGTATGATTGTTACATATAAGGGGAAGAAAAATTTCTTTTAGATACTTGTTTTCCTAAAACTGATGTGATATAATAATTCTATTCTAGAAAAGGAGTAAAAAATATGCGGCAAGGTATTCTTAAATAAAACTATAATCAAATAGTGGGAACAAAGGATTATGATAGTCCCTTTTGTAGGGGCTTAGTTTTTTGTACCCAATTTAAGAATACTTTTGCCTTATCAGTTTTGACATATCCCCAAAAACAGCACTCACAAACAGGTGTATGCTGTATATGTGTATGTCCGCAAATTATCATCCCCAGTGGTAAAAGTATTTTACTGCTGGGGATTTTTATGCCCTTCGGGGCAGTAAAGGGAGGACAATCACATGAAAATAATCAATATTGGAATTCTTGCCCATGTAGACGCTGGAAAGACGACCTTGACGGAGAGCCTGCTATATGCCAGCGGAGCCATTTCAGAACCGGGGAGCGTCGAAAAAGGGACAACGAGGACGGACACCATGTTTTTGGAGCGGCAGCGTGGGATTACCATTCAAGCGGCAGTCACTTCCTTCCAGTGGCACAGATGTAAAGTCAACATTGTGGATACGCCCGGCCACATGGATTTTTTGGCGGAGGTGTACCGCTCTTTGGCTGTTTTAGATGGGGCCATCTTGGTGATCTCCGCTAAAGATGGCGTGCAGGCCCAGACCCGTATTCTGTTCCATGCCCTGCGGAAAATGAACATTCCCACCGTTATCTTTATCAACAAGATCGACCAGGCTGGCGTTGATTTGCAGAGCGTGGTTCAGTCTGTTCGGGATAAGCTCTCCGCCGATATTATCATCAAGCAGACGGTGTCGCTGTCCCCGGAAATAGTCCTGGAGGAAAATACCGACATAGAAGCATGGGATGCGGTCATCGAAAATAACGATGCATTATTGGAAAAGTATATCGCAGGAGAACCAATCAGCCAGGAAAAACTTGCGCGGGAGGAACAGCGGCGGGTTCAAGAAGCCTCCCTGTTTCCGGTCTATCATGGCAGCGCCAAAAAGGGCCTTGGCATTCAACCGTTGATGGATGCGGTGACAGGACTGTTCCAACCGATTGGGGAACAGGGGAGCGCCACCCTATGCGGCAGCGTTTTCAAGGTTGAGTACACCGATTGCGGCCAGCGGCGTGTCTATCTGCGGCTATACAGCGGAACGCTGCGCCTGCGGGATACGGTGGCCCTGGCCGGGAGAGAAAAGCTGAAAATCACAGAGATGCGTATTCCATCCAAAGGGGAAATTGTTCGGACAGACACCGCTTATCCGGGCGAAATTGTTATCCTTCCCAGCGACAGCGTGAGGTTAAACGATGTATTAGGGGATCAAACCCGGCTCCCTCGTAAAAGGTGGCGCGAGGACCCCCTCCCCATGCTGCGGACGACGATTGCGCCGAAAACGGCAGCGCAAAGAGAACGGCTGCTGGACGCTCTTACGCAACTTGCGGATACTGACCCGCTTTTGCGTTGCGAAGTGGATTCCATCACCCATGAGATCATTCTTTCTTTTTTGGGCCGGGTGCAGTTGGAGGTTGTTTCCGCTTTGCTGTCGGAAAAATACAAGCTTGAAACAGTGGTAAAGGAACCCACCGTCATTTATATGGAGCGGCCGCTCAAAGCAGCCAGCCACACCATCCATATCGAGGTGCCGCCCAACCCGTTTTGGGCATCTATCGGACTGTCTGTTACACCACTCCCGCTTGGCTCCGGCGTACAATACGAGAGCCGGGTTTCGCTGGGATACTTGAACCAGAGTTTTCAAAACGCTGTCAGGGATGGTATCCGTTACGGGCTGGAGCAGGGCTTGTTCGGCTGGAACGTAACGGACTGTAAGATTTGCTTTGAATACGGGCTTTATTACAGTCCAGTCAGCACGCCGGCGGACTTCCGCTCATTGGCCCCGATTGTATTGGAACAGGCATTGAAGGAATCGGGGACGCAGCTGCTGGAACCTTATCTCTCCTTCACCCTCTATGCGCCCCAGGAATACCTTTCCAGGGCTTATCATGATGCACCGAAATACTGTGCCACCATCGAAACGGCCCAGGTAAAAAAGGATGAAGTTGTCTTTACTGGCGAGATTCCCGCCCGCTGTATACAGGCATACCGTACTGATCTGGCCTTTTACACCAACGGGCAGAGCGTATGCCTTACAGAGCTAAAAGGGTATCAGGCCGCTGTCGGCCAGCCGGTCATCCAGCCCCGCCGTCCAAACAACCGCCTGGACAAGGTGCGCCATATGTTTCAGAAGGTAATGTAAAGATACATAATCGTCAAGACGGCAACAATCAGAAGTTATGGAGGGTAACAATGGAATATCGTAAGGAAGATTTAATGGAAGCAAAAAAGCAAATTTTGGGAGTGGGAGAGAACATGGGAACAGAGGAAAGTAAAAAAATCTGGGAGGAGAACGCACAATTTTGGGATAATGCAATGGGTGACGAATCTAATGAATTTCACAGAGAGGTAGTGCGTCCCAAAGTAACGGAACTTCTATCTCCTAATCCTGCGGATTATATTTTGGATATTGCGTGTGGCAATGGAAATTATTCTTCGTATCTTGCACAAAGAGGCGCTTCGGTTGTCGCTTTTGATTACAGCAAAAAAATGATAGAATTGGCTAAAAGACGGCAATCACAATATGCAAAACAAATTGAATTTTGTGTGGCGGATGCGACCAATAGAAAAAGTATATTAGAATTAAAAAGAAATCGAGCCTTTACTAAAGCAGTTTCTAATATGGCAATTATGGATATTACGGATATTGAACCACTTCTTATGGCTGTTTATGAACTGTTGCAGGAAAGCGGAATTTTTGTCTTTGCAACGCAACACCCTTGTTTTGTCACGTTGACTGAAAAATATATGACACCGCACAGTTACTATGATATAGCGATTGAAGGGCAACCGAAAGAGCAGATTTATTATCATCGTTCCATACAAGATATTTTTAACCTTTGTTTTAGAGCTGGATTTGTCATTGATGGATTTTATGAAGAATGTTTCAAAACCAACAAAGAAATTCCTATGGTAATGATAGTAAGGCTTAAGAAGGTAAAACGTGATACCTTACAATAAATTCAAGTTTGTCGGGTAAATAGCAAAGCCAGCCGAGCCAGCGGGCGGTCAAGATGAACGGGCTTCGCCCACCGTTGACAGCCCCGCCCGGTTTCGCAGTTAGGCAGTCAAGGAGCGACAGCAAGGAGTGCTGCCGCCCCGCACTATTATTCAGAGAGGGGGAATTTCCATGACCGAAGATGAAGCCTACAAGGTGCATATCCAGTACACATTCAATGCCTTTTGCAAGGTAGTCATTCGTCACGCAGCCATAGATAAAATCTTGAAGCTGCGCCGGAGGTGGGAACGGGAAGTTTCCCTTGATTATCTGATGAGTGAAAAGTTTGTCCAGCTTGCCGAGCCGGAGTAGCTTGAAGAATATCTTTTTACCGCCTGCGGCCAGACCGCCGTTCTGTATCATGCGGAGCTTGCCGCCGCCCTTGCCCTTTTGCCGGAGCAGACGCAGGAAGAAATTTTTCGTTACTATTTCCTGCGCCAGCCGCAGCGAGTGATCGGCGTACATATTGGCCGGACACGCAGCACAGCGGGGCGGCATATCCGGCTTGCCTTGCAGCGGTTAAGGCGGCTCATGGAGGGAAATGACTATGAGTAAACTTCTCCCCTATGAAACAATCGTCAAAGCCCATGAGGGCGACCCGGACGCAATCGACACCATTCTTTCCCACTATGCCGGATATATCCGCTACTGTTCCAAAGTACACGGGAAAGTCAACGCCGAAGTTGAGGAACATATAAAGCAACAGCTCATTGCCGCCCTGTTCAAATTTCGCTTTGACCGATAAACAAAGAACAAACACTGGCTGTCATTAGCGGTTTCACTCCAGCCAGTTTACAATTCATCTATTCCTAAAGGAAGCAGGTCATAGTATAATAGAACCAACGACAAATATACTTTTAGGGGAGATATAGCAATATGAAAAGTAATAAATACTTAACTATTGGCTTATTAACAGGATTTATTGTCGGTGGTTGCATAGGTGTGTTGGCATGGGCGTTTTTGCAAAATCTTTTTGCTATTTCTATTTGTGCAGGTATCGGAATGTTGATTGGAATTGTTATAGGTACATTGATTGATTATGAAAAAAATAATCATCAAGAGAAATAGAAAAAATGCACAATGCCTTAAAGGGAAAACAGGAATTTATTGTGCTATCCATCATCGGGCCAACCTGACCTGAACTTTCAAAACTGAATATCCACCGCCCATCGGCGGCCAGCGAAAGCAGTAAGTCTGAAAAAGATTTGCTGCTTTTTTCTTTATCCGTTTGGCAAAATCGCAAAGTCATCCGTAGTAGGTAGGTGAAGCCGGAAACAAAAAATTTTCTGCGGCGGTAGCCAAATCTGCATTTTCTGTATTTCTAAGGCAAAGGAAAATTTGAGAAAATTCCCGGCAAGCGGGTAGCTGGCGGCCTTTGAAATGTATCTTTAGCGGAAAGAAAGAACTGCGGGTAAAAATCGCCCCACGCCGTAAGATTTTTGCAGAAATCCGGCCAAAACAGGCGGCAGCTATACGAGTAGTAAGTGCAAGGGGAAATCTACGGCTTACTTAGAGCAAGTTTCTACCACGGTGCCAAAATCCGCAATTCTGCGGTTTTGCCCCTCGCGGGAAACTTGTTGGGGAGTGCCTTCCCCAAACCCTGCTATGCGGCTTACGCCGCAAAAATATTTCTGTCCGGCAGACAGGAAATGCCCCGAAAATAGCTAACAGACCAGCCCATTTTTTGTGATAAGTGAAAGGAGGTTTACAGCCCATGCCGAAGCGATACAACACCCCCCACCGCAGCCATGTTGTGAAAACCCGGCTGACCGATGAAGAATACGCCGACTTCACAGAACGGCTTGCGCCCTATGGTATCAGTCAGTCCGAATTTCTCCGGCAGGCCATCCGGCGCACTACCATACGCCCCGTACTCCATGTGTCGTCAGTCAATGACGAGCTGCTCTCCGCTGTCGGGAAGCTCACAGCCGAGTACGGCAGGATTGGCGGCAATCTCAACCAGATTGCCCGCACCCTCAACGAGTGGCATAGCCCCTACCCGGCTATGGCAAAGGAATTGCGGGAAGCGGCCGCCGACCTTGCCGCCCTCAAGTATGAAGTCCTAAAGAAAGTAGGTGACGCCGTTGGCAACACTCAAGCATTTAGGCTCTAAGAACGCCGACTACGGAGCCGCCGAACAATACCTGCTCTTTGAGCATGACGAATTTACTATGAAGCCCGTCCTTGATGAAAACGGCAGGCTTATCCCCCGTGAGGATTATCGCTTGTCCACGCTGAACTGCGGCGGCGAGGATTTTGCCGTTGCGTGTATGCGCTCCAATCTCCGCTATGAGAAAAATCAGCGGCGGGAGGATGTGAAAAGCCACCACTATATCATCAGCTTTGACCCACGGGACGGGCCGGACAACGGCCTGACCGTAGACCGGGCGCAGGCGTTGGGGGAGCAATTCTGTAAAGAGCATTTCCCCGGCCATCAGGCCCTTGTCTGCACCCACCCGGACGGGCATAACCACAGCGGCAACATCCATGTGCATATCGTCATTAACAGCCTGCGGATAGAGGAAGTGCCGTTCCTGCCCTACATGGACAGGCCAGCGGACACGAAAGCCGGGTGCAAGCACCGCTGCACCGACGCAGCCCTACGCTACTTCAAGTCCGAGGTCATGGAGATGTGCCACCGGGAAGGACTTTACCAAATCGACCTCTTGAACGGCAGCAAGAACCGTGTCACAGACCGGGAATATTGGGCGCAGAAAAAGGGACAGGCCGCACTGGACAAGCAGAACGCCCCCATGATTGCAGGCGGTATCACGCCCCGGCAGACCAAGTTTGAAACGAACAAGGAGAAGCTGCGGCAGACCCTACGGAAAGCCCTTGCCACCGCTGCCAGCTTTGACGAGTTTTCCTCTCTGCTGTTGCGGGAGGGTGTGACCGTCAAGGAGAGCCGGGGGCGGCTGTCCTACCTCACGCCAGACAGGACGAAGCCTATCACCGCCCGGAAGCTGGGCGGCGACTTTGACCGCACCGCCGTCCTTGCCGTTTTGGAGCAGAACGCCCAGAGGGGCGTAACGGTTCGCTACACCCCGCAGCACCAAGCCGCCAGAGCCGCCGAACAGACCGCAGCCATACCCGAATACCTACACGCCGGGAAAGGCCGCTTACAGGGCGAAAAGACAGGGAAAATCGACCCCAGACAGGACAGTGTGCAGCGGCTTGTGGACATTGAGCAGAAGATGGCCGAGGGCAAGGGCAAAGGCTATGAACGATGGGCGAAGATACACAATCTGAAACAGGCCGCCAAGACCCTGACCATCTACCAACAGTACGGCTTTTCTTCCCCGGAACAGCTTGAAGCCGCCGTTGCTACCGCCTATCAGGAAATGCGCCAGACCAGCGGCGAACTGAAAGCACTGGAAACGAAGCTGCAAGGGAAAAGGGAGTTGCGGCAACAGGTACTTGCCTATGCCAAGACCAAGCCCATCCGCGAGGGGCTGAAAGCGCAGAAATCCGAGAAAGCCCGCGCCGCATACCGCCAGGCAAACGAGAGCGATTTTATCATAGCCGAAGCCGCCGCCCGGTATTTCAAGGCACAGGGGCTTACCAAGCTGCCCGGCCGAAAAGCGTTGCAGGCCGAGATCGAGCAGCTTATCTCCGAGAAAGACGGCCTGTACAACACCTATCACGAACAGAAGCAGCGGTTCAGGGAGTTGCAGACCGTCAAGCGGAACATCGACCAGATTTTGCGCCGGGAAGAGCCGCACCGCAGAAAGGAGCAGAGCCATGAACGATAAGCCGTCCCGCATGGACTACCGCCAGCACCAGGCAGCCCGCCGCCTTGTGCATGAGTGCTGTAACTACGACGAGGGGAACTGCCTGCTGTTAGACGACGGGGAGCCTTGCGTGTGCGTCCAGAGCATTTCCTATTCCCTCATGTGCCGCTGGTTCCGTGTGGCTGTCCTGCCCCTTGACGGGGAGCTGGCCGCAGCCCTCTTGTACCGGGGGAGCCGGAAACGCTGCGCGGTCTGCGGGGCGGCCTTTGTCCCCAAATCCAACCGGGGGAAATACTGCCCCGGCTGCGCCGGGTGCATGAAGAAACGCAAAGCCGCCGAGAGAAAGCGGAAACAAAGGCAGAAATGTCACGCTTTAGAGCCTTTCAAACCCGCATAAATCAAGGCTTTTTTCGTGGGTGTCAAAGGGTATGCGATACATTTATCCTTTCCCCCCGGAAATGCCGTCCTAATGCGTGACAAAGCCCAAAAACGACACAACACAGAGGGAGGTGATACTATCGCTGATTATATCAGGGCAGACACCACGCTGCCCGCCTATCTTCCATACCCCCGTTTCCTGCTGAAAATGGAGATTTCACAGACCGCCAAGCTGCTGTATGCGCTTTTATTAGACCGCTCCACCCTGTCACAGAAGAACGGCTGGCAGGACGGCGAGGGCAGGATATTCATTGTCTACCCCGTTGCGGAGATAGCGGAAATGCTGGACAAGGGTTGTACCGCCATCAAGGGAGCCTTGAAAGAACTGGACGCAGCCGGGCTTTTAGAACGGGAACGGCGGGGCTTCTCCGCACCCAATCGGCTTTATGTGAAAGTGCCGCCTGTCCCAGTGGTACGGTTTTCCGACCAACTGATGGCCGGAAAAGCGACCCTCATACAGTCGGAAAAGCGACCTTATGACGGTCGGAAAACCGACCCTATGATGGTCGGAAAACCGACCCCTAACAAAACTAATATAAACAACTTAATAGAGAACCAAACAATGAGAGCGAGTGGGGAGCCGCCCACAGCTTATGGCCGATATGAGAATATTTTTCTGTCAAAGGACGAATATGACGAGTTACAGGCAGAATACCCGGACAGGCTGGAACGGCTGATTGAGGAAATGAGCCATTACCTTGCCGCCAGCGGGAAAGCCTACCAGAATTATGCCGCCGCCTTGCACAGATGGGCGGCCAATGACAAAAAGGGAGCCGTAAAACAGGGCATCCCCGACTATACCTGTATGGAGGGAGAAAGCTTATGACAAGTGAAATCAAAGATATTTTGGAGAACATGACAACCGCCGCCCCGGAGATGGAGGACTATATCGGCGAGGACGGACTGCTTTACTGCGGAAAGTGCCATACGCCGAAAGAAGCCTACTTCCCGGAGGGTAAGGAGCTGTTTGGCCGTGACCGCCACCCGGCAGAGTGCGACTGCCAGAGAGCCGCCCGTGAGCAGCGGCAGGCCGCCGAGGAACACCGCCGCCATGTGGAAGCCGTGGAAAATCTGAAACAGAGGGCTTTTGCCGACTCAGCCATGCAGCAATGGACATTCGAGAACGACAACGGCAGAAACCCGCAGACCGGGATTGCCCGGCGGTATGCGGAGCATTGGGAAGAAATGCAGGCCGAAAACATCGGCTGCCTGTTCTGGGGGAACGTCGGCAACGGGAAAAGCTACCTTGCGGGCTGTATCGCAAACGCCCTCATGGAGAAAGAAGTCCCCGTATATATGACGAACTTCGCCGTTATCCTGGGCGACCTCTCTCCCGGCTTTACAGGCCGGAATGAGTATATTTCCCGCCTTTGCCGCTATCCGCTGCTTATCATTGACGACTTCGGCATGGAGCGTGGCACCGACTATGGACTGGAACAGGTATTCCATGTGATTGATACCCGATACCGCAGCAACAAGCCGCTGATCGCCACCACCAACCGCCCGCTGGACGAGTTGAAAAAGCCGACAGACACGGCCCATTCCCGGATTTATGACCGACTGCTGTCCATGTGCGTCCCGATACGCTTTACTGGCGTCAACTTCCGGCAGGAAACCGCAAAGCGGAAAATGGAAACCATGAAGAAACTGCTGGCTGAATGAAAGGAGTATTGCCTATGGAGAATATCAAGCAGCACGACCACCGTACCACCCGCCGCCCCGACTGCGTGACGGAAATCCGCATGGGGAATACCGTTCTTGTCGTGTCCGGCTTTTTCAAGAAAGACACCACCAGCACCGCCGCCGACAAGATGGCGAGGGTACTGGAAGCGGAAGCCGCTGCTACACAAAAAAAGGCGATTTGACAAGCTGTAAAGAAGCAGATTTATCACTTTTACCGCTGTACAGCCGCCCCTGTTCCGTGGTACAATGAAACCACGGAATAGTGGGGCTGGCTGTCGGAAACGGAGGATTTTATGTTAAGACAAGCCACCCAAAACCTCATTACCGCCCTTTATCCGAGATTGTCCCATGAGGACGAATTGCAAGGCGAGAGCAATTCCATTTCCAACCAGAAACGGATTTTGGAAGCCTACGCCAAGCAGAACGGCTTTACCAATCTGCGCTGGTACACCGACGACGGCTACTCAGGTGCGAACTTCCAGCGGCCCGGATTTCAAGCCATGCTTGCAGACATTGAAGCCGGGAAAGTCGGCACCGTCATAGTCAAGGACATGAGCAGGCTGGGGCGTAATTACTTGCAGGTGGGATTTTACACGGAAATGCTGTTCCCTCAAAAGGGCGTGCGTTTTATCGCTGTCAATGACAACGTGGACAGCGCAAACGGCGGCATGGACAATGATTTTACCCCTCTGCGGAACTTATTTAACGAATGGCTGGTGAGAGATACGAGCAAGAAAATCAAGGCAGTAAAGAAAGCAAAAGGCATGAGCGGCAAGCCTGTAACCAGCAAGCCAGTCTATGGCTATCTCATGGACAAGGACGAGAACTATATCGTTGACGAGGAAGCCGCCCCGGTTGTCCGGCAGATTTACCAGCTTTGCCTTGCGGGAAATGGCCCGACCAAGATTGCCCGTATGCTGACGGAGCAGCAAATCCCCACGCCGGGGACGCTGGAATACCGCAGGACGGGCAGCACCCGACGCTACCACCCCGGCTATGGGTGCAAGTGGGCGACAAACACCGTCGTCCATCTGCTGGAAAACCGGGAGTACACTGGCTGTCTGGTAAACTTCAAGACGGAGAAGCCCTCTTACAAGGTCAAGCACAGCGTTGAGAACCCCATCGAGAAGCAGGCTATCTTCCCAAATCACCATGAGCCGATTATCGACACGGAAACATGGGAGCGTGTGCAGGAGTTACGCAAGCAGCGAAAACGCCCGAACCGCTATGATGAAGTGGGGCTGTTCTCTGGTATGCTGTTCTGCGCCGACTGCGGCCATGTGCTGTATCAGCAGCGGTATCAGAACAAGAACCGCAAGCAGGACTGTTATATCTGCGGCAGCTACAAGAAGCGTACCCGTGACTGTACGGCACACTTTATCCGCACCGACCTTTTGACGGCGGGCGTGCTTTCCAATCTCCGGCAAGTGACGGAATACGCCGCCAGGCATGAGAGCCGCTTTGTAAAGCTGCTCATCCAGCAGAACGAAATCGGCGGCAAGAGAAAGACCGCCGCAGCCACGAAGCAGCTTGAACAGGCCCAGACACGCATTGCCGAAGTGAACCGCATTATCAAGCGGCTGTATGAGGACAATGTAAGCGGCAAAATCAGCGACGAGCGTTTCATGGAGCTGTCGGCGGACTATGAGCAGGAGCAGCGGGAACTGAAAGACCGGGCTGCCGCTTTGCAGGAGGAACTTTCCAAGTCGCAGGCCGCCACCGTCAACGCCGAGAAATTCATGGGGATTGTGAGAAAGCACCTTGCTTTTGAAGAATTGACCCCCACCCTCTTGCGGGAAATGATTGAGAAAATCGTCGTGCATGAGTGCAGCTATGACGAGAACGGCACCCGCAGGCAGGACATTGAGATTTATTACAGCTTTGTCGGCAAGATAGACTTGCCGGAAGCCTAACGCCTGACCTATCCGACACAGCCCTAAGTGCCGGATAGGAACGGCAAAATTTTTTACACTTCTATTACTTCTTTATCGCACATTAGCAAATACAAACGGATTGTTTTACCTTTATCTATTACTTATGCCGCAGATGCGAAATGCTTATAGGTGCTTAGAAACAGGAAAGACTCCATCTCATAAGCGAGTGAACCCTACGGAATTCCTTAAAATATGTGTTCCTGTAATAAAAAAAGACTTGATTGAAACAGCAAACGAGAAAATCAAGGCTATCATAGCTGAAATTATAACACTTAATTCTCAAAAAGTTGATACTCAAATCATCGTAGATGAGGTATTCAGCCGTCACTTTTCACTTGATTCTGAGTTACGAAACAAACTGCATAAAGGTATGACATTCGGCACTCAGTCGTCAATGAATACTCATTTTTCGACTTTCACTTCGTCTTTATCTCAATTATCTAAGACTGGTGCTATTCGCCTTTCAGCTCGTTCTGTAACTCCTATTTTTTCAGAACTTGAAGAAATAGTGAAGAAATACGGTTATTATACCATAAACGAAATTGTCTCAGAAGAAATACATCGTGGCAAGTCTCCTACATATGTACCCGATGGAGAAATTCCCGTTGTTAAAACCGCGCACTTAAAAAATGGTGAAGTATTGATCACGGAAGAAGAATTCGTTACTAAAGCATTTTTTGACTCTAAACCATTAGCGCAGGTAGCTAAAGGAGATATATTAATTGCTTCAACAGGAAAACCGTCTATTGGAAAAGTTGATTTGATGAATCATGATATAGATATGTTTGCCGATGGTCATGTAACCATACTACGTATCAGTGAAGATAGATGTCTCAAGCAATTTCTCGTATATTACTTATGGAGTGTATTAGGGTGTTATCAAATTGAGAAGGAGTACGCAGGATCTACTAATCAAATTGAAATATATCCTGATCAAATAGGAAATATCATTATTCCTGACATTCCAATATCTACACAAGAACAGATCATACGGGAAATACAAGATAAAATAAACAATCAATCTGATATCTCAACTAAAGTCTCTCAGTTGAGAAACGAAATAAATAAAATAATTAGTGATGTAATAAACGCTGAATAAGCCGATATACTATCCGTTCCAATGACGCTCCCTGAATGTTCAGGGAGCGTTTGTCTGCTGGTGACGTAATTACACTTTAATTAACTTGAAAAGTTCATAGGGACGTTTCTGTTCGTCACAGGACATAGCAAGGGCGAGCTGCCGTAACAACCCGCCCTGTTTGATTACTCGTCCTCATCACTACACTCGTCAAGTCCGTGAAGTAGCTGAATGTATACGCACTCAGCTCGTTCATGTTCCTCGCCGTTCGATGACATCATCATTTCAAGGAAATATGCCTTAGCTTCTTCATAGTCCGTCCAGACCTCACGCTTGCCGTTGCAGACAGTAGTGACGGTACGGCTTCGGGGCATTGCCAATTCAGGATAATGTAACATATCGCACCTCCGTGATATTTATTGTAGCTATATTATATATCACAAGACGGCAGGAGTCCAGCTCTGCACGGAAACTGTAATAATCTTTGTGCAGGGCGCAGCAACAGAATAATTATCCCCGGTGCAATATGCCGTATGTCGAAATACGCTCTCTGAACGCTCAGGGAGCGTTTGCGTTTTCAGGGTACAGCTTTCCCCATAATCATTACGGACGGCTCTGAAGGGCACTTCCGTTCGGCAGAGAGCCTGTTATCATTCAAGTGTGTCGTTCTTCCTCTGCTGAGAGCGTTTTCTCTCCTGATACTGCCTGTTACGCTCCTGCTGACGCTGATCGTCAAGATACTTTCGTACCTGACGGGAGTACTGTGATGCCGCCGCCTTTCTTCTGAGAAAAACATTATGCTCAGGCACCAGAGCATTGTATTTCTCTTTCAGCTTGGCAGACATCGCCTGTAGGTCGCTCAGTTTCGGTGGCTTGCCCTTGATGTAATAAGGCTTGATATGCTCGGCAATATACTTGTCGGCTTCTTCAAATGCGTCGATAGCGGCAGCATTCTTCTTGCGGAAACTCTTTTGTGTAAAAGCAGAACGCTCCTGATACTCCTTGTATATAGCATAGTTCTGAGAATGCTGTTCCATCATCGCAATGAGCTTGTCTATCGGCTCTATCTTAGCTCTCAGCTTGGCAAGTTCGTCCGTGTGGTCATCAGGATGCTTGAAATTCCAAAAGAAGCCCCTGAGATCGTTAAGCGATGTGATACCGCCTGTTTCAAGGTCAGCAATCATCTTTTCGCTATCACGCATACCCCTGATCTCTGCCCATACATCTTCTTTCTTTTCAGGTGCTTTACTCTCCGTAGGTGTTGGCTGTGGTGTCGGGGTAGGCAGTTCAGGCTTCGGCTCGTTAGGCTTGGTAGCAGTTGCGTTAAGCATATCAAGCTGTGCCTGCCGTCTTGCTCGTCGGGCTGCAAAGAACCTCTCAACCTGTTCCGCAGCAGCTTTTCTCTTTGCGGTTTCACTCGTTTCCGTGATAGTTTCAGGCTCGGCAGATTGTTTCGGCTTTGTCGGTGTGGTGACTGTCTGTGTCGGCTTCGGCTCAGGCTTGGGAACAACAACAGGCTTCGGCGGTTCGATAAGCATATCGGGAGTGACATTCGCCGCTGACAGCTTTTCTTGTATCTCTGCTATCTGCTCGGTGATACGTTCGGGGGTGAAGTCTGCGCCCAAAGTGTCGGCTCTTGTAAACTTCTGTTGACCGTCACCTGATAGTCTGAATTTCAACTTGACCTTATTGCTCGGCTTATACACATATTCAATACCGCACTCACTGCACTTTTCAAGAAAGTCCTTGAAGTCATGGCTGTAAAGCATGACCTCTGCAATACGGACACGGAGCTTTTCTTTCCACGACTTGCCCTCTTTCTGCATATCCCTCTCAAAGTGAGATACCCCATGTCCCTTTTCAGGCTCGGAGATAACAGATATGCCGTGTTCGGTGCATATCTCGTCCGATAATTGCCTGAGTTCTGCCCACGCACGTTCAGTCTTTTTACCCTGATTATGCTCGGTGGTGAAGCTCAGTCCGTTATACAGATTGGTATTATTGAAGATGATGTGTGTATGGATATGCTGGCGGTCGCTGTGAACGGCAAGCACATACTGATAATCACCTTTAAGATAGCGGTCACAAAGTTCTTCACCGATCTGCATAGCCTGTTCAGGTGTAACTTCACCGGGAGCAAAGCTCTGTATCAGGTGGTATGCAAGGATTTTTGTTCGCCCTGTTCCTCTGTCTCGGACTGTCCGGAAGTCCTCGCTTGCTCCTGCGCTGTCGGCTCGGCAAGCATAAGAGCTGACATATACACCGTTGACGGTCTTATCTCCGTTTGTGATGTAAGCGATCGCTGCGCTGACTGTTGCCCTGATCGTATGGATAGAAGTGTATGCCAAATCTCGTTTACCCCTTTCTTTATCTCGGTAATATCCTCGGCATAGATAGTGCCTGTGCTGTAAAGTCTGATAAGTATCTGGTCGATGTTCGCTCCGATGCGCTTCATAAGCCTGTTGGTTTCAGCGATCTCGGTGCGGTCGGGAGTGAGATCAACCCTCGCCCGAACGCAGTCACGGATATACTCGGTTTTGTTCTTGTACCCGTACTGCTCACACTTCAAAAGAATATCCTGCATTTCTGATTCCGTGAAACGAACATTCAGCGTGTAGGACTTCTTCTCCCTCTTGCGTTTCAGGTACTTGCGTTCATCGTTGGAAAGCTCGTCCTCGGACTTGTGTGCAAGGGTATCGTCAAGCTCGGCAGCAACCTCTTTGTCCAGAGCATTATTGATAGCTCCCTCATAAGTCATGCCCTCGAACTCCATAGCCTTGTGCTTGGGCGGTCTGCCACGCTTCTTTTTCTCGGTTTCCATAGTGGTGTCTCCTTTATCTTTATTTCGGCGTAAGCCGATTTTTTTATGACCGCTGTGCGGTCATTTCGGGGCTTGGGGTGTCCCCAACAAGCATTTGGTATTTTCGCTCGCTGTGCGGCGCAAAATACAATGCTTGTTATTTTTGTTGCGCTATGGCGCATATTTTTTCCGCCTGAGCTTATCTCTCTGCTCAGGCTTTCGATGCTCCGTCAGCGAATTCGTGGAGCGAATGCGACATCTCTCACCGCCGCTTCGGTCGGCGGTATCTCGCTCACGCTCCAGCGTGATGCTCTCAATCATCATCGGTGTCAATATTCTAAACTGGTACGGCGCAGTTATCGTGCTGGGAGTGCGGCAATCTGGTGAAAATCCTTCTCAATAGTTATTACCAAAATAATCACGGCTTCGTTAAGCATAGTCTGCGAAATCTTTTACTGAATTTTTTATAGCCTGTTTGTGCATAACGGAGAATATCTCGATGGTACTTAACGAATGGCTGAAAATATTGGTATTGATATGTAGGAGAGCGTTATTCTCCTGCGGTCACTGGCTGTAAGAGTGCCGCCATTTTACACTGGGGAATTTTGAAAATTTACTCAAAGTTCATGCGCACTGCGAATAGACAAACGCTTTCGATGCGCGCTATAATATTACCGTGGGGTATGTGAGTATCCTACGATACCAAATGAAGTGAGGTGAAATGAATGCGTGGAAATCTGAACGACAACCAGGCTAAGATTGACAACGCTGATAAGGCTGTGAGAGCTGCCCTTGAACGTAAGCGTAAGATCATTATGCAAAGCAAGCAGATCGCTTACGATATGCTCTCTGAGCTTTACGGCTTGGAAGGACAGGAGCTTGTCGATACTGTGACAACGGAGCATACTCTTATCAGTAAGCTGACTGCAAGCGGTATGACCTATGAGCAGATCGGTGAGCTGGCTGACGATAGCTCTGCCGAGAAGTACGGCAAGCAGATGAGCTTTTCTGAAAGTAATCATTCCTACTCGGAGTAACATATATTCCGACAACAAAACGATTGTAGCCGTACCGTCCGAAACAGTGTCCTACGCGCACAAATCAGAGACAAAAAGTTTGGGCGCAATACCAATGGACAAACCTCGGCGGTGCGCGCTATAATGTTATTGTGCAGGAGTAACGCCCTGCAACATCAGCTATGCGTGTAGAGATAGATAATCGCAAGCGGAAAGGAGACAATTGAAAGAGACAACTACTACCATAGAGAAAGAGAAGGTAGACTGCTCCTATTCGGAGTACCGTATCGGTCTGACAACTTATCGTGTCAAGATCAGTTTCAATTCAGATACAGATGAAAGTCTGGAAGATATTATCAACCGGCTTATCGCCCGTGAGATAGAAAAGTCTGCGTGAACAGATAACGGCAGGCTTGATATTCCCGACTTTCTGAGTATATCATAGCCTGCTGTTTTTTTGTCGGAAAGTGAGGAAATAATTACAGACAAAATTACAGCACTCTATTGCCGTCTCTCGCAGGAAGATATGCTTCACGGGGAGAGCAATAGTATTACTAACCAAAAGGCGATCCTTTCAAAGTTCGCCGCTGACAATGGTTTCCGCAACACCAAGTTTTATGTGGATGACGGTATTTCGGGAACAACATTTGAACGTGACGGCTTCAAAGCAATGATGGCTGACATTGAGGACGGCAAGGTCGGTATCGTGATTACAAAAGACCTTTCAAGACTCGGTCGTGACTACCTGAAAACAGGTGAACTGATCGAAATGGTGTTCCCTGATTATGATGTCCGCTACATTGCGATCAATGACGGTGTGGATACCTTAAAATCCGAAAATGAGCTGATGGCTTTCAAAAATATTTTCAATGACTGGTACGCTCGTGATACTTCCAAGAAAATCCGTGCCGTCCAGAAAGCAAAAGCTCAGGCAGGCAAGCCCCTTGCCACGCACCCGCCTTACGGATACAAGAAGTCCGAAACGGATAAAAACCAATGGGTCATTGACGAAGAAGCTGCCGCTGTGGTAAGGAGAATATTTCAGCTCTGCATTGAGGGAAACGGTCCGACCGTGATCGCAAATATCCTGACTGCAGACGGCATACCGACACCGACAGCATATTACCGTTCCAAAGGTATGAACGTATGCAATCAGAACGCTAAAACAAAGCATTGGGGAATGGCAACGGTCGTTCATATACTCGAACGAATGGAATACCTCGGACACACGGTCAATTACAAGACCTATCGTAAGTCCTAAAAGAATAAGAAGCTGTATGAAAATCCGAAAGAGAACTGGCTTATCACTGAAAACACTCACGAGCCTATTATTTCTCAGCACGATTTTGACCTTGTGCAGGAGATACGCAGTCACAAGAAAAGAAGGCAGAAAAGCGGTACGGTAAGTCCCTTTGCAGGAATAGTCTACTGTGCGGACTGCGGTAACACTCTCTATGTCGGCAGGGCGCAGACCTTATCGCCTAATCAGGAGCATATGATGTGTTCCACCTACGCACACGATTCGGACGAATGCACTGCCCATTATATCAGGACTTGTGTACTGACCGAAATTATCCTCGGTGAGCTGAACAAGCTCTCGCAATTTGTAAGGAACAATGAGGACGAATTTGTCCGCAGGGCAATGGAAAACTCCGCAACGACACAAGACAGTGAGATGCAGACCGCAAGAAAGGCACTGAGAGTTGCAGAAAAGCGTATCAATGAGCTTGATGACCTGTTCGAGCGTTTGTATGAGGACAACGTGTCGGGTAAGATCTCCGATGAACGTTTCGCTACGATGTCGGCAAGATATGAAACGGAGCAGAGCAAGCTGAAAGCCGATGCAGCCAAGCTCTCCGAAACGATCAGCCGCAAGGAGCAGAAGAAAAACGATGTGATGAACTTTGTGGGTATCGTCAAGAAGTATGAGGAGTTCACGGAGCTTACCCCTGAGATCATGCACGAACTGATTGACAGGATCGTTGTTCACGCTCCCGAAGGCGGAAGGGCAAACCGCACTCAGCAGGTGGATATTCACTTCCGCTTCAACGTCGTGACAGCAACCGCAACGGCTGATTTCAAGCAGTATTATGTAAGAAGAAAGGCTGTGTAGAGCATTTTCTACACAACCTTTCAATTAAGACCTGAGATAGTTCTATATGTGTACTCGCCTTTTGCAGCAGCTGTTATGCCTATCACATTGGGTTTGCCCCACAATTCATCTTGCGTTTTTGTCGAATATTTTAAACACATGAAATTTGGTGCAATGCTATAACTTTTTGTCAATTTTTGCCCTATAACCTGCGACGTTTGAAAATTTACTTTTCCAGTGGGACTCACAACCCACGTCAACGTCCCCAAATCAACACTTTGTACACATTGATAGTATTTTTTGTTCTCATAATCAACGTAGTTTCGTGCCGTTCCTGCCGACCAGCCGTAGCCAGGCAGTGCCTTGATTGCTTCGGGGATAGGGTAGGCGGTATCACCCACAGCGATCTCTGTCACCCCAGCGCGGACAACTTCCCCAGCATTATATGGGTAGTAGTCCGCTGGAAATATTTTCTCAAACTCTTCAACTGTGTTCGGCTCGTTGCCTGAGCCGAACATTGCGGTGAGGTCAAATAACTGCAATGTAAATCCGTATGTGCCTGCGGTTGCGCCTGCAAATGCACGATAATACAGGGCACCATTTTTAACGCTAGGTTGCAGGGGGTATATTCCCTTTTCAGTGGAATGTTCTGACTCGTATCCGTTTGAGATATTGGTATTGTTATCACCGAAACGCACTACAACATTTGCAGTTGGGTTGCTTGCGTCTTTTACGCATTTTCCAAATACCTTATGACCATGTGCGCTAATTATATTTGACGTGTCAGCTTCGATACGGCTAATCCATTTATCCTCGGTAACGTCTTCGTCAATTGTTACTGTGACATGGATTATGCTGTCAGGTATCAGCTGGTTAAACACAATCGACCTACCACCAACACTCTTCACCGACATCAGCTTTGCCCCTGTCGGAACTGTCTTGGCATATGCCGTTTCGCTGTCCGTTTCAAATTGGTGTGTTATGCCGTTGCCCAAGTCATACAGTGCATTTACACGTCTTGTCAATTCTTTATCCGTCAGCTTTATACGTCCTATTTCAGCTGTATTTTCAGCTATCTTACTGACTGCCGTCACGTAGTCCTCAGGCAGACTGTCAGCCACCGCCTGTGCTGTCTGTGCGGCGGTCTCAGCGGCTTTGCGGTCTGCGGCGACCTGTGCGGCTATCTTTTCCATTTCCGCCTTATCGTATAAAATCACCGTTTTATCATCAGTGATATATACAATTGTGCCGTCTTTTATAGTGGATTTATCAACGGCTTCCCACTCGGCTTTTGTGCCAATCCACTTTTCGCTTTCAACCTTATCGCCTAATTCGGTGACAGACTTTTTAGCATTAGCCGCCATACCTCTAGCAATAATATCTGTAGCCATAAATCCACCTCCTTAATATGTTATAGTTCCCCAAATTTTGTTTACACCCTTGACGTTTTTAACGGTCACACTATAGTAACCACTAACATCTCCTGCATAAACATTTTCTGTTGTAATCGTATCAACTGTTGAGAAGTCACTTAAATCAACCATCATAAGCACTTCCTCTGCACCATTCTGAGTCAGTTTTCCTACAACCTGAAAACTGCCAGTTCCCGAAGCCTGTACTTTAAAATCAGCACCAATGCCAACTTTCAGCTCAAAAGCTTTTCCATTTTCGTACAGGTTTCCGTTTGTAGCACAATACGCCATAAATCATCTTCCTTTCGTATAAATAAAATATAACAAGGGCGAAGCTGTGTTACCTCGCCCTTTAAAAACAAAAACAATTAGTATTACTTAATAGCACTTGCAAGCTTCTTGATAAACTTCTCACCTGCAACACTATTCTGCTTATAACCCCACTTTTTCAGCAGAGCATTAACAGCCTTTTCAGTACCCTCGCCAAATATACTATTTTCATCAAGTGTGACATTGTGAAGTTTCCTTGCCTTGGCTATGATAAGCATTTCTTTCAGTGCAAGAACACCTCTGGTCTCATTGCCCCTTTTATAGCCAGACTTTTCAAGTGTTGGTAGCTTCTTTGTCTTAGTATATCCGTTCAGGTTTGCCGATTTTATTTTCGTGGGAAAATCTGTGTAGCAATAATCTACGTCAACACTAACCGCAATTCCGTCTATCTTGCCAATGCTAGAATACTGCCACATATCATGCTTACCATTGTAATTGCATTTGCTGTTATACTCGGCAATCCAAAGTGTATATCTCTTTGCTACATCAGAAGAGATATAATTCTGCAAAGGAGAACGACTCATATAAAGTCCAGCATAGTAGCCTGCCTTTTCGATCTCGCCACAAAATGCCTTTACGATAGAATCGCAAAATGCCTTACCTTTATTAAACTGTGAACGCTCCTCTAAATCAAAATAAATAGGGTACTCAAACTTTTTGCCTTTGATTACCTTGAGACAAGCCTTTGCCTCTTGCTTTGCTGCTTCTACTGATTGTGCATATGAATACCAATAAACACCACATGGAATATTGTTATTCTTACAACCTTTATAATTTTTTTCAAATGTTCTGTCAATCTGATTTGGATATGTGATAGCATCACCATAGCCAGCTCTCAGTATAACAAAGCTTACATTTCCTTTTACTTTAGCCCAATCAATATTGCCCTGATGTTCAGAAACGTCTATACCCTTAATAGTCATATGTATACTTCCTTTCCAATTAATCTTCCTTTACAGGTAGTTTATTTAATTCGTCTACACAATTATGTACAAAACTATTGCCACCAATAGATGAATAGCTTTCGTATAGTCTTGCAAGATTTTCTTTTTCGTATAGTGAAATACTATTTTCTTTCATTCTTGAATTATAAATCGCTAAAATAGAATTTCTCAACGTAGCCTGCAAAGCCAAACTTTGTTTTTGTAACTCAGTTTCCATGCTTTGGTTCTGTTCTACCTGTCTTTCCACTAATGCTGTTAATTTATCTATTTTTTTATTTAGATTATCTTTGCCACTTGTTTTTGAAATCCACTCTACAAATCTATTCCTGATTGGTTTAACAATAATTGTTATCAGTGCCAAAATGGTTGTAATACTTCCACAGTAGGTAGCAATTTCCTTAACCGTGCTCATAATTACTCACCGCCATTCTTAACCTCGTCAATAAAATCTGTGAGTGATTTATAATTCATATCCTTAACAGCACTTTCAAGCAAGATGACAAGCTCTACATCGGAAATCTTAATACCCTTTTCTTCAAGCAGGGCAAGCATGGTTTCTTTAGCCTTTTCAAGCTTTTCTGTGCCGTGAACGTCTTTATAAATCTGTTCTATGTACTTAACCGTTGTAGCCGCCACATCTTTCTTAATGCTGTCATTTGCGATTTTTGTATACTTCGATTTTACAAAACCGACAATAGCCGTCATAACCGCTGTTAAAATTACAGGCAAATACTCTGTAATCATCTGAGTAATAATCTCTTTCATAACTTTTCCTCCAATAATAAAAGAGGGTTGTTAGCCCTCTTTCTATTTAAGTATTATTTTTATATGTGTTTCATCAATACGTTTGATAACCCTATAACCACTATCTGACTTGGTTGCCACGCCATTCACACTAGCCGTACAATATCCGTTGACCTCGCACGTTCCGTCATCTTGAACTACTAACTGTCCTAACAAGCCAACTTTGCTATACTCTTTTCTAGCCCCACGAGGAACATATTCAAGCGTATCGTTATAGTTTTTACTGACTATAGGATTGTGTGACTCATCATAAATCAACCGTCCATAAACATCTGTTTTATACTTATCATGCCAATCTAATTCAGCAGAGTTACCAACAATAGACGGATTAGCTGATATGACGCCGAGTATATAATCGTCTTTATTTGCAAGCTTGATTTTATCACCGTCAAGCGTAACGAATAATCCGATCCTATCTTGATTGTCAACATTTCCGTCAAGCCATTCAAAATATTCGGCATAGTCAGCACCAACAGTTTTGTACGCACCGCCAGCATAAACATTGCCTAAAAAGTCCACTTGCATTGCAGAATTTTGAGTTAGAGTACCATCTTCTTCATGACCGTTTCCTATATTAAATAGTATACTTGCATTTTCCGAGCTTTCATAAGTTGATTTTGCATTGATACCTATAACGGTTTGGTAATCTGCCGTGGCGCTATTCCATGTACCTGCGACAAGACATCCATCATAATTAAGAACATCATTTTGCTCTCCAAACACGGCGTTATATTTTGCCATTTGGTCTTTAGTTTTGTCACCCTTAACAATATTGTATATACCAACTACAATACTATCAGCTACACCCTCTAGTATATTATCTATGCCACTAACATATGTATTACGAGAATTGGAAATAGTATTTTTTGTACCGCTACACTCAACCGCCACACTATATTCAGACGTATTCCACGTACCACTGATGTGATTAGAAATACCACCAACGCTAGTATTATTAAAACCTGTTAAGGAATTTAAACTGCTATTTTCACGAAGATAGGGTATATTGCGAGTTTTCATTTCTGAAAAATCAATATAATTATTGCTGTCATAACTATATTCGTAGCAGTGGTTTGCTTGACCTTCAACATGGTTATAATCACCATGAGCAATATTTTCGAGATAAATAGTAATCTTTTTTGTTCCATCAGGGGTTATAGTATACCAATAAGAATTGCCATAATAATTAAACTTTTCCGAAATGTGATGATGACCATTACTATCAACGTATTCAACAAATCGTCCTACACTAGAATTTTGACTTCCTAGAGGTATGGGTTTGCCATTCCTAATAGCAATGTAGCCAGCGTTTATACCGCCACCACGGAAATAGATCCACACACTGTCTCCCATGCTTAAAATCTCACCTGATTTATTCAGAAAAGATTTTTCAGCACCATTATACTCTAATAGCGAAACAATGGCTGTACAATTTGTAGAGTCGTAGCTTTTAACCGTTCCATAGGTGTAACCAAGTGTTTTTTTATTATCTTGACTTTCCTTAATCAGCTTATTCATTTTAGACATTCTGTACACCGCCTTTACGAATAATCGGCTAAAACCATTTTGCAGTTACCTACATATTTAACACCATTCATTGTGAATTTTACAACAGTTCCGTCAGCAGGAAACACACTGTCTTGTCCCATATAAACATAGAATATTCCGTCAGTTTTAGCAGCGTATTGTCCCTCAACTGTGCTATTCAATGGTATATTAAAATCAACTTGTGGTACAAGGTTCGTACCGCCATTGTGCAAACTTTGACTAAACATATTATACAAACTTGCCATTTTACTTCCTTGATGTCCTGAATTTGAAGTAGGGGTAAAGAAACCTGTTATCTCTGTATCATCGGACAGCTTTCTCATCTTTGCAATAGCCCCACCTAATACATAGTCATTATCTCCACTTTTAAACAAAATCAACATTCCCCGACTTGTAGTATACAACATGACACTATCAAACTTGCTATAGGTAAAGCTGACATAATCAGCATATGGTGACGTTTGGGAAGAGTCATATTCACCACACCCAGCCCAATAACGTGACTTTGCAGGGTCAAACATTATTCTAAAGTACGTTGTACCATCAATCCAAAATGTCAAAGTGTTATAATCGGTGGACTCACTATCAGGATAATTTGTTTCAATTTTACTCCAAGCCCACTTATCTTCAAAAAATGTTTTTAAATCTGCAAACACAGTTTCAGAAGAAGTTTGATTTGGAGTACAAGTATAAGTATTTATCATCAGTTATCACCATCCAATTCTGCATTACCGCTTATTCCAATAGCTCCACGAGCGTTAGTATTTGTTTCGTTCATATCAACATAATTGATATTATGTTCTATACAGTATTTTACAATAGGCAAACAATTTGCGTTTGTAGTATCTGTTATACCATTTCCATACGTGAAAATAGTTCCGACTTGTACATTATCAAGGGTACTAAAATCGGTCATAGTTAAATTATTATATTTCCCAGTTTCTGTGTTAAAAGAAGTATGGAGAATAATTTGACCTACGCTTTGACATTTGATTGAGTCGTTAGCTAAAATGCAACCATTTGGAATAGAAATGCTGTTTACAAAGGCAATCTGAATAGCATTGCTCATGATTTCCGTTGTACCATTTGTTACCACAATATCTGATTTACTCATTGGAACACGGCAGAGTTTATTCCCTTGGCAGAGGTTATTATCAACGACTTTAAAAGTAGTATTAGAACTATCCACAGTAAACTTGTTTAATTTAGGACAATTATTAAACCCTGTAAAGCTAGTCAAAGAAGCCCCAATAACAACCGTTGTTAATGCAGAACAATTGTTCACGCCCGATACAGACAAAGCCATATTTGGAATATAAAATGTTGTAATAGCATTACTATTTAAACCACCAATTTCTTTTACTTTTCCGTCACTCATGAATGACAAATTTTTCAATTTAGGGCAGTTATTAAATCCGTTTACTATTTCGCAAGAACTTTCAATTCTTAGAGTTGTCAGATTAGGCATATCGTTACAACCCTCAACGTCAACCACATAGCCTGTAGTCGCTGAAGTTAATGATGTTAAATTATTCATACAGTTCTCAGGTATAGTTTTTAAACTTGTACTATTTGTCATTGGCAATTTTGCCATATTAGACATATTGCAAAACGATCCGTTTTCAAGCGTGATACCATTGCTGTCGGTCACATTGCCATAAATTACAACATTAATCATATTACCACTATAGCCATTAAAAGCGTTTTTAGGTATTTTGGTAGTACAATTACCCGATTGAAAGTCCAAACTTAGATTTATGCTTGCTGATGTATTACTTGCAAAACCATCGGTGTCGTTAATGTTAGTAGATCGCCCAATTTGTATAGTTTGAAGTCCAGATAAATCTCCATCAATACCTTTGCCCATAAGATAAAATCTTCCCTGCACTGTTGCGGGATAAATAACTAAACTTGTTGTTTCTTTATTTACATACACTACACATTTATTTGTAGTTGCCGCTTTGATGTTTAAGTTTCCAACAACATGACTTCCTTTTAATATCTCGTTTTGTTTTATTTCTTCGATACCTGTTTGCCCATCAACTGAAACCATTGGTACGAAATTCAAGGTGTAAGGTAGTTCCAAACCATTAACAAATGTGCTATTAGCAAGAAACGATTCAGGGTGTGAAATATCACAGTATGCTATAGGAAATGTAATCTTGGTAAGCTTTTTACAACCTGACAGCACGCCCTTACTGGTCGAAATGTTTGCAAGATTAGCAGGGAAAACAAAGTCTGTCATATTCTCAAATCTGTTTCCCATAGGTGAAGTGAGGTAGGTAGCTTTTACTTTGGAACAATCTATCTTTGTAGTTGTTTCTTTATCAAAAGCATTGTCAAAGTTAGTTAAATCATCACTTTCAGACACAATAGTTGTATCGTGTGTACCCAAAGAATAATTCTTTTTAAATGTTGAAATTGCGTTTGTATTACGTCTGGCTACTTCGTTATCATCATAACGTATCAAACAACGTGACGGTGACATAGATTGAAATTCTACCGTACTATCTGCCGACAATGTATTGGTAACTGTAACTTCATTTCCTGTTATCCATTGAGCTATCAGTGTTGCGTTATTATTTGGTACAATGTACACGTCACCATAATTGTATTTATTGCCTTGACTATCCGTCCATGCGAACAATTTATTCTCGTTATACATATCCCCACCTTGTAAAACAATTTGTTTATTAGGGGGTTGGCTGATACTCTTATAAGTGATAGTATTGCCGTCTTTGTCCTTGCCACCATTCGTATTATAAGATATTGTCACTGTATCACTTAAAGTTTCACAGTAAATCGAAATACAATCTGTATCAAATGGCAGCCATTGTAGATTAGTGGCTTCAATACTCATTTCAGTAGCCGATAAAGGCATTGTAATAGAATTTACGATAAATAACTGTTTGTCAAAATTATAATAATCATTACTAACCCTAACGGTATTATCAACATTCAGATGTGGAGTGATCGGCAGATTATAACTAATACCTGTACTCATACAAGTATGTTGTAATAACATATATTCGGCTTGTTGCCTACACTTTTCCTCTCCGCTTTCTTCACTTGTATCTCCTAGGGGTATATAATAAGTGCCACCATCTAAGCCCTTATAGCCAATAGCATTTATGTTTACAGGTGATTGTGGGTTTTCATTTTTAGCTGTGTACGAATAAATTTCACCACTTGTATTGTCTGTTGTAACTGTAATAATGTTTACACCGTCATAATTATAAGTATAATTAATATCCGTTTCTGTAATTTCGGTTTCACTCAATTCAAATTGTGGTGATAAATGACGATACCAAGAAGGTAAGTTATAGTTAAAAACTCTTTCCATTCTCAATCTGCCATTGACATCGTAATAGATGTTAGCACCATACATTTCGGCAATCTTGTCAAAAATCTCACCAAGATAACCACCCTCATCGATTACAATATCGTCATACAGAGTTACATTATAAAATATAGGGTCAATAATCGGCTCAACAGGGTCAAGAGGTATATTATTACCCAAATCAAGCATAAGCGTGTCCTTAATTAAAGTTGCAATATTCGTTCCTTTTTTAGAATTAGTTACACTAGCCTGATACTCAACAAGGCACATTCTAGCATTTAATGTTCCGTCAAGAAAACCATATTTATCAACACCCTCAACATTCAATCGTCTACCATTAGAGTTTGCTGACTTTGTAACAAAAACACCTTGCGGAAACCAATAAATATTCTCATCAACTTGCAAGCCGATGAAGATCTTGAATTTTCGATTGTACCAAAATGAGCTATCTTTTTGAGGTATATATTTACCGCTTCTATCAATAATAGATAAAGAGCAAGACCTACGGCAGCCTTGCTCTTTATTAATCGTTATTGAACCATCTGTAGAAGATAAGTCACTTGTTATTTCGCCAATAGCACCTTCATAGTGTGATAAAATTTCCATTTTGACATACATTTTTCGCATTGGTTTATGTAACTCGGCAAGATAAGCATTGTCTATTTTATTATAATAATCCATAACACTTTCCTACCTCCTATCTAATAATTATTACATCGTTTATATCTTCAACTTCAATCCAATCATACTTAATATTAGTCAACCCTAATACACTTGTGCTATCATAAATTCTAGTAGGGTTATCTGAGATATTTATAATCCAAACATCGCCCTTATGAGATTTTAACATAAAATCATTCTTGCCTTTAATAAATTTAGTCCATGCTTTTACCCTGTCAATATTATCGACTATTCGACCATCAGGGCAATTAATTGTTAAAAGATCAGCAGAGAAAGAACCACTCTCATAATCTGTTACTGTTCTAGTTGTTTTTGGCTTAATACCTGTTCCTGTGTGTACCGCAAGACCAATATTTGATGTAATATCATTATCGGTCATACCTGTTATAAACTCCCAACACTCAGAAATAGCATAATACTTTTTGTTATATTTTGTACCCAAATCGGTTAAAGAGTATATAAACCAACCGTCCTTGTCTACCGATACTTGCTCTGATTTATATGGTTTGTAATCTCCGTAACAAACATAATATTCATAAGTCTGCTTATTGCCAACTGTTGTGTCAAAAAAGCTCTTTGTATTAGTAGTACCAAGAAAAACATAATCTTCTTCATTCACATTACGTCTAAAAATCTTTGCAGTACCACTAAGAGTTGTATTCCATGACAGCATTGCTATACGATTATTAATCATTAGACAATTAAAGTTGTTTACTAAATCACCTAACTCGTTGCCTTGGAACGATACTCTTTTGCTAAAATGATACATTTTATCGTCAAGTGTCATAATCTCACTAACAACACAATATGAATTTCCTGCTTGCATAACATAGAAATCATAGTTGAGTCTGAAATTATAAATTGCAGGACTCTCGCCAATTAATTTCTGTGTTTCACTATAAACAGTAAATTTTGCACCTTTTACAAACTGAGTATTTGCAGGGCAATAAATTATAGCCATTCCAGTAGCAGTATTGTAGTTAGAAATAAAACCATTAATACCCTCGGTAACATGACCCTCTGTTCCACTAGGCTCTACCTCTATAGTAATACACTTATTTACTATATTTTCACCTATACTTTTACCAAGATTGACCTGAGTTGTATCATTTGTGCTGTCCTGAATAGTTCCGTCATAGACTACATTTGAATTAATTGTCTGATACAAATAGTATTTATAATATTTCAAGCCGACATGATTAGGGTGAGTGTACGTTGTTTCACAATGTATTGGTCTAGTAGAATTGTTTTCATTCACTTCAGCCGTAACAATACAATCAGGGTCATTTCTGCATTTTACATAATGCGGTTTATCTATAAAGTAATTAGTAAATATCCTAAATTCAGTGCCTACTGTTGGTGTATTTGTAAAAGCAGATTTCAATGTAACCATGCCTGTTTTGTAGTCATACTTTTCAATAAACCTACGTTCCTCGCCTATCTCCATGTATGCACCACCAACTAGGTAATTTGAACCGTCAGCACGTTCATAATAATAAGCGTCTTTCAAATTGCCTATTTCCTTATTTATATAAAATGATGTTGAAGAACCTGCTCTCTGAACTTTTCCACGGCAGAAATACATATCGTACAAACCAACACCATCTCCATATTGAGTATCATCAGCTATGGTTGTAGGGTCTGTTTGAAAAAGAATGTATTGATATTGGTAATCATGACCGTTCTCTGCAATGTCATTAAAAACCAGTTCATTAACACCGACTTTATCACCATTATAAAAGGTGTTTATGTCACCACCCTTTGGAAAATAAGAGTGATTAACTTCGCCTGTTTTAAGGTTTGTGTACTCGCACAATGCCCAACGCATAGCCGAACCTGCCGTACAATTAAACTGATAACTGAAGTGTGGCGCACGATCATATTCACCATTTGTGTCCTTATGCTTATCTATCTTTACAACCTCATCATCAGGAAATACCAATGTAGGAGTCATAATCATTTTTTTCTTCACCTCTCTTATTTTCCAAAAGATAAGAGCCACTAAATAATTAATGGCTCTTTATTACTTTTGCATTTATTTAATAATTTTTGCCAACTATTCTATCCAAATCAGCCTGTTGCAGATAAGCGTTCATCTGCTCTAAGAATGTTGTGCCGTCTGTTGTATTGACAGTATCAATCTGGAATACAATAGTCTTATTGTTTGTATCATTTCTATTTTGAATGTTATTTGGTGTAGACATTTTTGTCCTTACCAAATCTGTTATACCATTGTAAATCTTATCTCCAATATAATTGACAAGATTATCTGTATTAGCCACAAGGTTGTATAGCTTTCTGCCTTGCTCTGAATTGAAGATAGTTTCAACTGCATTTGGCTTTCCGTGAAGTTGTGCAAATCCTGTATAATCGTCAATACCGCCCGAACGATATGGTTTGATTATGTTAAACTTGCTCTTCAAAGCGTTAAGGATAGCCGTTAATGCACCCTTATTCTTGCCAAGCATAGGATTGGCTAACAGTTCTTGCGAAACCATTTTGCCATACAGCTCAGATTTTAACTGTTCTGCTTGTGCTTCATCAAGTCCTGTGCCAACAGTTTCACCGTCATATTGAACCAAATACAAGCCATTTGATTTAGCTCCCTCAACAGAAATATCAGAATAATCAAGAGCCTCTCTAGCACGTTTTTTACAATCCTCTAAGAACTTGGTTCTACCTTCCATAGTCTGCATTTCTTTTTCAGAAACGTCCGTCAACTGTTTTATGTAATCTTTGTTCTTATTCGTAATATCTGTAACATAGTTTGATAAAGCTTCTTTTTCTTTCTTGTATGCCTCAATTTCTTTGCTTTTAGCCGTTATCTCTTTGTCAACGCTCTCAATTTCCTTTTCAACCTGATCTGAAAGTTGAGAACGATAAGATTGATATTTACTCGCAAAGTCATTAAGAATATTCGTGTCTTGTTGTGCTATCTTATCCGTCCAATTAACACCTAAAATATCTTTAGCAAGCTGTTCATTTTCTGTATCAGTAGAACTATTTATAAGGTCTTGCCACTGTTGTTTATACTTATCCCACAATGAAGTTTCCTTATCACGCTGCTTTTCAAGGTCAGATACACGTTTATCAGCACTAGCCTGTTCATATTCCTGCTGTGCCTTGTTTACTTCCTCGGTATTGGTTTCCAAATGCCAACCACTAGCTTCAGAATAAACATTTACCTTTTTCTTTTTAGCATTTTCAAGATTATTTAGCTTTTCCTGTAAGCCAATAGTATCTTGTTTTTCTTCATTAACAGCTTTAATGGCATCAATTTCAGCATTATATCTGTCCTCAATAGCTGATTTCTGCTCGTCAATATAAGACTCTACTGTGTTTGCAACAGTTTCGTACTGAGAAATAATATTGTCAAGTTGAGTTTTTTGTTCTGTAAGAATATTCTTTTGTTCTTCGAGAACATCTTTCTCGTCCTCGGCTTTATCTATAAGATCATCAAACGTTTCCTCGTAAATTTTCTCAATATCATCTACAGACAGTTTAACTTCAGAAATAGAAGAAGCTACCTCTCCAAGTTTTTCAAGGCTTGAAATAAGGCCTTCCACATTAGCCTTATCATTGCCATTCGGTAAACTATTTGAGAGTTCTTTTAATCTGTCTGTTAATTCTTTAGGGTTTTGTCTTATCAGTTTCTTAACTTCTTCTGTCAGCTTTTCCGTGTTGCCTGAGAACTTAGCTAAGTCAGGATATGATTTAAACAGTTCAACTAAATCACTATCCGAAATACTTCCGTCTTGCAGACTTGTTAAGGTATCTTTAAGTGATTTTGCTTTATTTTGAACTTCGTCAATATCGTCCGTCCACTCAGAAATATCAAAAGTACCTGTTGTCAATTTTGCAGGCAAAGACTCAAAGAAAGTATTGACATAGCTAATTAAATCCTCATCACCATTAGCCAAGTCAATTAATTTGTCCTTGTATTGCTGAGTTAAATCATAAAGCCTATCAACATCATCAATATTTTTATTTGCTACAGCATGACTATAACTTTCAGTAGCTTTCTGAGCTTCATCAAATGCTTTACTAAATTCTTCACTTGTGTTATAGTTTTCAAGTGTTTTCTGAATTTCGTTGTATTTATCAACGGCATTAGAAAGTTTATCATATTCCTCTGTTGTGGTAGCAATTTCTTTTTGCAAATCAGCCAACCACTTGTTACGATTATCGTCTTTTGAAATGTTTGCCCATTTCTCGGATAATTCATCATAAACCTTTTGCATGGTATCAATACGTTCTTGCATTGTACCTGCGAAAAGTAAATTACTATAAGCATTAGTGCTTATACCAACGTTATTATACTTTTTGAGAATTGGTTCAATGTCATTCTTGTAACTGTACCAATCACCATAACCACGAGAGCCGACCTTGTTGATGTCAGCATTAGAATTATAGCCACTAAATAGACCGTCTGATACATAGGCTTGCCCTTTGCCACCGTAATCAGTAGTAAAAAGACCCTTGTTAAAAGAGCTTCCCTCTTTTAATTTCTTTTGTGCTAAATCATAGGCTTCTTTAACACTCAGCTTTCTATCACTATCATCAGGATCAGTAATATCCGACTCTTGATAAAGTTCACTCTCAGCCTTTTCTTTTTTCCACTCTTTGATTTTCTTAATATTTTCAGACATTTTGCCATTAAGCAAGTCAAGGCTCTTAGCTTCATTACCGTACTTGTCAATTAAGTTGTCCTGAATAGTATTCAAATCGTCCTTAACAGTTGACAAGTCATCTGTTGTCGCAACCAAAGTTACATAACGATTTACTAATTCGTTTACTGATTTGTTTTCTTCATCTAATTTGTCAATAGAGTCAGAGAAACTACTTGTAAACTGAGCTAAACTTTCTTTTGCATTATCTGCACCATTGACAATATTATCAAAAAGTGTTATAATCTTATCAATAGCCAAACCTACGAGCAAGCCGACAGCCATATTACCAACAGTTGACAATATTTTCATGCCAGCGGCAGCAAGCTTAGAAGAAGTCGCAACACCCTTTAAAGAAGCAGACAACATTTCTTCTGATACCGCTGCACCATTAGCACTTCTAGCAACATTGAGAGTTGTTTCAGAGCAACCCTTTAAAGCTATTGACTCGGCTTCAGCTACCGATTTACCCTGTGCCAAAAGATTGTTAAACTGACGGACATTTGCTACTTCATTTGCAGGAATTAAAGTTATATCCGATTTATTATGAAGCAAGTTCTTTAAATCTGAAAGTTGTGTTATAGTCTTGCCTAATATACTGATATTAGTCTTGCCACTACTCTCATTTTCAACTGTTTTAAAGACCTTAACAGTTATTCGTTTATAGTTTTGATATAAATTTTAAAGGAGAATAGTTATGACAAATAATCAAGAAAACACAAATAATTTAGCTAACGAAAATACCTCATCTACTAATAATGGAACTACCGAGCAAGTTCATTATTCCATTGGTAGAATTGTATTTGTCATTATATTTTTATTTTTTGCCATTTGGGGGCTGGTTGACAAAATATCTGACATTTCACACTACGAAAAAGACTACAGCCAAGAAGCTTACACAGCAGCTAAATTCTATGTAAATAAACAGTTAAAAGCCCCTGCCACGGCAGATTATCCAATGTATGATAAAAACTTTATTACGCATCATAATGATAGCTACACCGTATCATCTTATGTGGATGCTGAAAATAGTTTTGGTGTTAAGGGCAGATTGTACTATACTGTCACTATGGAACGTGACGGCAAGGATTGGACTAACGTAAATGTTAATTTGAGAGAATAGATAGTGAATACGAGTGTATGAGTGTATGAGTATACACAAGTGTACAAATGGGCAAAAGTAAACAATGTGTGTTCATGTATAACAAAAGCTCCGAGAATATCGGAGCTTTATTTGCATTGTATTCTATTTATTTTTTTGACTTTAACGCTTTGTAGTTTATGCCAATTAAAACATATAGCCTCGCTTTAGGCGAGACTATATGAAACTACATTTGAACTAGACTATTTATTAGTCGCTTGTCTAGTAGCGACAAACATTTGAAGTGTTTGTGGAGAACTAAGGTCTTATTTTATGACTATTCATTTGCTGCGTTCAGTAACTCGTTGTCACCCTTGCCGTTTTCCATTTTAACCTGATCTGACTCAAGCAAAAACTGAACATAATTTTCAAGAATAATATCAATATCGTCTTTATGTAGTTCACCAATTTTTCTTCGGAACTTACTGTTATCCAACGATACAGTTTTGGAAATTCGTGCTACAGACTCATGCTTTAATCCTGCCTCTTGCCAATGAGTAATAGGTACGTCATATTTGTCGGCTTTTCTCACTTCATGACTTGTCACTTTAATTGACAGTACACACAAAGGTTGCACACTCAATATAATAACAGGTCTATCCTTTGAGATATTTTTATCTTCAAAAGGAAAATTGGCATACCACAACTCCCATTGCTTCTTCGCCATTTATGTCACTTCCTATCGTCATCGATTTTTGCATAATTATCGTAGATTTTATCATTCCACTCATCATCTTTGTTTATTGTAGGATTGTGCGGTACATTACTCAGTATAAAATCTAAATTGGCTGTAATAAATTGATTAAACTCCTCAATCGACATCTTAGTATTCTGTACATTTATTGTTTTAGCCATAAATCTCACCTCTAAATTTTAAAATAATTTTATACCTTTGTGTGTAGTTGTTAATTAAAATGAAATACTTATAGTTTAATCTTCAAGTGATTTCCTAATATCTTCGTCCCATGGCTGTCCGTTAAAAGTCGAATGTTTCATCATCTCTCTTGCCTGTTTTTTTATTTTTGAAATAACTGCTGCGGAGGACTTGGAATTAATAAATTCGTCCGCTTTATCTTCTCTAACAACGAAGGCAAGATTTACAGGTTTACTCATAACTGCCATATCTATCAACTCCTCCTTCTTTTTACGTACATTCTTTTTGTTATTAGTTTCTCCCATGCGGTATCACCTCTATTATATTATAGGGGCAAGCACCTAAAATATGCGTATAACTAATAAATTATGCGTAAGAATAATAATTTATGCGTCTAACGCATATTTCTATTATTAGTATACCCATTTTGGGAACTAATGTCAAGCCATATATTGGTTGCATTAACAAACATTGTGTGAATATAAATGTAAAATTTTTATTAACGAACAAATTTAGTGTTGACATACGCAAATGAATAGTGTAAAATAAATCACTATGCAAAATGATTAATAACAGTTTTATCCCACCCTTACTGTTAAAGGGCAAAACTAAATAAATGAGGGATAATTCATTTTTTGAAACGCTATAGGTGTTACCTATAGTTGGAATACACCTTTATCTTGCCACAAGATAGTTACCGTCTACTCTCTGAACCTAGTCCGTATCTCCCGATAGGGGTTGGCTGCTGACCTGACATTTTTAACAACACTTAGCACCTATTATAATAGTATAATAGGCTTTTATCTCAGCATATGTCATCTTTGCTATTGTTTCCGAGTTTCCTCACTCTTATAGTGCCATTGCTATAAGTAGTCGCAAAGCTTTAGCCGTTCCGTTACGATAAATATGTACAAATCTATTATAATTTATAAATATCTACACCATGTCTATTCTCACGAATTAGACTTTCTACTTCATCGTGTCTGATTTTGCCTAAGCTACTCTCATTTGTTATAACACTCTGTAGACTTAAATTCCCCAGTAACGATAGGTACATAGTTATAAAATTCTTTATAGTGAATTATATAACTTTATAATTTGCTAAATTAATTGCTGCGTTTAAATCTCTATCAAGAGTAATACCACAGCTATCACAATGATACACTCTATCAGATAATTTAAGATTTGTATTTATACAGCCACATACAGAACAAGTTTTTGAACTTGGATAGAATGTTGGAACTTCTACAACTTTTATTCCATACATTTCAGCCTTGTATTTTATCTGTCGTTTAAACTCAAAAAGCTTTTCTTCTGCTATTGCTTTTGCAAGATGTTTATTCTTCATCATTCCTGTAATATTTAATGTTTCCATAACTATCTGAAATGGCTTGGTTTTCACTATTTCAGCAGTTGCTTGATGAAGATGATTATTTCTTATACTGTTTATCTTTCTGTTTATGAGTTTGATATAATGAATTTGTTTCTGAATATTTTTACAGCCTTGTAAGGGTGTTCTAAATATAGGTTTTCTGTTATTTGCGTAACCTATAATATTACATTCAATCTTTCTTGAAAGTTTTCGCTGTTCTCTTTTAAGTGTGCGTTTTAATGCTTTTACTCGTTTCGATTTATTAATGTTTTTATAAGTTACACCATTTGAACATATTGCCAAGTTTTTTACACCTAAATCAATACCTAAACTTTCATTAGTTAATTGAACTGATTTTGGCTCAATATTATATACCACTGATAGATACCAATATTTTCCGTCAAATGTAATTCGAGGATTGGCATATTTTTCTCCGTCAGCAAGTTTTGGCAATGGTTCAGAAGTTTTAACAAAACCTAACTTCTCACCTTTAAAACCACCATTTATTCTTGTAAGACTTTCATAATTTACATAAAAAGATTGCTTACTACTTTTCTTTGACTTAAATTTAGGTCTTTTAGACAATCCATTAAAGAAGTTTTTATATGCATTATCAGCATCTTTAACTGCTTGTTTCATAACATTACTACCAACTTCTTTCAACCATTGATGTGTAGTAGGTTTTAAAACATTATTTATATATTTACGCACTTCTCCTTCGCTAATTGTCTTTTTACCAGTTTTACCATTAGAAATATATTCATCATACACTCGTTGTTTTTCAGATAAAAGATAGTTATAAGCCCATCTTGCGACTCCACAACTTTTTCTAAATTGTATCTCTTGTTCTGGAGTTAGTTTAAGACGTACCTTCTTTGTTGTCAACATTATTTTTTACCTCTTCAATTAACCGTTTTGTCTTTTTTGAACCTTGACCGTACAAACGATTAGCAAATGCTGTAATTATTTGTATTAAATCATCTGTGAGTTCTTGCTCTTTAGTATATTCTGTATTATCAATAATCTCTATTTCAACATTATTCAGTTGGCATATATATTCGATCATCTCATAGCCAAACCCCACTAATCTGTCTTTATATAAGATTACTATTTTTGATACATCACGGTTATTAATTCTTTTTAATAATGTTTGTAAACCTTTTTTCTTGTAATTAATTCCTGAACCTATATCTGTTATTATCTCAAACTGATAACCTTTAGCAATCATATATGATTTAACATTATTAATTTGTGTGTTTAAATCATCTTTTTGAGAAAATGTAGACACTCGACAATATCCTATCACAACTTGTTTGACGGTATCATTCTTAAACATTTTTAATTGCTCGGTAGAATAATATCTTGTTCCACCTTTTGATATATGTTCTGGTATTAATTCCCCTGTTTCTTGCATACGTCTTAATGTTGCGGGTGTTATTCCCACTAATTTAGCAAATTTACCTATGCTTAATAATTCCATTTATATCACCTCTATAATGATTATAACACTAAATGATATAAATGTCAATAGATTTTTATAAATTTATTTGATTTGTACATATTTATCTTATTCATATTGGAACGCAACTTCCAATACAGTCTTGTCGTTACCGACAGACCTCTCATGCTTTCACATGAGCGTAGACTATATCTTCATCTATAATATTGCATTATAGAGCCACATTTTTCTTCCACCATAAGCTTGTGGTTTTACTCTCCCTCTAGGAGATAGTCGTTGGGGGTTTTCCATATTATTATATATAACTTAGGAATTTCCCTGCTAAACGTCCATTGTATTAGTCCTTAGCACTAACGTTTCTAATGTGTCACGTTTATCCTCTCATTAGCACTGATTAGCTTTTATTTCAGCATAGACTATTCTTACTATTTTTTCTACTTTCGTACCTCTCAGCTTATCTTTTCAAATTACTGTTTGGGTTGTAAGACTTTAGGAGTTAAAAGCATTTAACGTGGAGTTTGCACCAATTACTTGATACAAAGGGTATTCGTACTATTTATATAAATTTGTCTAAATATTTATAAATTTATACAAACAGTTTGTCTGCCCAGCAATTTGGCAACCTTATTTTAAAACGTGTGTGACCTATGCACATATAGTTTGTGGCTGTGCATAAGTTGGCATCTTTAATAATTGTTTACCTACGTTTTTGAATGATAATCCTGCCATAACGGTAGGAATAAGTGTTTCTAAAACACCGAATTTACTAATTAGATTATCAAGAACATCAATAATTTGTGTTCCACTGGTGATACCGAATTTAACTAAATCACCATTAATCAGAGTAGCTGACAAATTTTCAATACTTGTCTGAAAACCTTGCACTCTTCCTTGAATAGAGTCAAGGTATTTTTCATACTCTGACATAGCAGACCCAGCAGAGCCTATTGAGTCATTAACAATTTTATCCGCTTGACTCATATTCGTAAGCAATGCAGTAATTGTATTGCCTCTTTGCTTCAATTATATTAAAGTAAGTCGCAAATTTACTTATATGTTATATAACATATCCTATGCTTTCACATAGAGCTTAGACTATTTCTTAATCACGTCATTTATGACAGCAATTATACCTTTTCCGTTTAAGGGTTATTCTCCCACTCCATTTGCGATTGAGCCGTACTTCTTTTGTTGCAACTATTCAGGATTTCCACCTTTATTTTATTGTTACAACCCCATATGGGGAATAGTCGTTGAACTTTTACCCTCGACTTAAACTGTCCTATGATCTAGGATAACGTTAGGGTACTTAGCTGCATGAACAGAGATTGTTACTGTACTTAGGCTTTTGACCTTATACAATCCTTACGTTATTTCTGCTTTCGCACCGTCATAATGTAATTTCTTCATTATTGTGGTGTAAGGCTTTACTCATTACCTGCAATTAAATATATTCTTTATGCACATTTCTGTACATTCAGGTAAACTCTACCTGCAATTTTCTCTATGACAGCGGCTTTTGATGTATCAGTAAGGTCGTTCCAAACATTGGCGATACCTTTCATAATTTCATAGGTACTCTTAAAGTTCTGAGAGTCCTTCATTATGTCAAAGCCACCTGTGCCATTTACATTAGTAAGAGCTTTAATATCTTCCCTCAGTTTTGAGGTTGATACTGCCATGCCCTCTGTTGACTCGCCTGCATCTTCTAGTTCTGTTTTCGCTCCACGAAGTCGCATTGACAGAACTTTCAAACTGTTCAATCTGTTACTTTCCCAATTATATTGGTACTGACTACATTAAATATGTAGCGGTTAGTCATTTCTGGCTAACTCTCGTATTTCTTTTTTTATAGGATTATAATACGATGCTCGGACTATATATTACGCCCTGTAATAAGGACGGATAACTTCAATACATATGTTGCCATATATATCCTGTAGTCTCTACGGTTACTCAAAAAAAATTGAGTCTTACCTCGGTCTTAACTATCCTTTAGCCTTTGACCGATATAGTTATCTGCATACTATATATTATTATATAGTCGGGCAATTTGCGTTTACCCGCTTCGGCTGCGTCTCCAGTTATTTCTGTAATGGCTGTACCCATTGCTATTGCTTGGTCTAGTGTATTTCCTGCTACGCTCAGTGAAGATACTGACCTTGATAGCATATCACCAATATCACTTGCTGAAACAGCATACTTGTTTGATATTGCGTTAAACTTATCGACAATATTGATAGACTCATCAACTGTCATGTTATAGCTTTTCATAACTGTTGTTAGGTCTTGTACTGCTGTTGCATTATCTACTTCACCAACAACTGAATAAATGCCTGAGTTTGTGGCAAGTGTTTCAGCTTCATCTAAACTATAACCACGTTTGCCCCATTCTGCGGTTTGAGAAATAAGATCAGATAAATTAATCTTTAAATCTTTAGCCTTTTGACCTATATTATCAAAGAACTCGGCATATTGCTGATTTGTGTTATCAGTAACCTTACGCAATTCTGTCATAGCTGTATCAATGTCTACAACATTATTATAGAACTTAACGGCTTCTCTTGATATGCCTGAAATCACAGTAGTTAAACTCATCCAGCTTGTGAATTTTAAAGCGTCCTCTTTAATCTTATCGAAAAAGCTTAAACCATTCACACCTGCCGCCTGTGCCTCAGAACTCATTGTCCTAAAACTACGATTGATTTTATCAACATTGGCTTTCAAATCGCTCGCAGTTAAATCACTGGCATTAAGCAACTTTTTGAGTGAAGCTATCATATTATCAGTTTCAACCTGATATGTACCGCCATTAAAAGTATTCTTGCTCATGGCTTTAGTATTAGCCTGTTGCCATGTCTGAATTGTGTATATTAACTTTTTAATGTTCTGCTTTGTGGCTTCTATGCTCTGTTGTGATTTGTTGCTAGAAAAACTAGCTTTATAAGCTACATCAGCCCTCTTTAACTCGTTTGTTAGCTCATTGAGTTTAATACGATATTCGTCTAATGCTTTAGGATCACCACCTACATTAGACAAACTTGTTTTTAGCTCATTAAACTTTTCCTGAAACTCTCCATTAAAAATAGGAGACTCTTTCCACTTTGTTTCTAAGGTAGTGAGATTTTGCGTAAGTCTAGCTACATTATTTTCTGTTTTAGTGGAGGTAGCTGACGATTTATCGGCAGACTTAGCTTTTACAATAGCCTGTTCATATTCACCTGTTTTCTTGAGCAAACGTATTTGTTCTTCATATTCCGAAGAAATTAATTTATTTTTTTTCAAATAGCTTTCGGCTGTAGATATTCTGCCCTTTGCATTTTTTATTTGCCTATTTATTTCAACAGTTTCCTCTTTGCCTGCTGAAATACGTTGTTTTTCTAACTTGTTAATTAGCGAAATATTTTCGATAATTTTATTGTATCTACTAGCTTGCTGTTGTGCCTCAGAATTATCAGATTTTTCAAGTAACTGTAAACTCTTTATTTCTGTTTCTGCTTTTTTAACCGAAACAACTAACTCACGATATTCTTCAGACCATTGTTTATTGCGTCCAAAATTCTCCTCGGTATCTTTTACCTTAGTTAATTGAGTGTTTAAACCTTGAATTAAATCCACAATTTCTTGTGGCTGATTTTTCAGCTTAGAAAAGTTATTTGAAATTTCTTGTATTGTGGTAGGCATTTTTGCCAAAGTGTTTTCAGCATTTGTTACTTTATTAAATGAACTTGAAGTAGTATCAAGATTTTGCTTAATCTCGTTTGCAGTAGTTTTAAGAGTATTAAATAAACTATCAACTTCCGCAACGGAGCCACCTTTACCAAGGTTATTAATAGCATTATTAACATCTGCGATTTCCTTAGTAAGTCCTGTTTCAATGCCCGAATTTGATGATTTAAACTCGGAAAGAAGTGTTGTGTATTTTGACTTAGCCTTATCAATATCTGCAATCAGCTTTAAGATACCCTTTTCAGAACTACTACCCGATAGATAGTCAAATGACCCATTTGTTTCGTTCAGAGCATATTTCAGTTTTTCAACTTGACCTGTTAAGCTTGTAACTTCTGCCGTAATTTGAGTAACTTCACCTGAACTATCTTTAGTCCATGAAAATGTCGGATTGCCAAACTGACTCAAAACTTTTCTTGCATTTTCAACAGTTTTAACAATATCTATCTGTCCGTCTTTATTAAAACCCGCCTTGAAAGTTTCTGCAAGAGTTGTGTCAATATTCTGTATCTCATGCTTTATATTTTTAACAGAGCTAGTTACCTGTTTTTCAGCAACCTTTATACTGCTCTGAATAGAAGTTGCATTTAAACCACCAATATCTATTTTTAGATTTTTGCTGATTGTAGCAAGTTGAGATTGAATTTTCTTTTGTGTTTTATTCAAGTCCAACTCACCAATGATTTTAGCATGAGCCTTATTATCATTTGCAAGTACATTATTTAATTTAGGTATATCGTCCTTAACTTTACTTGTGTCAAGTTCCACAGGAACTCGTATTTTTAAATCATCTGCCATTTCACTTCACCTCTATTCCTTGTCTTTTAAGTCCTTGTCTTAAAGCCATAACGTGATATTTGTTATCACTTAAATCCTCTTTTGCGTTATATACAAATGGTCTAGCAACACCATGATACGTCCAGTTTCCAAAATCGTACCCCCAACCAGTTTCAATGATAGGTGCTAATTCTTGACCTGCATTATCTGACTTAATCATTTTCCCCTGTACAAAAATATAAGGGTTAGCCATTGTGTTGTTTTCAACAACCAAAGTGTCACCTTCGATAGAAGAATTAATATTATTAATATCCATTAAACCACCATTATCATATCGTCTTACATATTCATGTGGTACATAACTATCGTAAACATCTCTTTCAATATGATCTAGCATAACAGTGGTAACAACCTCGGTAACATCTGTAAGCAGAGCGTAATCAATTCTTGTTCTTAGTTCTCGCTCTAGTTCTTTAAGGTTTTTTACAACCATTTATTCCTCACCACACAACCACTTTACAACAAGCTTTAAATCCTCGTCAGCTTGCTCCTGAGAAACTTTACTATGTGTTTCTATCGTAACTTTATCACCGTTTTTCAAACCAAGGCTACAAAGACCTATAATTGATTTGCCATTGACCGTTCTATCTGTTGTCAGATTAATCACAGAGGGACGTACCTGTGCAAAATACACAAACCTATGAATATTCCTAGCATTAGGCACTATCCCAAGTGTTATTTCCTGTTCTGCAAAGAACATATTAGTCACCGTCCTTGTTGTTTGAAATTACAATTTTATTTGCCATGTCATTACTATCTTTAAGTGTTTTTAACACTTCATTTAAGCTTTCAGTGTCAATATCTTTCGTAGTAACACTAATCTGTTCTATCATTTCTTTTGCCTTGCTTGCAAGCTCCGTTATAGCTATGTTTGCCATGCTCATAACCTTTTCAGCCGCCTTGTATCTAACATTCATGTCAATACCGCTGTCAATAGCTGCATTAATCATGCTATACTGTGCGTCATCAATCGACTCCCAATCAATATTATTACATTCCCTATCCAGCTCTCCACTATCATAAATCTCTGCAATATCATCTGATGAAAATTTATGTTCTCCGTAAAGAGTGACAACGTAATATTTACGCAAAATTTCTTCATATCCTGCTCCGTACTCAACTGTACCCTTGACTACATTATTTATAAATGCCTGCATTTCCGCAAAACTAAGCTTATTTTTCATTCAATTTTCCTCCGTTTTCTTGCGTTTCTTTTCTGCGTTTCTCAGTTTCTTACACTCATCATAATCAATCCACCCACCAAACTTTTTAGCATAAGTAATCCACTTATATGTAATGTCTGGATAGCAATACCAAAACAATTTACGTTTAAGTATTGCCACTGAGTCTGGCATACCTTTTGTATCTATAACTTCAGTGACACCATTTTTATAAGTAACCACGAAATCAGCGACATATTTAATTGGCAACACAGTTTTGCCATCGTGAACGAACTTCGGTTGCAGTTCATATGGTTTCTGTAACTCATACGAAATCACTTCACCGCTTTCCACTAAAGGACAAAGTACGTCACGATAATATTTCATTTCTAACACTGAGTCAAAAATAATACCATTATAACTACGTTTTGATTTGTCTTTATCTACATTAAACTTACTTCTATCTGTCATTTCTACCTCTTTATAAAAAAAATAAGGGCGGTCAATACTTATCATAATAACCGCCCTTTCTATTTTATTTAGTTTTTTTATTTATTGTACTATTTTTAAGGTTTGTAATATCAGCCAAAACATTATAGACCGACTCTTTATAATCTTTCTTTTTTAATGTTTCGGAAGTAATACCAATATTGGCAAGAAGTTTTCTTGCTTCAACCTTGGAAATGACTTCGTGCATATATTCTTCTATGATTAAATATAATTGATAACAAGATGGTGTGTCCACATATCTCCTCCAACTATTTATTTTATTACATTTATTACACGCATAATATCCATTACCACAAATAATACATTCATGGTTGTTTTCCATAAATTAATCCTCTGGAATAACAAATCTCAGAAGCTGACCCTCGTCACTACAATAGTCCTTCAGAGAGTCAATAGTAAATGGGAAGTCGCCTGTTTTGTCAAGCGGTATCTGAGTCTCAGGAGAAAGCTGTGAAGATGCCACGACAACCCAACCATGATATTCAATATTTTTATCACAAATATCTGTAAAGATTGATTCAAGCCAAAATTCACCTGATTTTGGCATATCATTCGTACTCTTTGTAATGTCAACTGCATTTTCAGACTCATATGTATAATATACCTGAATAGTCATTCCTTCCTTGATAGCAGTATCTGTCGGAAGTGTAATTTCTTTCTTAGCCGCATCAAGTGAAAATTCCTTTTCTGAATTTACCGCTGCATATTTGTAAGAAGCAACCTGTTCCTTCCTTTCATTGAGCAGATAAATGAATGATATTCCACCCACAGGAACTTTACTCAGAGTAATCTTTGTTATGTCGCTACCCACCTTAATCTTCTCTCTTTTAGGAATGAGAATTTTGTTAGTAGAACTTGCAACGTTCTTTTCTGTACCCCACTGAGCAGCAAGAAGTGACAGCGTAAGGAACGATGTATTACCTGTAATCTGAACTGTATCAGCATCATAGTATTTTGCAATTACCGCACCTGTTGCATCTGTCTTATCCTGTGAAGTAGCATTGGTCTGAATGTTTACGTCTTTCAAATCTTCAAGAGTCCAAAACAGCACTCCGTCAGTAGGCGAAAACATCTGACCTGAAATAGCTTGTTTAAAAAGCAATTTGTCTGGATTAAACATATTATTTCCTCCTTTATTTTCTATTGTTTCCGTTACCATGTACGGAAACAATTTAATTCTTCTCTATTCTTAATGTCCTTATAATAAAAAGTACCGCTATACAAACCTGTGGTAAGTTTCTGTGCTTGATTTATGATTTGATTTCTTAAAAGACAATCATAAAAAACATTAATAGGTAACGACCAAACCGTGTCCCAGTTGTATTTAAACCCTTCAATATTTGTTAATGTTGAAATATATGGCAACAAAATAGAACGAAATTCTTTTTCTTGATACTCACCCCTAGCTAATTGTCTTTCAAGCTTGTCTAATTCATATTGCAATCTCCATTTTCGGGTGTGTTCATTTCCGTCTTTAATATTGTTATCAGCGATATTAAGCATTTTCCTGAAATATTCAGTAAGCAGTTCATAATCTGCTTTACCTATTTGAATATTATTGTAAACATCAAATAAAATAATATCACCGCTATTCGTGTCAATATAGCGTTTCATCTTACCAAAATCAATATTACGGATTATAAATGAAACATCAGTTAGCAAATGATTTTCGACAATATCACAAAACAAGTCAAAACTATCTACTGAGTTAAAATCAATACCCTTGCTCCAAAGATATAGCCTTCTATCATATGGAGTTGAAATTATGTCAGACACAATGACCCAAAACTGTTTTTCACCTAGTTTTGACTCGTCTGAAATCTCGTCCAAAGTTGGGTTGTGAATTTCAAACTTGCCTAACATAAATGTTTCTTTTTTATTACGATAAATCGAAAGCTCGTCCATAACTAATTACCTTCACATGGATTTATCGTAAGTTCTTCACCTTGAAATATTAAGGTACGCCTTTTATAAACAGGTGACAAATTATCTGGTACGTCCGAAATAAGTTGTATTCTATTGCCACTCCAACCATCTGAGTTGTTAAATAACTGACCTAACAATTCAGACACATAATCCATTCTAGTTTTGGAAATACCAGCTTTGTTAAGTCTCATTTTATCTTGGTGACAAATTATTTGGATTATCATTTGGGGATAACCCTTAAATGCTCCCCATATTACTTTCGGAACTGAAACTTCAATGTTAAGATACAATTCTACATTAGTTTGAGTGTAAGGTATATATAAAAAAGGGTATATATTAGAATACACAATATTTTCTAGTTCTTCATCGTCCTTTTCAAATAAATCTAATATATTATCTTGTGATAATATCATAGAAATAGCTTTATTTTTCCACTCCGATATAACAGAATTTATTGGCATTTTACACACCTCCCACTATATTAATTAACAATTCAGACAAAACATCATCAACTGTACAAACCAATTTAAAAGAGCTACCGATTAAAGTATTGTTGTTTAAACACTTTATCTTTACCTTATTTTCATTTACTATCATGGTAATAAAATCTTGTTGTTTATCAAGTAATTTCAAAGACCAAGTGACACTCTTATCTGTTTTTGCAGTAAATGTTTTTACTGTACCACCACAACGAATTTCTGCATTGCCACTGTAAGATATTTCAACAGGTTTGGTTGCATTATTGGGCTTAAAGTAGTCACATAGCATAAGGTCAATTCTATCTGTCTGCGGATTGTATTGACTCTCTGACAAGATAATGTGCATACATCTGCCATTTCCAAAAGAAAAGCTGACAGTATCAGGTCTAGTAATTCTGTAAGGTGTAGGCTCTTTCTCATTATAATCAATGAAAAAACGCTTATCATGAGGAAAATATTTCGTTTCCTCGTCAAGCGAAATGTACATCATCAACTGATCGTAGCCAATGGTAATTATTTTTGTCTCATTTGTGCCTGAATTATACTGTGAAGCATTTTGAATATTACACGGCTTATAGTGAACTATGCCGTTTTCGTCTTGCCACTTAATAACGTAATTACACAAGTACAAAATAGATTTTTCATACAACTTGTTATTTGTAGGCTCGGTCAATATTAGCCAAATCTTATTATCGTATTTAATGTACTTATAGTCCGATATTGTACTAATATAAGTCAAAACCTGTCTTTGCCAAGCTTGTGTTGGCGTGTCAGGTATTTCATTCTGAATTATGCCCTTTGTAGCAAATTCATTTTCAAAATTCTCACCGTTGAACACTCCACTGCACAGAATAATATCATCTTCAATAACACTATCCTCTAAAACGTCATTAAAAGACATTTCACTATCAAACAACAAATCTGGTTTTTCAGAACCTTCCGTATAATACGGTTGCTGAATTATGTACCATTCTTTACTCATTCAACCACCTCAATTATACGCAGTGTCTTTAAGTTGCTCATAAAGGTCAACTATTTTAAAGTTCACCCAATCAATCTCAACTTTAGCTTGTCTTTTGTCACCCTCTGAGTTGTTTATTGATAAATCCTTAGAAACTATGTTGCTACGTTTGACAATTTTACTATATTGTCTTTCACAATAAAATCTCTTTATTGTATAGCCCAATATATTAACAACTATCTGATTTAAAACAATATCGTTTCCGTCAATATCAGTAAATATTCTTTTCTCATTATTAAAGCAAAGTTGACTAATTTGAGTTGAAAACTCGCCACAAGCCATTTTAAACCACTGAAAAACAAGGTCGTCACTTAACGCAACCCTTTCAAGAAATGTGGACTCAAAAACAGCGACCACATCTTCATAGGTAGTAGCCATTTTAACCACACCCTTTCTTAAAACTTATAGCCTGAAATATTTTCTATTTCGTTACGCTTATAAACTGCCACATTGTCAATTCCAACTTCTTTGGCAAGTGGAATAATCATTTTCTTATCGCCTTCAGTAACTACAAGTCTTGAGAGTTCAGCCATAAAATCGGCTTTATTGCTAATGCCAAGAAGTGCCTTTACACTGTTAATATCAAGAATAACAGGTTCATTATTATCATTCTCGTCAAGTGAAAAAACGTATCTTCTTATATCCTCGTCAAGAATTTTCAGATAAGCATTATTGCCAAAGCCATCAGTACCACAGAACATTCCATTACCTTCCTGTATCTGAGCCATAACCTCTCCAACATTAAGCTGTGCAAATTTCTTTGCATTTGGTGGAATAGTAATATCTCTTTGTGTTTCCACAGCCCTAAAACCCAATTCCCAATTACGAGTGTTTTCAAGAAACACTCTATCGGTAAGCTGAATTTCCCTTTTAGACTTTACTTCTGTAATATCGTTATTAATTGTGGCAGTAGTTGTATTTTTTCTTACATTTGCCAAATTTTTAATCTTCCTTTCAAATATAATAATAATGTGGCAAGAGCTTACACCCTCGCCACATCAATAATTATTATGTAATTAACCCTGCTTTGTAAGCAGACCAATTTCAAATTCTCTACCCTTTACAACGTCAGCACCAAGCTCCATATCGAAACGTGTCTTTACCGTACCTGTCTCAACATCATTGCCTGTCATAGTTGTAATACCGCCACGTCTGAAGATATTTACTGGAGAATTTGCTCCCTGTGCAATAAACCACAGATCGTTTGGATTGTAGTATGTGTCAAAACCTGACTTGTCAGCAAGTGGCTTTGTGAAGTTATATGGGTTCTCAAGTTCAATAAGAGCTGAACCCTTATAGAAGCCATTCAGACCCGTTCTAGCAATCTCATCTACCTGTGTAGCGTTGAAGAATGGGATTGGTGTAGAACCAACTGTCTTATAACCGTTCCAATCGCAGATACCAGAAATAAGTGAGAAATCACCTGCAATACCAACCTTGCCAAGCTTTCTAACCTTATTTATCATACCGTCAACCTGTGCCTGAGTTGGAGCAGAGTCATACTCGCCATAGAACTTTACATATTCAGTGTTATTCTTCAGTGCAGACTTGATAACATCAAACACATAAGCAACACCCTTATTGTTCATGTCGGTCTGTACCTGTGCCATTTCCTCTGCTACAGTACCAGCAAAATTACCAGAAGCAAGCTCACGATAATCAATAGCCATACCAGAAGAAATTGTCTGAGTTACGATTGGGTACTCTACCCACTTTCTACCTGCAAAACCGACATCAGAACCAGAAGCCTGAAGTCTGGCATCAAGACCCTCATAAGAATAAGTCTTAACTCTTGGCTGCTCATCATAGCCAATCTCACGATAGTTACCAAGGAAATTAAATACCTTTGTTGCCTCGAGAAGCCTTGGCTGTATAATATACTTTACAATAGTATTAATCTCTGCAACTGCTCTGCTATCGCCTGCAAGTGCCTGTTCACCAAGCTTTGAAATTCTTGAACGTACTGCGTCTACCTTCTGACCGTACTTTGATGTATCTTTGCCTGCAAAAAGAGCAGAACAAATCTCAACTACTTCGTTGAAAGCCTTTGCGTTCTTGACAGCAACCTCAGACTTATTCAGATTATTAAGTTCAAAAGAAGTATTAATCATTATTAAAACACCGTCCTTTATTTTACATTCATTAATTAAGCGTGTACAACGACTCTAAGTCCGTTACCGCCAAAACTTGTCTTTTCCACAATTTCAAGATACTCTGCATAATCAGAAACATCAGCACTCTTAGCCCACTTACCATCAGTACCAACTACAAGCTTGTCACCTACTGCGAGTGTATTGTAAGCTGTTGTTACAACTGCATCGTCCATATCAAAAAGATGTCCTGCAAGAGAAGCAAGAGTAAAAATGCGTGGAAACTCACCAACCTCAATTCTATAATCATTTGGAGTGAGTGTCTCAGGCTTATCAATTCTGTTCATTACAACTGCAAGACCAGTCTGCTTTGCTGTTGTTGCGGTTGGCAGAGCAACAGCCTTTGTTTTAAGATCATATGTAACAGCCATGCCGTTCTCAAGAACAACAGGTGTCTTGAGATAGCCAAAATTCTGCGCTACCTTGAAATCACCAATATTTGCAAATTTAATCATTTAAAATTCCTCCAATCGTATTTTTTTATACAAACAGATTATCAATATCGAGTTTATCATTCTTATCGTCATCGTTGTCGGTATCTACGCAACCAAATATGTCAGCGGCAAAATTGTTCTGAGAATTAATCTCAACAGCCATTGCCTTTTCCTTCTTCTTTGTCTCAGCACCGATACAAGCGTTGATTTCTGTAACAATATCGTTTACCTCGATACCACAACCCATAGGATCTGCGTTAAACTTGTCAAGCTTATCCTTAGCCATGTTCTTTTCATCGTCTGAAAAATCTCCAAGAGCTGAATTGAGTTCTGCAATCTTTGCAGACTTTTTAAGTTCATTCAATTCTGCTTTCATTGTTTCAACGAGTCCGTTAAGTTCATTAATCTTCTCGTCTTTCTGACAAGCATTTGTTTCGGCTGTTGCCTTTTCATCTGTAAGAGTTGCTATCTCGGCATCTTTTGTAAAAATAATCTCATTCATTTCAGCAATCTTACTCTCATAATCTGCATTTTTAGTATTGAGTTCAGTAATCTTATTCTCAACAGCAGAAATAATCTGATTAAGTGTCTTTTCGTCCACTTTCTCGTCCTCCTTTATCTTTTGATTTAGTTCTATCAGTATTGCACTATCGTCACTAGGCTCGACAGTTAAAATGCAATATCCACTATAGTCATAAACTTTTGGTACTCTACCTTTTTCGACAGGCTCTCCGTCATACACTATTTTGTTTTTGCCCTTACCAACAAATTCAACAGAACCATATATTGTATCACCATCATTAATTTTGTTTTCAAGCCATTCAACAAAATGTGGATAACGTTGCTGATTAATATAACCCTCGGCAATAAGAACTTTATGTTTTTCACCATTAATCTGAATATCTTCAATAGACCAACCATCAGCAGAACCTACTTGAACAGAATTTTCAAATAATGGCATATTGCCGTCTTGACCTGTCATTCCATGGTCGTATGGAATATCTTTTTCACTATCCAAAAATGTTGCACAAATAGGCATACCAATAATACTATCTGCGTTATCTCTAACATATTGCTCATTGTAACTAATACCATTTTTGTTATAGTGATTACGGTCTTGATGAATTTCGTGTAGTACCAACTTTACACGTCTGCGACCGTCCGACCTCTTTGCTTCGCTTATTTCACAATGAAACACTAACTTTCACCTCTTTTCTGACATAAAATAAACCTAGTCACTTAACGCAACTTAGGTTTTAGTTTGTTGTTGAAGGTTTTGGTTGAGCGTTTCCATTTAGATTTTCGCTCATTATGCTATTTTCGTTTGTCTTTTCAGCTACCTTACTTCTACCACCATTTGAGTGGTCTGCATCACTTGGATCGTTGTCTTTGCTACTCATGGTATAACTCGTCTTATGCGTTGGATATTTATTTTCCCAATCATTATCAAGTTCATAATCCATAAGCGACAAGTATACATCGCTATCCCAACCAGTGCTTGCAATCCAAGCCGTCAAAGACCCCTTACCTCTAGCATAAAGGTCGGTCATATATTTAACCTGTTTATCTCTATTTACAAAAGTAACAGGTAAAATAGCACACTCCATATAAAGCTTTTTATCCTTAATAATATTGGCATTAATACATTTATTCAATTCCATAATAAACATATTTATCCAATCATATACGTTTCCTGCAACCAACTCCAAATTAAGTGTTGCAACAGCATAGTTTCCTGTACTATTACCGTCAAGGACACTACTAGCAATACCCAAATCGGCAGGCACTTTTGATTTATTGGCATTTTCGTTCTTTTCATCAAAAATAGAAGTGTCAACTTTTATATCATTTAATTTTGTACCTGCGGCAAGCGAGAAAAATGACTTGCCATATTTATTTTGTCTTGTAGTAATAGCTTCTTTAACTACCTTATGTTGGTTTTTCTGCTGACTTTCCGTCAAAGTACAACGTCCGTCTTTTGCTTCAGGAAATGTTTGATAAATAATTTGATTGTTCAACTGATCTAATACATTCCGCTTTGTAGAAGTGAAATAATCTGCGTATAATACATCGTCCAACGCACAAATCATTAATGGCACACCATAAGGATTAATAGCCTTACAGTTAATTTTTGTCACCATTGTATTATCATTATTTAAAACTTTCCATGGCTTAATATTATTGTGAGTTGAATATTTACTATACGCTTCTCGAATTTCTCTTGGAAAAGCCTGTAGTTTTCTTCTTTTGTCGTCTTCTGCCATATCGTCAAAGTATCTTAAATCAAAAGCAACAATAGGTGAACCATTCTTTCTGCCAACTATACGGCAATAGTCAACAGGCAGATTAATAACAGCACATTTAACCCCCAATTCATTAATCTCTACGATGTTTAAAGTATCAATATCATCAAGATACTTGTCAGCGAATACGGACTTTGTAATCTCAAAGTATTTAAAGTCCATTCCCTCGATCATATCGTTAAACAAATTATCTCGAATAACTTCCTTATATCTTATTGTGTCAAGAGTTTGTTGCATTAACTGCCTTGCATTTTCAAATTTCTTCTTGCGTTTGGTTTTTGATTTTGAATAAACCACCTTATCCAAGGTGAACATGGTTTTAAGATAGTTGATAGAAGTCATAACAGAGCCATTCTCATAATACGCCCACCGACAAATTTTGCGAATATTTTTTATATGTATTTGCGGATTATGAGCAAATTTCTTAATGTCCTCAATATTAATAGGCAAATCTTCAATACAATCTTCCCAAAAAGATGTCATTTCATAAAAAGCATTTGACTCATAGGAACGCTCTTGTATATTTGACATGGAGTTAGTTTCTGAAACACTTTCTGTTTTATCTTGATTGTTTTCAATAACATTCTCAGTATTCTCTGCAATATTCTCAGGCATAGCTTCACCTCACTTTCATTTGTGTTTACATTAGTTGAATAAACAACAATAATCGTATTCATCGTTATCAGACAACAAGTCCTTTTCAAGCAAGCAGGCAAAATGATTTCCATAACTTACACTCGTATAACGGTCTTTACGATTATTGCCTTGCTCTGAGATAACAATAGCACCCGTCTGTTCTTTTTTCGTATAAGTCAATTCAATACATTCCGTTACCAACTCTTGTGTTTGTAAATATGGGTTTTCATAAAATATCTGAGTATCTGCACTTGTAGCATTATTATACTCTGGTATCTTTTCAATCAAAGACTCTTGTGCTTCTTGCAATGGTATTAAAAAATCAATCATCTGGTTTTCAAGAACACTTTTGAACTCCATAGCTATTTCGCTATTTAGCCTTTCAGAAGCGTTTATAATAAACACAATAGGTCTTGCTCCCTCAATTTTGATACGATTGCTAGCACCCTCATCATTCATACAAGTCCATGGCTCATATTCAACATCTCGTTCTTCGTCATATAAAACTCTAGCTAATCTATCATATATCAAAATACCACCATTTCTAGCGTCAAGAACACAATAGTCGGCATCAAAATCGGCATAAAGCTGCTTAATCTTAATTGCTTGCATATCTCCCTCGCCACCTTGAATGGACTCCATGCCACAGACTATTCGCCTATAACCACGTTTCATATTTTTCGAGTCCTCAACATTACCAACTTGGTATGTGGTAGTTTCAGGTAAAAGCCTTATACACGAAAAAATAGAATTATCGTTTTTCTTGTTAGTAACAAACGCCATATCACAAGCGACTATACGAATTTCTCCTTGTTGTTTTGGAATAGCGTAAGGATTTCTTCTATGCGCTAATACATCAACGTTCTTGCGAGGATAAAAAGGCTTTTTGCAACGCATATTAGTAGAAAACATTGAATAACTGAAGAAAGCCGAAGTATTTTCTTTAACTCTTTCATTAAGATACTCCAATCTCCAAGTTAAACTATCTTGTTTTTTCTTTTCGTTCTGCATTTGTTTCATAGTACGAATATTATGTTTGAGTGTAATAGACTCGTCAAATGCCAACAAACAAGTATCAATATCGCCAGTCTGATAACTTTTCAGCATATTGCTCTCAGCCATATCTACAATATCCCACATCCAGTGTCCGTTATCAAGCCAACTTGAAGATATGTAAGTATTAATTGGTTCTTCTTTTAATTCAGAAATATTTTCATAATAAGGATCAAGCAAATACTGTGTCTGCCTTATGGTCTGAAATGGTGATAATATACTATCGTCAATTTCCTTTTTGATTTGTCTATATTCTTCCCTTATGAGAGCAGAACTTCTGTTACCACGTCCACTTTCACCTGCCGTTACAACCGTTATCGTACTGCCATTTTTGAAATATACGATAACTTCATTTTGGTTATCTTTAATGCCCTTAATTTCTTCTCGCAATTTTGGCGACCACGCCATTAACTCGTTTCTGATTTTAGACGTGACAATCAGTTTGGCTTGTCCCTTTGTTGCGGAAGCAATAACAACTTTACTATTGGGATATAAGATACATCTACAGCAAGAATATAGTGCAATAATAAAAGACTTTGCAGCAGCTCTACAAGCAACAATAACTATAAAATTACATATTCCCATTAAATATAGAATAATAGCTTGATACCAATGTAATTTCAAGCCCAAATAATCAGTTGCAAACCTGTGCAAATTTCTTCTAAAAAATGTACACCACCTATATGTATGATCCACATTTGTCGGATTGCTTAGAAAATGAGTTGAAGGAAACTTAGTGTGCAACACAGCTTGTTTGTCATCAGCATACTTATTTCTCCTAGCCATTTTCACCATCGTCCTTCACGCAATAAGTTTTATCACGTTCATTAGTTCCCAAAACTAAATTTTTAATAGGTCTTAAAATAAACCTCTTTATATAGTCACCAAGTCCATCAAAATCTTTGTAAAGTTCTTTATCCTTATAATATTCTTCAGGAGTATATTGACTAATAGTTGCCAATGTGACACCTAAAGTTTCTTCCGCACTGTTATCTATCTCTTGTACTGTTTTTAAGCCTGCCTGTTTAAAAGTGTCACGATACAATTTTGTAAACTTTTCGTAATCATCATACCGTTTTTCCTTAATAGCTTTTTTCTGTAACAATTTTGTTGTACACAGGTCTTTTATAAAAATCTCTTGGTTGTTATCGGCATTTGGATTTTGTGACTTTAACATTTTATAATGTTCTTCCAAAATCGGATAATCCTCAGAACCAAATACACCAAGTCCCCAACGTTCAACCGCAACCTTTGTTGGAGAAGATTTACCCTCTGACTTTAATTGTTCCAAATCTTCCTCGTTATTAATAGCAATGCCATTGACTTCAGACAAATATGTATCATATGTTTTACCTGCATATTGTTGTAAATTACAATGTCTGATATAATTTCTGATACGGCTTTGGTTTAGATCTTTTTTCTTGCAACTATTAAGCAAGCTTTCCTGAATATAGATATCGTAATGTAAACATATGCGCTTAATAGCTTCATTTGGATCGCCCAATAATAACGTATATTGTTCTACAAGGTTATCTAAACAATGATTACAAGTTGGCAAGAAATTATTATTGCCATTGTATAAAGGTGATTGGCTATATGCAAAATTGTTCTTTTGTGTGGCATATCTTTTGCCACAGGTCACACATTGATAAGGCTTTTTTATTAACATTTCTTGTTCTTCATCACAAGAAATGGTTTTTATTACTTTTGGTTGTTCAATATATTTAGTGGTTTTAATACCAGATTTATTTTGTGTTGATACACTACCTTTTTTCCTTGGCATAACCAAAACCACCTCCTTTTTATTTGTTTAATTTTCAAGCCAATATAAAAAGCACTCCAATTTTCAATCAGAGTGCTTAATTTGGCATATATTTAATTACTATTCTTTAACAACCTTGTTCTCAAACTTCTTGTAGGCGTCAAGATACCACTCTTTTTTGTCGCCATTGTATGTTAATTCATAATACATACCGTCAAAAAGAGTGCTTGAAAGCAAGTATTTCCAGTTCTGCAATGCCTTGCACTTCCATACTGTGTAAACTTCAAAATCAGGCTTTGTATCTGATTTGTCAAGATGTTCTCCAATATAATCTCTTACAATTTCTATTGCTTTTCCGTCCATAATTATTTTCCTCTCTATATTTGTGTAATAAAAGCACCCTTTTATAGCCCTATGAGTGCTTAATCGCTCAAAAATCAAATTTATCCTTATTCTGACTAATTTTCTTTTTATCAACCCTAATATAAAATTTTCTTGTCACGTCAGTTCCACTATGGTTGAGCAATGCCGAAACATCTTCTAGTGACATACCTGCGTTTTTATATAGCGTAGCTCCAGAATGACGAAAATCATGAGCGTGTAACGTTGGAACATTAATCATTTCACCAATAATATGACACCAAGAATTTAATGTGCCATTAGTTACCTTATCAAACTTTCCGTCTGTGTAAGAAACAAAAACATAGCCATTGTCAATAATATTATTTGTCTTGCGGTACTCAAGTAAACCTAACAGCAGTTCCTTAACTTCTTCCGAAAAATAAAGAGTTACAACATAGCCTTCTTTTTCAACTACATCATTGACAACCCTATTGTCAAAATCAATTTGTTCCCACTTAGTATTCGCAACCGCATTAACTCTAGCCATTGTAGACAATGAAAATAGAGCATAACACTGATATTGTAAAGCCCTATGTTTCTTATGATGCGTGTCAGCGTTTTCTACTAAGTTTTGTAAGGTAATTCTTAATTCCTGTACCTGTTCAACAGTTAAAAACGTCTGAGTAATAACATCTGTATCTTTCTTAGGTCTATCCATAAATTCCATTGGGTTTTCTGTAATTAACTTCTTCTTACGCAGAAATTTATAAAAAGCTGAAATTGAAGCCATACGCCTTTTCATACGTCTTGAATTATTACCCTCAGTTTTACAAAAATATAAAAATTCAGTTATATCATCTTCCGTTAAGTCAATAATACTTTGATTACCCTGATTTTTGTATATGTATATCCACCAAGACTCTAAGTCATTTTGATATCCTGCGACAGTCTTTTCGGAGAGTTCTCTAAGTGACATATCAATTTTATATTTGTTCCATAGTTTCATTGTTTCTGAATTGATTTTTGAAAGTATTTCGTCATCATGTACTTGGATACGTTTGCTTTTCTTAGCCATTTAACCTCTCCTTTCTTCTAATATCAAGCTTTCTTTAGAGTGTCGCTTTTAGCACTTATTCTTCATTTTGGGGTTTCTTTAGAGTGTTGCCTTCACACTTAATCTTCTTTATTTCGCCCACAAGGGCTTGAATTTTGTTTTTTGAGTAATACAAAATTCTCAAAACCATAACTCAAAATACCCCTCACTGGGACACATTGTTAAGAGGTGCGTAAGGTTGAATTACTTTGTAATTAAAACTAAGGATAGTCAACAAAACTTTGTCAACTATCCATGCAAAAATCTCGTCAGATTTTTCATTTAAAAGACTCAACGTGGTACGCATTTTTAAGAGGCGTGTTGAGTTCTGTTTTGGCTGTCAGAGTGAGACTCGAACTCACAACCTCCGCATTAACAGTGCATTGCTCTACCGATTGAGCTATCCGACAATATGCAGGATAACGCTTGCTATCCTGCAAAATATAATAAAAGGAGTTGTATTTAACTACAAATTATTCGTTAATTGTAAAACCAAAATAAAGCTTTGGAACATAATCTTCTTCAATAAAATCCTTGCCGACAAAATCTCGCTGAACGAAAACAATACTCTCATCACCAACAATTATTGGCTTATCGTCACGTCTTGCTCTTTCACAGAACAACTCGTTTTCAAAAGTTGAAACAACAAATTCGCCACCATATCCGTTCCACTCAGGCGGATCAAGAGAAATAGAATTAATTTTAGTCTTATCGTCAAATGATAAAAATTTCTTGATAATCTTACAAGCTAACTTATAGTCGCACAAAACACTAAAGCCCTCATTTTCAAGATATACGTCTATAATATCCTGCATAAAAGTATCAAAATCGTTATAACTCTTTTTAATCATCATAGTATTCACCTACTTTACTTTTATATCATAGTTGGCAATCTTGCCAAATTCATCATCAAATATAAACAGGCTTGCACCCGTGTCAGAAGTCTTGCCTAAAGACATAGCATAGTCATCAGTGCCTACCATGGAACGTATTGTAAGCACCTCTGAATGTTTTGCATTTTCCTTTGAGGTTTGGTGATGCACATGACCTGCCAAAACGTAATCAATGTTTGTATTGTACGCTCTTGAAAAAGAACTTGTGCAGTTCTGTAAATCCTTTACCTCACCATGACAACCAAGCACGTTATAACCCTCAACATCGCTGAAACAAAAGCCTGTTTCATTCTCAATTATGTTTACATTTCGATTATATTTAAGTCTTTCCCTTATGAAAGCAATAATCACCTTTGCCATGTTTTCATCAGGAAAACTATTCTTAGGCTGTCCGAGAAGTCTAAGTTGTGAATGATTACTGTCCTTAACCATTTGGAAATTCACTTTTGTATATTGAGAAAGATCATTGAGCCAATTAGCAAGAAATTCAGCATACTTTATTGCCGAATCTATGACACCATATCTAAGGTGCATAAGCTGAGAATTTAATCTGAGAAGTCCTGATATACTGTCGCCAAGTTCCCAAACATTAATTTCTGCCAAGTCCTCTTTAGCAATGATGTCAACAACTTTTTCGAGCATGCTCCACATTCTGCGTTCAAATATCTCTGGAGAATATTCGTTTATTACATTGCCAAATAGATCTTTTATGCAAAACTCTATGCCAAAGTGACAATCAGTAAATGCCAATATCGCAGATTTGCTATTATTTACTCCCGACAAATAATCAGGAACTATAATAGGGTCTATATCAGAAATTGCATTGACTATTTTTTCAGTTATCAATTCATCTCGTGCATTTTCTCTAAGCCACCTATTATTCTCCAACTTCTCTGTTTGAAGTTTATATCGCTCTTTCTTTAATTCACGAATTTGGTCTTGAATTTCATTAAGGGTGTTTTCTGTATCTGCAAAAGTTTTCTGATTTGCATTGAACATTTTCTCAAAGCATTGGAATTTCTTACGATAAGTTGACTCGCCAAAATCAGCGTTAAGTAATTCGTTTAAAATATCCCTGACATCATTCCAAGTGCCTATCTTTTCCTTATCTTTGCACACTCTAAATATAAGCTCGTCATCAGACTCACCTTCAAATCTTTTATATGTAGAAATAATTTATTCCTCCCACTAACAGTTAAGCAATTTCATCTGTCTGGTTTACAGACAGTTTTACTTCCTGACCGTTGAAATCTGACATAAGTTCCGCAAGGGCAATTTCACCCTCAATATCTTCAACGCTAAATGTTATTTTTCCATTCTCTATGTTTACAATGCCCTGTACCGACAGAACGTTCTTTTTTGTTATTTTAGCCATTTATTCTAATCCTCCAATTCGTCAGCCCAAGTTGACACCCAACCTCTATGGTTAGTATGTAACTCGCAAATCTGACAATGTTCTTTTCCCGAAAAATGATTTAGATATTTCTCAAATCCACTTGCCTTATGATTGGGTAAATCAATCTGTCCTGTATGCCCTATGCAAATTGTCTTGCAGTTTTCGCCTATTCTTGTTAAAGTCTTTTTAAGATTGTCAAAAGTTGCGTTCTGAGACTCGTCAATTATAATAACTGCGTCCTTAAAGTTGACGCCTCTAAGGTAAACGTCCGTAAGAGGTTTGATATAGCCTTCTTCATACTTCTCAGAAACAAGACTATTTGTACATACAGCCGTAAATGGATTTATACCAAGTGTCTGTAGTGCATTATAGAGTGGTTCATAGTAAACCTCACTCTTTGAAGTTACATCACCGGGTAGAAAGCCCAACCTGCCTTCTGCACAAGGCGAAACAATATAAATAATCTTTGAGAACATTTGGTACTGCACAAGTAAATTTGCTATACCAATGGCAATAGTAGTTTTGCCACTTCCACTTTTGGAATTACAGAAAATAATATCATTGTCCTTGTTCCAAATTGCATTAGCAAATTCTTCTTGTTCTTTATCTAATTGTAGACTATAAAACAGATCACCGTCAATTTTCTCAGGTGGGTTATCATACGAGGTTATTGTATTATTATTTTTCTTGCCCATGATAACACCGCCTAATTAATTTCATCAAACGATGTGACAATCTTATCGACCACTTTGTACTTCACAAGTTCATCACGAGATAAATACCAATCTTTATTTCTATTTTTATTAAAAGTCTTTTCATCAATGTCCGTCCTTGCGAGGATATATGACTTCATGCCCTCAAGCTGTTTCTTATAATTTTTCTGAGCTTCCTCAATTTCAGCAGCACTACCCTGAAAAGCAGCAGAGCCTTGATGAACGAGCATTTGGCAATGTTCAAACGCATATCTACGCTTGCCAGCAAGAAAAATAAGAAAGCCTGCACTCATAGCAACACCCATTCCAATAGTAACGATAGGAATATGACTACTCTGTATCAGGTCACAAAAATAATTTGCCTGTTCTATATCTCCACCATAACTATGAATGAAAATAAAGATTGGCTTTGGATTTTTAATTTCTCTTTCTTCCATGTTCATCTGAATAATAACTTTGCTTAATTCAATGAGGTTATAAAACTCATCTACCTCGTAAGCAATGAAAAATGTTCTGTTTTCTCTTGATTTCCAATAGTTATACTCTTCAGGTGTAGGGTACTTTCTCTTATCCAAACTATCTACAATGGAAATTGGAAGTTCTTCTGTTACTGTCATAAAAAAATAAATTCCTTTTCTAAATAAGTTAGTGGGATATACCCACCCTTACAGACGTACTGTAAGATATTTTTTAATCAGCTCTGTACTTGGCAAGCAGATTAACAACCGCAGATGTTTCCTCTGCGTATCTCTTACCACGATTAGAGCCATTGTTTTTCAGACGGCACGTTTTGAAAATCTTAACGTTCTTAATGTTCTGACGAAGATAATCCGCCTCGTCCTTTGTGACGAAAATCATGTGTAAAATAACCACCTTTTCAATTTTAATTTTGTACACAATGCCTATTGAATGTTGACTTTGTGCGTGCTATAATATATTATGGATAAGTATATTTATTATCTATATCCATAATAAGAAATAACACCATAAAATAAAAACACCTCGCAAAAGCCCAATAATAAAGGGTTTACGAGGTGTTTGACTATTTTCTATTTAAAATTGACTACTTCACATTATATTTCTGGCTTTAGCCATTGATTTTCTTTGATATTCAAGTTGTTTGATATGTTGACATTTATCACATCTTTGCTTATTATTTGCTTTGCTATCAACCACAAACTCCTTACCGCAATCACAGCAGGTTAAGACCTTGGTTTTAATTTTTTGATAACCTTTGCAATTTTTACAGTACAACTGACTATTTGATCTCTTATAAAATAGCCTTCCACAATTTTCGCAACGTGCATATTTTTTACCTCTATACAGCATATATTCTTTACCGAGTTCTCTCATGTCGGTAATTTTTAGCACTATTAGAGAACTATCATCAATAAACTTTACTTGAAGATTTGTATTTCCGACAGCCAATGCTGGCTGTAACATTCCTGCTTTAACTAACTTATGTATCATCATTTCTTTTTCATATCTAGTTTTATTCACACTAGATAGAGAAAACAGCATTTTGTGGCTAGTACAAATCCAATTATTATTTCTTGCACAAAGAATATTTCTATATTTAGCAAGGCACAATGCCGTAAAAGCTATTCTCTCAACTGGTGGGCTTTTAAGCCTTGCTATATCTTCAAGTTCCTTTTGTGTTATGCCAATGTACTCAATATTAATTGGTGGATTATTACGTGTTCTGTCAACTTGTCTTTCAACGCTTTTCTCCCAATCAGAAGGTCTGTAATTTATACCTGTTGATTTGATAAAATCAGTTAGTGCAGTAATTATTTTAGATTTTTTATACTTCATTATATATCGGTAATATTTAGCCAACAAAAACAATGATTGTGACGGTTTTACACCTAAGTCTTTACTTTCAATTATTTTTTCTGCCTCAGCAATTTCGTTTAAAAATATATCCATTTACACACCAATCTTTCTTACGGCTTTTCTATATTTTGTTCCACCATACTCAATATCTCCAGTTTCATCGGGTACATAATAAGACATCTGCCAATCATTTAATCTTAAAAGATTTTCAATAATAGTGTCACTACAAATATCCCATACAAATTTCTTAGATTTCTCTGTTTTATAGCATATATCAAGCAATATATCACACAACACAAATTCATCTGTGCAAATCTCAGAACATAGCTTACGATAATTTTCTGTCATTATCATCTTGTCATTATCAATTTGTTCTTTATCGAAACGTTGTTTCTTAGACAATACCATGTATTGAGTTATATCCCTTGTATAATTCTCATACATTTTTTTTAATTTTGGATAGTCAGAGTATTTATCATTTTGCCTGCATTGCATAACTTTATAATCAAATCTAGCTGACGATTTAACTTCCGTGTTATAATTTTCAAAAGCCAACTCAACAGCCCTACAAATACGATTCATGGTACAATCATTAACACTGACAGGCATTTTTTTGTAATACCAATCCAAATACTTTAGCTGATCTTCCGTTTTATCTTTAAGAACCTCTAATTCAGAAATCGTCATGCCAAATAAATTTATACATTGAGCATTATTATTTTCAATATAATTTTTATATTTTGACATTTCCTGCGGATATATGTAACACATAAAATATGGTTTCTTATCAGCAATGATTGTTTTGTTAAATTCCTTTGCGACTCTTTCCTCGTCACTATCATTATCATTGTAGCTTAATGCAAATATGTTGTACCACGCCTCAGGCATAGGCTTGGATATAATACCTTTTGCCTTGTCTATCGTGTTCTGCTGGATAAGCTGACCGCACATAATACGATAATCTAGTATTTTGTATTCTTTGCTTTCTTTTGGGTATTTTACCTGAACATCGTACATTGCGGTTATCCTATTTGTGACCTTGCCAATTTCCTCACCAAAGCTGTTGTAATTAGCCTGCATTAAATTAGACTCGCAAATGATTTCTTTATTTGCTTTTTTTTGAACGCACATAATTGTTTTAGTAGGTCTTGTATTTCTCAACAATATTGGATTGTCTGTTGTTATAAGACAATCTCCGTCTTTGTCAAAGCCGTTCAACGCTGCTGCCATACTGTCATGACAGTTGACAATATTAACAGTTGCCATGTATTTATACCACTCTGACATCATTTTATTATCTGTGATGTTCATAACCCTAATATTATTATGACAGCTCATTGGCGCTCTGAAACAAACAACCCTATCAGACCCATAATCAGACCAATATTTTGAATACATTTCTCCAGCTTTAAGTAATCCATAATCATCATTCTCAACTTTTACTCCAAATATTTTTTGACACAAGGCAAATGGATCGCCTGAAATAACAGCATAATTGCCATGCACTTTAAGTACACCGATTTTAGCCTGTGTAATTTTTTTCTTAATCATATAGTTAATACGATTTATAACAAATGGGTCATTTGCCATACTTGGCTCTATCATAACCGACTTAGTAACATTATCAATCTCATTTAAGCTAAAATCTTCATCTGAGGTAGCCCCATTTAAAAACAATATAGTTTTGTCAATATCTCCGTGAATTACATCTTTTATTTCATTAACCGTAGGGGCTATCAATTCTTGAATTTCCCCATCTGTTAATTCATAGCTTTGCAGGAATTGATAATTCATATTACGTTCATTTTCAAGTTTCTCAGGACACACTTTTGTTACTCTAAAGCCATATCCGTTATTTTTACAATTTCCCAAATACGAATCAATATTGTCATAACTATCCCACAATTTTAACATCGAAGTTGTAAGTATTAAGTCTACATTTTTTATATTATGTTCATTTCCCCATACATCAATAACAATACAATCACCATTTTCATTGAATGTACCATATTCATAGGCAAATTTATGAAAGTCAAACGTGAACACCATGCCCTTACAAAAGCTATTTCTTATGCAGTACCCACTAGGTATATAGTCCTCAAGAACATCTTTTGCCCATATCTCCGACAATGTAGGTGTTATTAAACCATAACCGTCACTGTCATTTACTTCTATAATTTCAGGATTATCAGGCTCAGTTAATACAGGCTCTCCGTCAAACTCATCTGTTATTTTTATAACCTTTTCTTTGCAAGTTACAATCAAATCATCTACCACAAGAATATCTTTTGGATGTGTCACAGGCACAGAAGCTGAACAAGTTAATGCTTTATAAGCTTCAAACTTAGCAGGCACAAGTTCCTTGTTTAAGTTTCTTCCATTATTCATGCGTCTTGTTAATTCCTCACATAATTTTATATGCTGTGAGTTCTTTGCGGCAGCATAAATAACTGTGTTCTTTTTTATACCATTTGTTGTGCCTATAAGTCTATTATAGTACGTTCCGTTTATTCTAAATCCGTAACTCAGCTTAAAAATATCTTCCTTATTATTCATTATAATCGCAACATAGTCAAGTTTACATTGAATGTTATCTAAGTCCTGATAACATTTCTTAATTTGTACACTCGTATTTCTCGACTTTGGCTGCTTTTTCAAAAGCTTTATTTCTCTCTTAATTTCCTTTATCCTATCTGCGGTAAATTTTCTATCTAATGAATTTATCTCGTCAATCATTTGTAAAATTTGTCCGTCAGCAAGAGAAATAATTTCCCTATTATCTCTAGCTTCTTGTATAGAGATCTTTAAATTTTTATCAGGTGCTTTTAAAATTCTTGAACTGTGCAACTTAAAAATAAACTGCTGATACATTTGTTGTTTAGCCATTTGTTATTCCTCCCATATATTTATTAATTACTGCCTTTTGTAATTGCTTTGAAAAATATTCTTTAATCACAGAAACCAACTGCTGATTGTCCGAATATTTAAGTGTTTCAATTTTTACAAATTTAGTTGCTTTTTGCCAATAGCACTTTCTGCAATGAGTTGAATTATTTTTTATCCTACGATTATACATCTCTGTTACACACACATCAATCGAATTTTCTTTGATGAACATTGTGAAAGGAGCAGTAATATCGCTTGCAAACTTCATCATAATCAAATATGGGGAAGATAATTTGCCTTCAAGTATGTCGATTTTACAATGATGACATACTTGTGCATACCATTCTGGAATAACTTTGCAAACCTCTACCAAACTATGAATATGTCGTCTCTGCTCTTGCTTTTTTAATTCCGCATTGTGTTTTTTTATTGATAAATCAATATATTTTTCCATGGTTTGATTCACAAAAGTAAATTTTCCGTCAAACATTACATTCTCTAAAGGTATTTCGTTAAAATTCCAAAGCAGTAAATTATTATAAGGTAACAAGTTTTTGTTCAAAAGATCTTTGACTTTAGACAAAGTATTGTTCTGATAGTCAAACATTGCATATGCAATATTCTCAATATGTGTCCTGCCAGTTGAATATTTTTCCTTACCGCCAATCCAAATGTCATTAATTTTCGCAGCTTGATACAACTCATGGCGTTCTATTTGCTCACTTGCTATTGGCGTACACTGAAATTCTATAACGTACTGTTGTCCTCCAAACTCAAACATGATGTCAGGTCTTTGTTTTGTTTCTTCTATATAACCCTCCATAACAGCCTTGACAACACCGTTTTGTTTCTTAATCCAATTAAATAATGCTATTTTACCTTGAATATGTTCTTCTGTTTCGGGTTCAGAGTAAATTGTCTCACATTTAGTTTTGTCTTTGTGTCTAAAAAAAGGGCTTACCAATTTGCCATGACAATATTCATACTTCCCATGACAAACAGGACATTGCAAAATTCCTTTGTCCGCCCATTTTTTCAAAGTATCTCTATCATACTTATTGTCATAACAATTTATAGGTTGATTATTAATTTCTGCCGTAACCATTTATATCTCCTATCTTTATATCTATCATAATCTACGTTCTACCGTCAGGAACATACATTAATTGTGTTAAATTTTAAAGAGTAATACTTTACAAGTAAAATTATACTCAAAACAATTTAGCTGTAAAATTAACACAATTAATGTACAATTTTAACTAATCTTTATTTCTCGCAGCTAAAAGCTTTTGTTTATGTTCTTCTGAGATAACTCTTTTAGTTGGGTGAGCGTTTCTAATACTAATGGCTTTGGCAGGAGCAATAAATGTAGCTCCGATAAACGTACCGTCAGTGTGTCTTGTTTCATCAATCTGTTTCCAACCTTGCTTTTTGCATTTGTTGGCATACTTCTCAATACAAGTATACAAATTAGCGACCCATTCGCCATTCTCGCATGAAATGTTAATTGTAACCTCACGTTCCTCTGCGGTTACTTTACTTGTTACCGTATATGTTTTCATAGATTTAACTCCTTCCCAATTCCTTTATAATTTCGTTGCTAACTAACACAAATTTAGTAAACTGTTTTCTATCAGACAATATTACATCTTTCTTAGTCTTAACCTTCTTCCTAGTCATTTGATTATGCCAACCTCTCGTGGTGTTTATCTTCTTGTAAACTATAGACAGCGTGTGTGCATGGTGAGCCGATCTATCATTCATAACCTCTGCCAGTGTGTAAGCAATAAAATCAAAGCTGTCCTCTAAAGTAAACTGTGTAGCATTATAAGTACAACCATCGTCAGATGTAAACCTATCCCCATTACCTACACAAATCATAAGCTGATTACAAGCCTGAGTAAACCAAGCCTGATATACATGATTATCCACAATAGCATTTATAATACTTGGCTGTATTGTAGTACAATCACAATTGTACTTATCTGTAAACTCACTAAGAGCCGTAACAGTACAAAAGCCAAACATTGAAGTCATTTGAGTATAAACTCTATGTAGCATATCTGCAAACTCAACAACCTCACCTGTAGTTCGTAAAGCATTATCCTGTAACTTCACTATAAGCGGAGTGCTAATTTGTTTCTTCCATATATTTAGAGCTTTTGCATTTGGTATTTTTTTAGCCGATAATGCAAGTAACATATTCTGAAGCTGAGTAACCGTAGCTTGTAATAGTTTTAATTCATTGTCCTTTTCCGAGCCTTTCATAATATAACTGCCTGTTCTATGTATGGTTGGAAGTACCTCGTCAAATATCCAACTCTCAAAGCGTTCTGCGGAAGGGAGTTTACTATGTGCTATAAGACGATAAACATCACCCTCTGAGATGAATTTTGTTTTCTGCACACCTCCAGCCGAAGGGGTCGGTAAAACGCAGACCCCCTTACAATGAGATGTTATTGCGTCCGCTGGTCTTGCATACCCCAACGCCTTTGCCACGTCAGAGCCGCAAAAGTAAATCTTGTTATCAATATCTACCGTTCTTACCTTGCCAAAATCTTTGCTCTCGAATACTGTTACCATAGTTTTGTTGTTTTCTGTCATTTTAATCTACCTTTCCATTTTAGTTGCTGTCATATAATTTATCGTGTATCATTTTCTTTTGCCAAAGTTCTAGCTCCTGAACGCTGTTAAATCTAGGAATATTATCCTTATTTATATGTATGTGAAAATCTCTCAGCACTCTAAGACACAATCTAACTTGCTGTTCTGTAGGCGGTTGTTTACGGATTGTCTCGTTGTTGTTTATTCTTTTAGCTTCTGCGAGTACGCCATTGGTATACTCACTGCCTGTAAGTTTTGTTAGTTTAGGCATTGTTAATTACCTCCATTCCTGATTTTATTTGTATGTATCGGTCAACGATTTCCTCGAAAATATCTCTAAGAACTGTATCGCTATCAATAACATCTATCATTGCTACGTTTTTACAATCTGTTTGCGATAACAAATAATTTTCTTTGTAGGAGTCGAGGTCAATATCATAGCCTGATTTCATCATGTTGTAAATATCGCCATAAATAGATTTTCTATCATCATCATTTGTATAACCTAAGATCTTTGCAAGCGAAACAATTTTCTGAGACATCTTGTTTTTCCAAGAAGAATAATGTACCGGTGGAACAATAAGCATTATTTTCTGCCATATACGAGAAAGCTTATCCTGCATTGTAGTATTCTGTGCAGAAATGATTTGCAACTGACGTGTAAGCTGTTCATTAACTTTATTAAGCTGACCCACTTCATTGGCAGCATTAACAATCATAGAATATTCTTCTCTTGATAATGTTACGGTATTCAAGCTATTGGAGATAAGCCTATCCATAATCTCCCAACACCAATCCATGAACTTATCTGCTAATGGTTGCCTAGACCAACGGCAAATCTCCATAATGCCTTTGCGGTTATAAAACATTCTGTCCTGAATTGCACCATTAGAGTCGATAGCCCCAGAACGCACCCCTCGACTAAAGTCACTTTTAATTAAACAACTATAATTATCAAGTCTATCTCTATGTTTCATGTGAATCTTTTTAATTGCTTCACTTGGATTTTTATAACCCAATGCCCTACCAATCTGTTCTCTTGTGACAAGATACTCATTATTAATGTTACCCCAAAAGTCACAAGTTGCGATTTCATTAAATACGTCTGTTTCTACAAGTTTCAAATTGTTCATTTTGTTGTCTCCTTTATTTTATCTTACATATAATCTTCTTTGTATGTATCGTCAGTTTCAGCCAGCATAGTCCAATACTCACTGCGAAACCTTAAATATTCTTCATTGTCGTCCAAAGGCTTGTCCTGAGCCTCGTATGTATAATCTTCAGAGAATAATTCTTGTAAAGAAGCTGTTTTGCGATTTCTACTCATTGTTTTCACCGTCCTCTGTGTTAAAGTAAGACTCATTAAAATCAGTCTTAGAATTAGTTTTTGAAAAAATTGTCTTATATTTCTTAGTTGCAATAATATCGTTTTTATCAGCTAAACTGTTACTGATTAAATACTCATTAATAATATCTTCTATCATATTGCGATATTGCGGAACACACTGATATGGGTCAAGAGGATAACATTTATCCAAACAATTTTCATACAAATAGTCTTGTTCTATTTGGTATGTATCAAGTCCGTATCTGTTAGCAAGCTCTTTAAGAATTTCTCTATACAATGCACCCCCTAGTAATACCAAGACTATCTTCTATTAATTTGTATTTAGGGTGCATACGACTAAACCATGGACTATATGTTTTCTTGGGTAATTTGTTTTTCTCTAATTCTTCTTTGAGATTTATTACCTCTGCTTTTAATTCTTCAAAAGCCTGCGTATTATATGTACCAGTTTTACGAAGTGAAGGAAGAACCTCAGAAGTTACCCAATGTTTAAAATTTTTTGCGGTTGACAATTTGCTTCCAAATACAAGAGAATATAGACCGCTTTCATTTATAATTGTCATTCCATAGTGGCTAATATTTTTAAGGTCACCATTTTGGTACGCTTTAAGTTCATCATAGTTTAAGAACCTTTTATCTTCAATATCTACATGATCTTTTATAGCGTTAGCTAAAGCCTTACTTTTAACTTTTCCATTTCCATAACCCAATATCATTGCCACGTCCTTACCTACAAACCAAACTTCTCCGTCAATCTCAACCGTTCTAAGTTCTCCAAAGTCCTCGTTTTCAAATACTATAATCTTATTATCTATCACGTTTATCAATCCTTTCTAATTTTCTTGTTCTTGTGTATTATTGGCAGAAATTCATCTACCTTATAGGTGTACTTTAGTCTGTCAACAGCTTCTTGAATATGTTGTTGTACGTTCAGATCTGAACTAAGTACATAAACGTTAGGAGCATTATAGACCTTGCCATTCTTTTTATAAGAGCCTGTAATGTGTTTGATTATTAGTCCATTGTCACATAATGCTTTTAAATAGTTGTCTAGCTGTCTGACCGACATATGTAGTTCTTCCGCTATTGCCGTTTCTTTTTTGTAGCAGCCACAAACACTCTCTGTTATAATTTTCGTATTCTGAAAATTCCATGACTTTATGTATAGGTAAACACGAAGAAGTATTGACTTAGACAGCCTATTTGAAATAGACATTAGTTTGTCCCATTCTGTGTCATACAATATTACGAAATTATCTGGAGGATCAAACACCGCTTTGTTGACCTTAAATCTTAAATGAGCGTTTGCATTAACATTATTTAATGATTTATAGTCACATTGGTTATCCCAAGTCAAATCTGACCTGACAATAAAAATATTGAAAAGTGCTTTTATCCTATGAGTGTTTTCTCTGTTACCTTTACTATAAATCGAACAATGACACAATTCCAAAATTTCATTTATAGATGTACCTACCGTTCTTGTTCTAGTTTCATATAGGTAACTAAGACAGCGATACAATAAAATTTCAAAATTGTCTGCTGAGTCAGCGTATATATATTTCTTGGGCATTTTTACAAAATAATTGTCAGTTATGGTTTGTCACCACCTTTTATTGTTAGTTCACCATTTTTGCAATCTGTATACCAAAAGTGTAGGTCAAAATGCAAAAAAGTGTGCAATCTGTATACTAAAAGTGTAGGTCAAAGTGTAGAGTAGAATAATATTAGATATCTTTAGTAATAAGAGAATCCTTCCTACCCGCTAAAGCGTGTAGGTTTTTTCTTCTAAATATTAATTGTTTACAGGAATAAATTTCTTGTTGACAACTAATAATCAATATGATATATTAATATCGTAAGTTTAGTATGCTACTTTTGAGATACTACGGTTATTATACTACTACTTTTGAGATGTGTCAATAGCGAGTTGAACATAAATATGTAACTTTTATGTTAATTTGTTATTGTATTAGGATAATTAAGTCAATTACATTTTTAGAGAACATAAGCCAAGACAAATGAAATAAAATTTAAAAATCAGAAAATAAGAGAGGTTCAGGAAAAGTGAAATTAAAAATTAAATAATGTAGGACAGAACATTAAATGACTTACATGAAATTAATTAGCATAAAATGAAGATCATTGTGATTGTATCTATTAAGGTGATTATATCTATTGAGCAATGAAGCGATAATGACAATGTATTGATATTGTATTATTGTGCTGCGCACAGCTAGTCAGTTATATTCTCGCTACGCTCGTATATAACTGCCCTGCTTGATTATCGTTCCCTACGGTCACGCTAATCTTCACAGATATTTTTTCAGTTGAAAGATTATTGTTTGCATGAGTTGTCTGGCAACTACTTAAACATTTTGTTTTCGTCTGAACATTTTATTTCGGAGCGTTCGGTAAAATTACGATAGCTTATTCGTTGTTTTCGCTTGTAAATCAAGGCGTAAAAACGTTTTTTTCGTTTTTACGATAGGTTATTTTATGGGTTTTATAAATGATATTTTGATGGCTTTTTATTGTTTTGAGATGTTTCGGTGATAGTGTATTATTTTTGAAGCGTAGTTTAACGAGTTGACAGTGATTTAAAATTGAATTTTAAATGGGTGATTGTTTAAGTGTAAAACTTGATTTATAGCCATTTTAGGGCAAAAAATAAGACCTATTATGGTCTTTAAAGGAGTATATTTTTTGGGGAGTAATGGGTTATTTTTTTATGGTGTAGAAATAATGTTTGTAAGTTAATTTTGGTGTGTTTTGGTGTATTGGGGTATATTTTAAGGTTTGGAAAAGTTGAAAAAATGGCGTAGATACGAAGTTTACTCGAACGTGTTACCGAATGAAAATTGGAGTTTTGGTGGGATAATGGAAGAGTGTGCAGGAATTTTAAAAAGTGTCATTTTGATTTTAGATTTGGTTTTGGGGTGTGTGGATAGAGTGGAACTACTAAGGGGATAATCTCGTTTCCATATGTTCCCATAAATGTAAAGTCACCCCCTCCAAGGCTATTTAATTAAGTATATTAACATATCCATAAAACCGCATATTTGCGTGGTTTATATGCCTTTTTGCCAAAATCACATATATAAATAATTGTATCTCAATTAATAGAATATTAATATAATTCTGCTGACTCCATGCAAGCTCAACCGACTTTATATTATTTGATTTTTATCAATTATTGATTAAGTTAATAATTGAACTTTTTGTATATTTGTTTATTGCTAATATTTGATTTTTATCAAATATATTTATCGGTGGTTGCTATTCGATATACCGAACGCCCTTAATCATCATCTTTAAAATTTGAACATTTTATATTAATATTTTAACCTATCAGTTCCCTATCAATTCCCTATTTCACCCCTTATTTGCCACCAAAGTGGTAAACACACGCCAAAATACCCTATAAATTTAATACTCAATCCCTATTTTAAACTAGCAATTTGCACAAAATTAGCCTTTAAAGTTATGCAAATTGACTAATTGTCATTAACTAGCATTAGTAAAGGACCATTCAAAGGTCCTTATACGTCCAAAAAATTGTACACTTATTTCATGCTATTCAACGTTTATAACAGTCCAAATATTTGTACACATACATATATACATACAAACATATACACGTCAAGATCTCTTGCAAGATCTCCGCTTGCAAACTCACAATATATAGCACACATAAACCATTACCCACAATATATAGTATACGCTCATACATAATACGCTACAATACCACTATATATTGTATGCTCTCAAATCCATTCTAACGGCTATCAAGTATAACTATACAACCCATGCACACAACAGTATATAACGCTTGCTAGTAGCCTTATAGCTCAAAATGCAAGCATACTATATATTGTGTATCGTAAGCAATAAATACTGTATTAACCGCTATATATTGTGATTTAGTGCCTCTATAGCACGCTCTAAAAATTCAGGGCGTGAAATGTCATTAGACTTGCAATAGTTTACAATTTTGTTATTTAATTCAGGCTTGATTTTCAGGCTAAAATTTACATAATTTTCTTTGTTATATTTTGTATTATATTCTATTTTTTTACGTTGATTTTTTTCATTCATATAATTAAACCTCTTAACTAATTGTATGTTTTCAACAAAATTTAGCGTATTTCAAAAATATTTTTATTTTCACAACTACAATATATAGTTATATCTAGCAATTATATTGCATCTAACCACTATATATTGTACCATTCGTGAATGTGTACAAATAGCCGATTTGACGAACATTCGTGAATGTGTTATAATATAATTACAGTAAGGGAAAAGAACACAACACAATAAAAATCCTTTGCCAGGTCATCAAGTTTCACGATTGCACTTTGAAAATCGTCCGACAGAATAGAGAAATGGAGTTGAAAAAGCAAATTCAGACGTTAAAAGCGTTAATGAAAAAAATGGGATTTTTTCATCAGCCTTGCAAGCTTGAAATTTTTGCAACTTGAAAATTAAATATTTTCTATCCGAACCGGCTAAAACCGATTGAACAACGTCAAATGTACGATAGAAAAATCTTAAAAACGATAGGCTCAAAATGTTTTTAATCCAGTTTTCGAATTTCTGGGATATAAAAAAAGGGATCTTGCTAATAGTTTACCTAAACTTTTAGCGGTTATTTTAACCGCTATACGATTAAATCCAGTGCAATGATCTGAATTTAATCAACCATATTTTTTAGGATAACACAAAAGAAATAAAAAGTCAAGTGTAGAACAGTAAAACAAAAGAAATGAGACAACAGACAAAACAAAAAAACAAAAAAACAAACGTAAACCAAAAAAATGGAGGTAATTTTATGTATACATCAAAAAAAATCACAAACAAGGAGTGTATCAAAATGAGTACAAACATTAAGCCCTATATCACCGATGAGGACATCATCAATATCAATGATCTTGTATCAGAACTTGCAGTGATCTTGCGGAAATTTGAGATCGACTTAAACCCATATCAAACGGACGTATATTTTTACTATGATCCAGATACAAAAATAGGACGCCTTGAAACGTTTATAAACGTGGGCGGTCATTCATGGATTAATGACGATCACGTTACTATCTATAGTGACGAACCGCACTATATGAACATTTATGATTACTTTGATTCAGTTCTGGAATTTGCGGACGCTCTTGAAATTTCTAAAAATGATCTTATAGAAGCCACAAGAAAATTTAAAAATCTTAATAGTGATGATTCTATTGAGCGTATAGAAGTTATCGACTATATCAAGAGTGACAATAAACTTGTAAATAAGCTAACCGCTTTTTATATTAGCTACTATGTTGATGATTACAACGTGGAATTTCTCAGCAAGGCTCAAGAGATATTAAGCAGAATTGAGATATAACAATCTTAAAGGGGTTTAAGCCCCTTATATCTACGAAACTGCATGAGGTGGAGCGGATACCATAACCATTATTTACACGTTATACAACTTTAAGACTTTGAGGAGGTCAATTATTATGGCAAAAACACAAACAATATTCGGCACACATTTTTGTGGAAACGAGATTTCAGACTATGGCAAGCAAAATGGTTTTGTTGACTATGCAACGCTCGCAAAGTCATTTGATGCTGTTATGTGTAATGACATCTTATCGACAACGGCTGAGATCGGCTACTGGGATATGGTTAGCGGTTCTAATGTAACTTATGAGGATTCGGACGGCAACATTCTTGACTATGAGGAATACACCGATAAACTAGAAGAATTGCAAGAACGCTTAGAGGATGCGGAAGCAGAAGATAATCTTGAATTAATTTCAGAATTGGAAAATGAAATTGATGACCTTGAACATAGTGAGCACTATTCAGAAATATTTCAATATTTCATTATTTCCGCACAAGGTGCTAGTATCCTTGAAGAATATACTAACGAAATAGTATACTACAATGAAACTTTAGATCTATATGTATGGGGTGTTACTCATTGGGGCACGAGCTGGGACTATGTTCTCACTGATATACCATGTGAACGATCTAAAAAAGCATAATATAAACAAATCTGAGGGCGGTTATATAAGCCGCCCTATATACTCAAGATGACCGCATGAAGTTGTTGAGAGTACCAATAATATGTTTATATATTTTTTTAGGAGGTCAAATTTTATGGAAATTACAAAAATCAACGGAGAGGAAATAAAAATCGGCAAAACGTCAATTACAGTGAAGGGCGATAACGGCAAGACAAAAGGAGTTATAAAGAATTGTAATGTTATTAATAACTTATTGCCTCCTCGAACTTTATTTGAAGTTGCATATAAGTTGAGAAAGAAAAATATCAAAGTTATGGATTTTTTACAATAGGCTTGTAGCCGTTGATGGGAACTATTATTTTCTCTATAATCTCAGAAAAAATGATTTTGTGGAAAAGTATGCAATTAAAAATCCTGAGATATTCCAAGCTGAAATCAACAAGGTTAAAGAACAAGACGAACTAGCCGACTTGTGCATTAAGTCTGGAATAATTCAGATCGTAAAATGTAGATACTAATAACAATACGGAGGTAAAAAATCATGAACACGAAAATTATAGTAAACACAAAGAACCTTGTAGCAGCCCTCGAGCAGGTGGAAAAGATCATTAACACAAAATCATCTGACTATCTTTTGCGGAGTGCGTTTATCCAGGCTGAGGACGGAAAAATGAAAATTTCCGCAAATAATCTGGAGGTTATCGGCTGTAAGACTATAAGCTGTATAACCGATGACAAGATCATGTTTGCTCTTGAGGACGTGAAAAGAGTTATAAAAGCTCTTAAATATTTCAAGGGCAGCGATACAATTATCACGTTTGATAGTGATAAAGCGTGCAACTTTGAGGACGGCAAAAAGTCATTTAAAGCTGGAATAACTGATGTAAATGATAATGATGCACATTCTCTTTTTGCACATCTTGGAAAAGTTTGGATTGATAATATTAATTCAAATAATTCAAATATCCTTGAGCAACATACATACACGATTGAGAAGCTTATGGAGCGTTATAATTCAATCAGCTATGCTATATACACACAAAACGATCTCAAGCCTATATTAAGAGGTATTAATTTTAAGGCAAATAAAATGGTAGCTCTTGACGGCTATAGACTTGCAATCAGCACTGATACGGAAGATAACGGCTTGAGCTTTAAAAATGAGTTTACAATAAATAATAACACATTTTCAATTTTAAAGCAATTCAAAAAGGGTGAATGTGATATTATATCGTTTAAGGATATAACAGCATTTAATCTTGTGTCGGAAGATTTTACGCTCTTGAGCAGGAATCTTGAAGGGCAGTATTTCAAATGGGAGGCAGCTATTCCATGTAGTTTTAGCTCTGAATTTGAATTTGAGAAAAAGAATATGCTTGAAAACTTGAAATACTTTAAAGAGATTAGAGTTAAAAAGACTATGGATATGTTTGCAATCAAGAATAATGGACTTGTCTCACCTTATGGAAGCATTGATATTGAGGGCTTGAATATTTCGGAGACTAGCGGTTATGATCTCACACGCTTTACGGATGCTGTTAAAAATCTTGAGGGCGACAGAATTAAAATGCTCCATAGCGGGGCATTGAAGCCTATAGTCTTCAAAAATGTTGAGGAAAATAAATACAATAGTCAGCTTATGTTACTTTGCCCGATAAATCTAAATGACGTAAAATCAACATGGTATAAATAAACAAGGAGGTAAACCATGAGTAATAAGCCATATTTAACAAGAGAAAAAATAGATACCTTGCTTAAACAAGGTATTAAAAAACGTGATTTTGAAGATCAAATAGGTTTTTTCTGCACCGATCAAGGGTATGTGTATAAGTCAGACAAAAGCTTTGATGAACTTGCAAATGACGAGATCTGCTATATACCTGAATACTATGACGAAACCGATGAAAACGGCTTGCTTGAAGATGTAGCAACGTATACAAAGCTTGACTTCATGGAATTATGCGACAATATTAAATGGAGAGCCGTTTTCGTTTATGAGGGCGTTGATTGGCAATACCCTGAAACGTATTATGATGAAATTGATTGGGAGGAATTAGAAGAGTTTGAGACGCAAAACAAATCTAAATAAAATATCTGTTTTGAGGAGGAATTAACCATGACAAGAGAAGAAATGATTAAGATTATTATAAAAATGTATAACGAGACAGCGGAAGCACTTGAGAAGGCAGACAAAGAATATAATAATGATAAAAAGAACGCTAAAAAGCGTGAAGTTTATCGTTATGTAGCTGCTCAAGAAGCGGTCTTGAATGACCTATGTTATGAGCTGGAGATTGATGACCTTATAGACGATGGTCTTGACGATGAGGAGAAATGATGATGAAAGATTATATGGTAGAGTTTATGTTCAAAGGTTTACCCTTCCATGAAAGGACAAGAGTTTACAACGTGAACAATCGCAGTGAGGCTATACAGGCTGTTAAGAACCACTACGGAAGCAGAGCCGTAAAGATAATCAGTGCAAAGACAATCAAGAATGATCAGTGCAAAGACAATCAAGAATGAGGAGGTTATTTAACTATGACAGTAAAAGAGTTTTGTGAAAAGGCATCATCTAATATAGATAATATAGATGTTGAGTTGTATGAAGTTAATGAAGATACAACTTTGTGTACAACAATTGGCGAAATGTCAAGAAATGATGGACTTCGTGAAGAATGGAAAAATGCTGAGATTGAAGGGTGGTTTATTGATGATGAGGAGCATTTTATTTTAAGTGTAATTAAATGATAGAGGAGGTATAATATTATGACAGTACAAGAATTTATGGAAATGTTCATTGATCCTGATGTACAACACATTCAGATATGGTCGGATTACGAGGAGAAAATTGTTTATGACGGAGATTACGGAGATACTCCAGAGCATATGAACTATGCGGAAGTATCGAGCATTGATAACGTTTATGCTGATAACAAGGGCGTTATCTGTTTGAATGTTTGGAAGGTGGATTGAGGTGAGTAACAATGAAAACTAAAACTATTATGTCAACAGGTACTAGAGAAGATTTGGTAAAGATGATTAATGCATATTATTATTCAAAGAACTATATTATCACTGAGGATAACAGAATTTATAACACTAAAACGGAGAAATTTATGGACGATTTAAGCGTAAAATTCTATCGTGGTAGGTGGAAAGTTATAAGAAATATTGCTGAATAAGGAGGGATAATATCAATGAATGTACAGAAAATACCAAATGACGGGAGACATTTGTCACAAATAAACAGAGTAGTTACTTTCTTAACGTGTAAGGGCTGGAGAACGCCAAATGAAATATGGGTAGGCTTTTCGGACAATGGAATTGAAATGACAGATATGACAAAGAGAGGAGTTATTAAGAAAATAGAACGTGATAACAAGTTATTTGGAGTAGAATAAAACCATACTTTTAAGGAGGAATTTAAAATGACAGAAAAGCAGAATAACATGGTAGTACAGCACCCTGATAAGCGTCTTATGGAACGTATCAGATCATTGGAACGGAATGAGCGTATTAGATTACATATCGCACAAATGAAGTGTAACGGCTATACTGATAATGAGTGCAAAACGTGGTTAATAAAAATAGCCATACTGTCCGATTTTATGGACGTTTTCGACAAAATTCTAGTTGACTAATGAGGAATTTTGTAGTATAATTAATTAAACAAAGGAGAAATTTGTATGAAATATGGAATTTTCGAGTCAAGAGTAGAGTTAAGGAAGCTCCCTGAGAGATTGTTTGATATAGTTTCTTTGTGTGAAAACATAGGAAACCCTATTAAGATCTATGATAGCGAGGTGGAAACTTTAGCAGAATTGAAGAAATATCATTCAGATATTATAAACATAACTAATTTTACAGTGTTTTCAACAAGGCGTTTTTTTAGATGTGAAGTCTATTTCGTTGCTGAATGTGAAAAGATAGACGAGGACGAGGGCGAGACTATCGAAAACCTAATTAACGGAGACGGCATTGAAACCGCACCGCTGGAGCGTGAGATTAGCTTATCTCTTGCTGAGTTCAAAGTTGACGGAAAAACTATCAAAGGCAGTAAGCTTGAGGGCAGTTATGAACCAATCTATATAGCTACAACACCCGATGACTTACAGTGTTATTTTAAAGAAGCATATCCCGATGAGGATATTGTATACAATATCAGAAATAATGAAGAAACTTATGACGAGTATGAGTTGGACGAGGAGGAATAATCAATGTTACTTGCTACAATAATTTTGCTTATTATCTATTTGTGGGTAAACCACAGCGAAAATAAGCGGAGAGAAATTAACAGAAAATACAATCCAATTGGAGCTTTTGACAAAGCTCAAAAGATTTATGATGACGCCTTTTATAAGGCTATTGATGAGGGTAGAAGTCTTACGCTTGAGGAACGAAAAGAACTGGATAAGCAATGGCATAAAACCTATAGCCAAGAGTTGGCTTATCGAGAGAAAATGTGGGCTAAGATACCTGACAATAAGAAGTAATATAATATAATAGGAGATAAAACATGAAAGTTACAGTTGAAAACGAGACAATCAAGGTAAACAGTCCGTATAACAAGAGCTTTGTCGCAGGGGCAAAGCAGATACAGGGCAAGTGGAACGCCCCTTGCTGGGTCTTCCCAGAGGAGAACAAGGAAGCTGTCAAGGCGTTACTCATCGAATGCTATGGTGAATGCGGAGAACTTGGTGCGGTTAGCACTGTCACAGTAGATCTTGACCTCGACACTTATACTGAGGGTTACGAGGACGGAGAAATCAGAGTTGGCTCAATCGTTGTTCTGAAAAGACTTTATCGTGACAGAGAGGTTATTTTCTCCGACAATGCAATGCTTATAAACGGTGGCTTTGCCACTTCGGGTGGCTCTGTCAAAAGTCCTAGAATAGCGGCTGATAAGAACACAATCGTTCGTGTAAAAGGTGTTCCTGAAACGATTTATAGCAAAATCAAAGACCACGAGGGCGTTAAACTCGTATCTGATATAGACGTGGAAAGCTTAAAAGTGGAGCGTGAAAAGCTTCTTAAAAGACTTGCAGAAATAGACAGTTTACTTGCGATATAAAAGCGATTGTGCGTATAAAACTAATATAATAAATATAAATACTCCTATTAATCACATTGATTGATAGGAGTATTTCTTTATGCAGGAATAAATATAGGAGGAATAAATATGAAAAATGAAAATACGAATACATTACTTTTTGTAAAAATGCTAGACAACGATCGTAAAGAAGAGCTACGGAAGATAGAGGAAGAACAAGATTATAATATGCGGAAGGCATATTTAAAAGCAAAACGCCGTCAAAGGCTCAGAGAAGAACGCCAGAGAAAAGTTAGAATGATAGTGAAGAACGTTGTCTATGGTGGTTTTGGCTTGCTCTTTACAAGCGTTATGTTGATAGCAGGAATAATATTTACATTGTGTATATGATGGGAGTGAATGAAAATGAATATTAGTACGGCTCAAACTTGCAAAATTTTCGATTTATCGGATAGACTTCCGACAGGAATACAGATAACAAAACAGCCAAAGCGAAAAAAAGGTCATAGAAATGCTATTACAAAACATACGGCAAGCAGGCAGAAGTCTGCAAGCTGGTTCAGACCTGATGATCTAAATGTGATTTTGGAAGATTTATTTCAGAGCAAAAAGTATTTTAAGGCGAATATTATAATCTTTGCTTGCAATTCAGGATATCGTTATGGAGATATAATGACCTTGAGGGTCAAAGATTTAACCGATAACAACGGCAAAATTGTAGATTACTTGACATTACAAGAGGACAAGACGGACAAATGGAGAACGGCATGGCTTTGTGATACTGCAAAGAAAATGCTGAATTTTATAATCAAGTATTATAAACTTGACCCAGAAGATTATATTTTTCAAAGCGGAGAACGTAAAAGAAAATATATTGAGGATATTTTCTTGAATGAGGACGGAGAAGAAGAAATTGTATATACTAATGAGAAGTATGATTGGAACGGCAGACTACTCAGGATAGCTCCTATGGAACTTAATTCCGTTACAACATTTCTAAAGAATATAACCGCCAAACACGGCATAGAAGGCAAATATAGCACTCACAGCTTTAGGCAGACACATTCCGTGTATATTAGTTGTATTCAAAAAGGCAGCGAAGATGTTATAAGAGATTTGCGTATTGCCTGTCAGAGTCTGGGACATTCTGATCTGAGGATAACTGAACAACATTATAGCGGTTGCGATAGCAGACTCGTAAAAGAGCAAATGTTAAAAATGGAAGTTGGCAAGGAAGTTGTGGATAAGTATGTAAAATAAAAAGGGACTTTTAAAAGTCCCTTTAGTGCTTCTTGTGGCGTTCTTTACTTCTTTGTACTGCTAGAGCATTTTTAGATTGATTAACTTTGTATTGAGGTCTGTTGCGTGGGAGATAGGCTTTCACAACATTAACATTCATATTCATTAAGTCGGCAATCTCATTAGCTGACTTCCCTTCTTTGTGGTATTGAGTGATTTTGGCGTGGGTATTATTAACTATAATACCTAAACTAGAAAGACTTTTAATAACTCTTTGCCACGAGATACCGAGTTTAATAGCAACTCCTCTTACGGATTTAATTGAGTTCCAGTATGATAATATTTCTTGGTCTGTTATTGATTTAATTTCGGACATAAGAATACCTCTTTTGTTTAATTGTTAATTTCGTCTAATAGTTTTTTTTTAACATCGGTAATATGCTGACGGAAGAAATTTGGATTAGCATTTTCATAACTTAAAATTCTTTGGAGCTTATATTTCAGAGCAGACAGAAGATTATTGTTTTCAATGACATATTGTTGTTTATCATAGCCCTCATAAATTCTGTCTATGTAGACATCTGTTACAGGAAAAGCATCACTAATAAAGAAAATAGATTTGGTGGTTGTCTTGCCAATGTGATAAAAGCAAGAAGCAATATTTCTTGGATCTTTGTTTATATAGGAATAAATACGATTAATAGCTTTAGTGTCACGATGATTTACTTTGCCTACAGGTATTGCCCAATACAATTTGGAATTTTCGGTGGACTTAATCAAACAAACAATGGGTCTTTCCTTGCAATCATTCCAAGTTCCTCCTACATCTCGAATAAGTTGATAATAGTCGGGTGTAATAAAGTACATACCATGTTCCGTCATATTTTGACACTCCTAATACAAAAAAATATGCTGTCACTTCAGATTAACCAAAATGACAGCATCACTACAATGTTTCTGTGTCGCACATTGCGAAGCGTAAATTGAATACTACAATGTTACTTTGCCGTACATTGTGAAACGTAATTGTATCTACAATGTTTCTGTGTCGCACATTGCGAAGCGTAAATTAGAGATGATAGAGATAATCTTTCATCATTTATAGTATAGCATACTATTGTCAATTTGTCAATGCTTTTCAAAAAGTTTTGAATGGAATTTTATGCAAATTCAAAAAACACAAATCAACAAGTCAGAGTGTCCGCTGTTTGAGTTTCTATCTGTAGTTCTAACAGCAGTTCTTTTTTGATAGATAATACATCGGCACAAGTTGGAATACAATGTTGACCTCGATTGATCTGATTAAGAATACGTTCAGCTTTTTGTTTAATAATTCGTATTTCATTTTGATTTTTAAGAATGAGGTGGTTGGAGTTAATGGTATATTTACGCTTGATATATTTTTGAGTAATGGGAAACATATCTTGTATTAAAAATACACTTTGTTTTCCATTGCTCAGAGTACAAATATGTAATATATCACATGGCTTATGATTTTTTAAGCGTTGGTTGATTATCTTTTGATACTTGTTAATGCGTGAGCTTAAAGGAATTATCCAATATAGTCCTTCATTAGTATCTTTAAAACAATAGTAATGAGGACGATTTTCGGATTTATTTCCTTTTAGAAAAGGGTCGTTAAATTTCTTGAAGAATAAATCATCAATTATATAAAAGCCATGTTCAACCATTATTTTTCACCTTCCAAAATTAAAAGCCCTGCCACAACGGCAAGGCTTAAAACTTTCAACCCAACCATTTATATCCCGCATATTGGTAAGCGGAAAACTTTCAACCCAACCATTTATATCCCGCATATTGGTAAGCGGAAATGGTAAATAACTACCTTTCATCATTTATAGTATAGCATACTATACTCATTTTGTCAATACTATTTTGTGGAACTTTGTAAAATTTATTCGTTAGTTTGTGACAAGTCACCCTGCTCGCCGACATCCTTTTTTTCTTTAGGTTTCTTTTCTTTGGTTTTAAATGAAAATGCAAAACCAATTATGCCAATGGAGAAAATTAATGAGCCAGTGGATATGAAAATTACTCTCTCAATTTTCGCAGCGGCTATTTTACCGCTGACAAGTGAAGCTCCTATGATATAGTTGTAAGCGTCACCGCCAACATATTCGTCAATGGCACTATACTTGTCACCTTCCAAAATTGAAAATGTGGTTAAATTTTTGCTTGGAATTTTTGTTGTATAACCTATCACAAATAGTGTTATTCCTATTGCAATCACAAGAATGGAACAAATTTTCTTCATGGTATTACCTCCTGTTTTATGATTATCTGCTACGATAATCGTTTATAAGACTATTATTGCTTTCAATGGAACTTTGATTATTGGATATACAAGTGTTATAATAATCAATATTACTTTGACTTTCTGATATAAGTTCATTGTACACGTCAACAACTCTTTGGCAATCGTCTAAGTGAGATTGAGCCTTTGAAACTGCTTCTGAGTCAACTTCTGTAGTCCAACCGCCATCACCATAAACTTTAACCATTTTCTTATTGGCGTTTTCAAGCTGTATTTTAGCCTCCTCAACATCATCTTCGGCATCCGATTTGTAGATTTCATAGATGGAAATATCAGATTGCTCATTGTTTATTTCGTTCTGATAGGTGGAGATTTCACTCTGTAGGCGATTATTTTCTTGCTCTAAAGCACTTATTTCAGAACTATAATCATGCGTGGTAGTTGTAGTTGTCGTTGTGGTTGTAGTCGTTGTGGTAGTAGTTGATGATTTGGAAGTAGTTGTGGTAGTTGATGGTTTAGTTGTTGTTAAAGTATGAGAAGTTGTTGTGGGAGTGGTGGTTGTTGTACTTGTTGTAGTGGTAGTGAAATTACTGTCAGATATGGAACTTGTTGTTTTACTATTACATGAGGACAATGCTAATGTTGTCATGAGTGCAATAAGAATTAATTTTATTTTGCTCATTTTTACTTCCTCTAATTTCTAAGATTAATTAGAATTACTTTTAATAAGAGAATTTTAGCATATTTTAGGCTGAAAATCAAGATTTAGGGTTTAAGTGTAATATCTCAGAAACTAAAATTGTGTATTTCAACAAAAAATACGCTAGAATTTTGTGAAAGATTTTTATTTTTAAGTGTTGACTTCACCTTGACACTTTGATATAATGAAATCAAGATAGTAGAAAGAAGGTGTTTTGTTATTAAACAAGTTCCAATTCGTATTGATGACGAGCTTCATAAAAAATTAAAAATCATCACCATAAAGAATGATACTACAATCCAAAAATTGGTTGAGGATTTTTTAAAAAAGTATGTAGCCGAACATGAACATCAAGAATAAAAAATATAGTATATTGCCACATCTTGCAGGAGGGACAATATACTATATCTAGGAACAACCACACAAAAGCGAATTGACAAATGGTGATTGTATAACTATATTCTATCACATACTTCTGCCTTTGTCAAGTATTATCTTTAAAGAGGTGGGAGTATTTTTTATGCTTGCAAGCAGGAAATTTCAAACAACAATGTAAATTAAGAACAGAAAGGACAAAGAAAATGGACGGAATCAAAACATTCACAAACAAGGAATTTGGAACAGTGAGGACAATAGTTAAGGACGGAGAGCCTTGGTTTGTCGGAAAAGATGTGGCTGAGATTTTGGGATACGAAAGAACTACTAAAGTAATAAGCGAAAGAATAGACGATGATGACAAGTTTATGGTTAGTTCTAAAACTCAGTCCCAATTCGGGATTGAGTTAGGACAGCGTGGCGGTTGGCTTATTAATGAGTCTGGTTTGTACTCACTTATTCTCGGAAGTAAGCTACCAAAGGCGAAAACATTTAAACGTTGAGTTACTTCGGAAGCTCTCCCTACTATATATTATATTTAATCTGTAACATTTGACAAATACGTTTATTATAAGTTGTTTTTTGTGCAATATTTTTGTGATTATATGGTTGACTTTTGTGTAACCATATGTTATTATATTAATGGTAACACAAAAGTGAGGTGATATTTCTAGTGAAACCAAAAATGGGTAGACCTACTGATAATCCTAAGAATAACAACACGAGAATACGAATGTCTGATGAAGATGTAAAAATGCTTGAATATTGTGTCGAGCATACTGGAAAATCCAAATCAGATATAATTCGTGCAGGTATAAAAGAGGTTTACAATAAATTAAAAGGTGAATAAATGAAAAGGAACGCTCCTCCCTAGCAAGTTGAAACGTTCCCATACATTTAGTCTACCCATACTCATAAAAGATAAATGTATCTGTCAAGAATCATTACATCTATTAAGATAAAGGCATCTGTTTAAATTATACTATAAATAGATACCTTTGTCAAGTTATGCTTATCAATAATTTGTGGAGGTATTTTTTATGCAAAATTTAATGAAATTTCAAAACATGAATGTAGGAATAATTGTTGAAGATCAAACAGTTTTGTTTGAAATTTATTCTGTTGGCATGGCATTAGGACAAGTTAAGAAAAATGCTGTGGGCGAACTTTACCCTAGAAAAGATAGAATAGACCAAAATTTGAAAAGTGCAGAGATACACCCTTGTGTCCGCAACGGACACAAATACATAAATGAATCTCAACTTTATGATTTAATGTTGGAAATGAAAACAGAAAAGGTTAAGCCATTTAGAAAATGGGTTACATCAGAGGTTCTTCCGACTATACGCAAGACAGGTGGTTATGTAGCTAATGACGAGATGTTCATTAATACCTATCTGCCAAATGCCGATGCTCAGACGAGAGAATTGTTCAGGCTCAATCTATCAACGATCAGACAACTTAATAACAAGATAGAGCAGGATAAACCTCTTGTGGACTTTGCAAGTCATATACAAACTTCTGAAGATTGTATATCAATGAACGATATGGCAAAGCTGGCAACTAAGAATGGAATAAAGATAGGTAGAACAAGGCTATTTAATTTCCTGAGGGAGAAGAAAGTGTTAGGCTGTAAGGACGGTCATAAGAATATGCCTTATCAAAGGTACATAGACACTCAGCCATGGTTTCAGCTTAAAGAAAGCTCATACATACAGAATGGCGAAGTCAGAATAGGACTCACTCCTATGGTAACGCCAAAGGGTCAGAGTGGAATTATTAGAATGTTGAGAAAGTGTAATACAACAAACTAAAGTAAATAAAATGCAAGTTTCGTTTTCAAATCTTGCAAAAATAGAAAAGAAAGGAACAATAAACAAAATGAACATAAACAAATTTAAAAGGCTGCTTGCCGAGCGTGGGTTTTCATACTCACGCAGAGGTAAGGGGTCGCATGAGATATGGGTAAATGAGAATGGAGAGTCTTTTTCGTTCCCATCAACCCGAAAAGAAGTTTATATCGGAATTGTATGGAACTTCCGAAGAAACTATTGTCGCTGTTAAATCGTGTATTTATTTTTGGGAATAATTTATCATTGATTTAAGCATTGAATGGTGATAAAATTAAGGCAGTGGGAATTAGTTTTACTAATATTTACCTTAATCGTGTGGTAAAATATGTTGTACAAAATAATGGACATAAATCACTTGACAGAACATTTGTTTTATAGTATAGTATAAGCATATTAGAACAGATGTTCTTTTTACAAAGATTAAAACTAAAAGGGAGTTGTAAAAATGGTCTTACAAGAATTAATAAAATTAGTATGCAATAAATGCTATAACGAGTTTATACTTACAAACAACAAAAATAATGACAAAATATATGGAACAGCTCTGAAGCTAACTGACAATCCAATTATTAAAGAAGAACGTAGGGGTGGTTTTGAGGATTTACAAGATATTTGTGGGATAGATCACGGGTTTCTATGCTTGGAACTAGACAGGACGCAAGATTTGGTTCTGCTTGATTACTGTATGACGATCGGTCGGCTTGAATATGATTTATCATCAGCCATTATAACTATTGCAAGAGATACTATTATAATAGGAATACATGATGTCACTTTGAATATTTCTTGCCGATACGTTCCCGAACGTTTAGTGGCTTCTATGCCACTCTTTCCGCTAGAGAAAAAGCAGTGGGTTGAAATTACGGAATTACTGAAAGAAGATTATATTGACGAAACTAGGTCAAGCGTAGAGAACGATAAGATTACACTGCTTATCGACACATATGCACTAGGCAATCTCAATAAAAATCAAATCAGTAACTTGCAATATCTGTATTTTGAATTGTTAAATATAGATAAGCTATGCGAAATACTCGATTGCGGAACTTTGGCTGTTGACTATAATCGAGCCGCTACACCCTATATAATGTATAACAAGCTGCATAAGAAATGTTTTATTGGCTTGTGGAGTTTGCAAGAGAATAGATGCTTGAGCAAATTTAATGCAGATATGCTTTATAAAAAAAGCTACATAGACCCACTCATTTTTAATTTGTGTAATGTTTTTGAGAAAAGAGAAAAAATAGCAACGCTTAATATTTCTATGTTTGGAAATGATTTAGGCTCAATGGAAATATTAAGATAGATTTAACATTATATTCATCAAAACACAATGAATATTAAAAGTTGTATGGTTATAATATAGAAAAAAGAAGAAAAATAAACAACGACAACAACAAAACGTTAAATAAAAAGAAAGGAGGACGTTGTTTATGGAAAAAATTTGTTTTAAAGAAAATAACATAAAAATATGTAACAAAGAGATCACAAGAGGAGATTTGATTTTGGTGAACTTTCCTGACGTGGGAGGTTCTGTGCAGGCTGGAGTACGTCCGGCAATAGTTATACAAAATAACATAGGAAACAAATACTCCCCATGTTTGATAGTTGCACCGCTAACGTCAAACACTTCAAAAAATAAAACGTACTTCCCTACTCATGTCCTACTTCATAAAACAAGTGGAGTGGCTAAAACAAGTATTGTTTTATGTGAGCAACTTTCTACGATTAGCAAGGCAAAGATAGTTAATTGTTTAGGTCACTTGACACCGAATGAAATGAGAAGGATAGATCAGGCAATTTGTATTTCTCTTGCATTAACATCATGTGATGTTAGTGCTAATCAAAAACTAGCTTGACTTTTAACCGTTCTTTTGGTATAATACATATGATAATTAGTACAATATTTTCCTACAATAGATTGCTTTTTGTTATATGTATCATATTTGGAAGGACGGTTTTTATTATGACAAAAGAAGAGCTAAAATTATCAATACAACAATATATTGAAAAGGAAACAAATGTTATTAGCGATTCAACGCTAAAGAAAAAAGCATCAACTTTGAATAGTTTTTTGAAAAAATATAATGAAGAAAAGACGTTTCACGATAATATTGCCAACTTTTTAAAAGATAATTCGACTCTTGGTAGTTTTAGGATTAACAAAATGTTATTAAAGGGTTGGTTGGGTTTTGCAAATATAAATTGCGATATTGAAGACATACAATTTCAAACGAATTTTATTACTGATGTTAAAGAACTGAATGACGCTATTGACAAGGTAATGAATAACCCTGATATAGACATATGGTCGGTAGAGGTAAGTGCGTATTCCTGTTATGTTAAGTTAATATGTTACTTACTATGGGTCGGAGTTCCAAAAAGCTCGTTATCCAAAATGAAAAAAGGCGACTATGATATTGATAGGCAAATTCTATGGGTAAAACAGCAGAATGGAAAAAAGCAAACAATAGATTTAACCTCAAAATATTTTTCAGATGTATCTGATATGCTGCATAAAGAGTTATGTAATAATATTTATTCATTGCATTTTGAAAAAGAAACGCAAAATATCTGTGGTAGATTGAGAGATGTAACCACATATAACAACGCCAACATATCAAAAGCATATAACACAAATGATTATTTATTTCGTCCTATATCCAGTGGCACTAGCACGGTTAATGTTGTTAATGGTATTAGAACAATTATAGTTCCAAGAATCTGTTTGAAATTAAACATTATCAGTAAATCGGGCTTTTTTTATAGAGCGCACAAATATTTATTAAACGTGTACGGAACGGAAGATATTGGAGGCAAGAATGGCAGGAACTTGAGCCAAGCATTAGACTTTCTTGATTACGATTTAACTCGCACAGGCATTGTGAAAGAATATAAAATATATTTGGAGCAATGTTCTAAGAGATCAAAAATCTAAATTTTGGCACAAAAACGAGATCATTAAGGTCTCGTTTTTTTATTATCTATAATTATTAATATTCTGTAAACTTTAGCTTTTATGTGTTGACACATCTCAAAAGTAGTAGTATACTATAATCATAATCTCAAATGTAGCACAGTAGAATTAATATAAGACGTGTCACTGTGGTGGAATAGGTATACACAAGGAACTTAAAATTCCTCGGGAAAATCCATGCGAGTTCGAGTCTCGTCAGTGACACCAGTACAGTTTGCCAATACTGTACAAAGTAAATTGGCATAGCAGGTACAGTGCTTATCCCAACATATGGGAATGTAGTGAGATACCTGCACTTGTGACTTTAGCTCAGTTGGTAGAGCATTTGACTTTTAATCAAAGGGTCGGGGTTCGAGTCCCCTAAGTTACACCAAGTCGGTTACGGTTGCCGACAACAATAACGGTTCATCAATTAAAATTACACTGATTACAAATTACAAACTAATCTGTATGTAAAGGTAGGTGAACAAAAAGGTACTGTGAAAGCAGTACCAACATTGGACTATAGCCAAGTGGTAAGGCAAGAGACTTTGACTCTCTCATTCCGCTGGTTCGAATCCAGCTAGTCCAACCAAAATATTTTGTAACGTATTTTAGGGTACAAATATAAAATAACGTAAAATAAAGGCGGTGAGAAAATGATTAAACTTAATCTTATAGAGTGTGCCGAGAAAAGTACAAAAAACGAGTCATAGGAAACTACAGAACTTCACAGGAATGTAGTCGGGCTATGAATGATTACATTTCAAATAACAAATTAAGGAACGTAAAACCTTATAGGTGTTATTGGTAAGAGAGTACGGAAACAATAATGGACTATGGTTCACATTGGAAATTCTTCAAACTCAAACCAACGTGTAATAAATCAGCCGATGAATTGTAAAAATGGGTCTGTGGCGATGAATAAACAAAAAAATAAGCCACTCAAAAGAGTGGCTTACGAATGAATATTAGATGTATTTATTGACTTTGTGATTTATAAATTTAAAGATGCCTGTTACGATCGGGGCAATAAGAACAAATCCCAAGAATGGAACGTTGATTATTAGTTGTTTACACATATTGCCTATAAACAATATTGCACTTAGTAAACTATTGAATATTTCTAACATATTTTCACCACCTTTCGTTTACTTCAAGTTGTTTACCTTTTTGTTTTATTATAACATGGGTCAATTAACTTGCCAACGCCATTAACGCATATCTCATCTTTTATACACAATTTATACACAAACTATCACATAGTTTACATTTTACATATGAGGAGAATTATATATGATTATACTTTTATTTATTATATCAATCACTATGCTTATTATTTCTATAATATTTAATAAGAAAGGTAATGAAGCTAGAAAGGATACAGCAGGTTGGTTTACTTCTTTAATCCTGTTCAGTTTTACAACAATTACTTGTTTATTTGCAACATTAGGATTTACAGCTTCGGTTGTAAAATCTAAATATACAGTAGAAATGATTACTATGTACGAACAACAAAATAATCAAATTGAAGAACAAATTGATACAGTTGTAAAGCAATATCAAGAATATGAAAGTGATACATATGCAATGACTTCTTCTGAAAGTTCTATTACTCTTGTAAGCCTTTATCCTGATTTAAAATCAGATGAACTCGTAAAGAAACAGATAAAGGTGTATCAAGATAATAATAAGAAGATAACTGAGTTGAAGGAAAAGCAGATAAATGCAAAAGCTTCTAAGTGGTGGCTTTATTTTGGAGGGTAAAAATGAGATTGGGTGGATATAAAATAGGAGATAAGATAATCTACACAAATTCTTTTACAAAACCTACATTAGGTAAAGTTGTTTATTATATAAATGACAATTATCTTGTAGACCTTTCTGATAATACAAGAAGATGGGCGACAGATAGAGAATTGAAGAGATGTGGCGAAAAGAATGACTATCTTAATGTTGTTAATAAATATATAAAAGGAAGAAAATATAGATGTATTAAAGATTATATTTTTAATGACTCTATTTTTGAGGGTGCTTTTATAGAAACAATACCAACAAATACTGAATTTACTATTGACATACTCTTTTCATATACAAAGATTATACCCATTAATGAATATATAACTATTATTTATGTTGCTTTACGCCCCATTGCTTGGAAATCTAAATATGAAACTAATATATTAGGCGGTACAATAAACATTGTTTGGGAAGCTTTCGTAAAACATTTTGAACTTGTAAAGTAGGTGATTATATGGGTATGGATTATAAATATAGTGGTAGTGCGAGTTATGGTCGTTTTGATAAAGAGTTGTGTGCAGTTGCAGAGATATTTGGTGCGGTTAAGACAGATAATCTTAAAACAAGGGAAACTGATGTAGCTAGATTTAATTCAAAGCATAATATGTTTTACAATGTCTTTGGTACATATAGCATTTTAAAAGCAGATGAACTTAAATTTTTATTTCCGAAAGATACTAATAAAACATTGGTAAAGTGGTTTCAGAATGTTTATGGCAAATTTACGGTTGAAGAAACAAAGGAAATATTTGAGCAAATGCGTAAGCATCCTGATATTGAGATAATATCACAACAAATATGGAATGAATTATTGTTTTGTAGTAAGAATAATCTACCTTGGCACATTCTTCGTTAGAGTGTTTACTACAATGTTTCAGCAATTAGCAGCCATGCTGTTGACATAGATTTTATTCTTAATTCCGCTCTGAAAAGAGCGTTAAAATACACATTTTATTGTAGAAAAAACAAAGGAGTTGTAAAACAATGAAAGGTTATAAAGTTTTTAACCCCGATTGGACGTGTAGAGATTTTCAGTACTCAGTTGGAGAGACATATGAAGAAGATGTAACTCCTCGCTGTTGCAAGAGAGGTTTTCATTTTTGCACAGAGTTAAAAGATTGTTTTAACTATTATTGTTTTGACCCACTTAACAAAGTTGCCGAAATTGAAACCCTCGGTGAGATTGACACAGAAGAAGAAGGAAGAAAATCCTGTACCAATAAAATTAAAATTATCCGTGAACTGTCATGGGAAGAAGTCTTAAAAAAAGTTAATATGGGAAAGAATAATACAGGATTCGGTAACACTGGTACTGATAATAACGGCAATTATAATACTGGTAGCCATAATACTGGTAATTATAATACTGGTATTTGTAATAATGGCGACTCTAATAGTGGTAAAAGAAATAAGGGCAAATATAATAGTGGTGGTCGCAATACTGGCGATTGTAACAGTGGTGGTTGTAACAAGGGTAATCGTAATAGCGGTTTTAATAACAATGGTTATTCTAATAGCGGCTACTGCAATAATGGCAATGGCAATAGTGGTAACCATAATATTGGTAATCGTAATAGTGGTGATTGGAACCGTACTAACTGTTCATGTGGCTGTTTTAACACAGAAGAGCCGAAGATTCTTATGTTTAATAAGCCATCTAATTGGACAATCGGAGACTGGTATCATTCAAAAGCAATGATTATATTAGATAAACTTCATAATAATTCTCTTCAATGGATTCTTACCATCAAGATGTCTAGGGAAGAAAAAGAACAGCATCCTGATTATGAGATACTAGGTGGTTATTTAAGAAAACAGAACAATCTTGAAAGTAATCAACTTTTCTGGGATAAATTATCAGAATGTGAAAAGGATATTGTCAAATCACTTCCGAATTTTGACGCAGAGATTTTTAAAGAAATCACAGGTATTGATATAAATAAAGGAGTTTGATAAACATGAACAAAAGAAAATTTAAGATCGGAGAACTTTATCGAGTTGGTTTAGATAGTTTCGGTGATAGAATGACCGAAACTGGAAACGTAATAAGGATTAAAGCAATAGAGTATATAGACAATAAGAAAATGGTTAGGTATCAAACAGTTAAGCCAAATGGTGGCGATAGTATGTTTTATATTTATAGCGATTTTGCTAATTGCTTAAAGAAAATATCGTCTGATATTGACCGTGAAATTCAGATTACTTTCCACGATAAGACAACGGTTGCCAAAATGAAAGAATACGGCAAGGTAGTAAGAGTTGGCACTTCAAAATGTTGTTCTGATGATACATATAGTGCATATATTGGTGCTTTGCTTGCCTTGGCTAGAATATATTTTCCTAACGCTAGTTGTGATAATAAAGAGATACGTTTTTTTGATACTAAAATAAACCCTAAAGAAAAATCTGAGTACAGATGTGATAAGCAGTTCTCGCACTCTGATATAAATAAAGCAATATACAATTTAATTAGTAGATATGACATTGCTGATACATGGGTAGCAGAGTCACTGAATAATTTCGGAATTGCGTTACATGAAGAACTTAAAAACATGAAGGAGAGCAAATAATGGAAGTGTATAATCCAAAGGACGGCAGAAATTGGCACGAGATTAAATATACATTACAATCCGGTGAGTATAAGGGTTGGTTTACTACTGAGGTTGGTGGCACTTGTCGAGGAGCTGATCTTCTTGACCCAGATATTTTTGCCACAATGTGTAGTATTGATATCGTTTCAAGCAACTGCGAATTTGAGGTTGACGAAGATAACGAGAGCTTTTCTTGTATATTGCACGATGATAATGGCAATGACCTTTTCTTTGATTGTTGTTATGAAGAGGATGTGAGGGAAATGTTAGTAGCAATAGAAATCATTAACGTTAGATAAACTAAAAGATAAACTAAATTTAATGTGTTTTAGAAAGAAGGCATGATAAGATGGTGTGATTTTGAGTTCACAAAATGATAATTTTATTATGATAATTTTATTTGACAACAAAATCTGATAATATAAAAGGAGATAAAAATATGGCTGAAAAGAAAAATAATAAGGGTCTTGGACTTCAGGAAACAAAGGGCAGTTTTCAGATCAGAGGTAAGCTGACAGGCTGTGATAAGGACAAGTTCTATACGGAGTTGACAACCTCTACAGGCAAGCCTATGAGAATGGTTAATGTAGGAGTTGAAATTGATAAGAATAAGTCTGTATACATAAACCTTAATGGTATGGAAAGAGACGTAGTATATTTTTCTAAGACCGAGGGCAAAGGTAAGGATAGAAAGACAACAACAGAAAAGGTAAAGTGGGCTGACAGATTTACATTTAACAAAAAGGACTTTAGACCTATTGGAATTAATCTTGGCTTGACAAAGGTGGTTGACTCAACAGGCAAGGAAGTAAATGACAAGAAGATACTTGTTGAATATGATGCTTGTAAGTACATAGCAGATAATGCAAAGGACGGTATGTCCGTGTTTGTCAGAGGAAAGAATGAGTTTTCCACCTATCAGGATAGACACCAGACAAGATTTGTTCCGTCACAAATGTCGCTTTGTAAGGACGTAGATTTTGACTCAGAGGAATTTAATGTGATTGGCAATTTTGAACAGGTCATTGTATTCATGGGCATTGAAAAGAATGATGAGGGTAACTTCACCGTATCTGCAAAGATTGTAACATACAATTCTATAGAAGATGCCGAATTTATTATTGACAAGTCAAAGTCAAAGTTTGCAAGCACTCTAAGAAAGCTCAAGCCATATACAGCCCTTAAAGTATTCGGAGATATCGTAATAGAACATGATATTGAAGAAATTGAGGAAGATGATGACGGTTGGGGCGAAAGCAACCCTATGGATAGAGTGAACAATCCAACAAAGAGAATACTTCTGATTACTGGAGCCGATAAGGATAGTGTAGATACAGAGCTATATTCGGAGGAGATAATTGATAAGGCTATCGCAAAGACAAAGGCTACTGAAAACGCAAATAAGGACTTTGGCTCTGATGATAATGATTGGGGTTCTGTTTCAGATAATGATCTGACAGACGAGGACGATGAGTGGTAAATTGTTGCTACTCACCGTTATTAACGACGAAACGATAATATAAAAGGAGATAAAAAAATATGGCTAGAGCAAGAAAAGCAGCACAGACACAGAGCAAGCTTCAGATGATACTTTTTGGAGAAGAGGGCACAGGCAAGTCAACACTTGCATTGCAGCTTGCTTATTTTAAAAGACCTGACGGCAAGCCGTTTAGAGTTCTTTACATAGATAATGAGAACGGCTCTATTGATGATTTTATCGGTGGACTTGAAGCTGACGGCATTAACACTGAGAATATTTATATTGTGTACACCCAGTCCCTTGGTGAAACAAGAGAATACATAAATAAGGTTAAGAACAAAGAAGATTTTCATGTTCTTGATGATGAGGGCAATGAAACAGATGAAATTGTACTTGACGGAGATGGTGAGCCATTCAGAGCTGATGCTATTGTAGTTGATGGTACAACTATTCTTAACCTGACAACTAAGCAGGCACTTGTGGAGCTGTCTAAAAAGAGAAATGGTGTTAAGGCAAAGAAGAAAGAGCTTATTGGTGATGAAAAACTTGTTGCCATTGAAAATGCAGGATTGGAACTTCGTGATTATCAGACAATCAACTTTAAGGGTCAGGACTTGATACTTGATCTTATGTCTTGTGGCGCACACTTTGTTGTGACCGCAAGAGAAACAGACGAAAAGGTTTCCGTAAAGGGTGACGATGGTAAAATTACCAGCGTAGCAACAGGCAGAAAAATTCCTGACGGCTTTAAGCAGATGAACTACAACGTTAAAACTGTTGTGAGAATGTATATTAACGAGGATAATAATTTCTGTGCGTATATCAGTAAGGACAGAACAGGAGTACATGATAAGGAAACTGTTGAGGACTTGTCACTTGTTGATTGGCAGGTAATTATTGACAGAACAAAGGATAAGAAAGAGTTTTCTGTTAAGAATGATCTCACAAAGGCTGTCGATATTGAGCAGGATATTTATACAAAGGAAGTTATGGGTAAGGTTGGAGAGCCAGTTGATAGTATTGATGAAAACTCTGCCGAAAATCAGACAACAGAACTTTTGGATAAGATTTCAGCCGTTATGAAAAGTCTTAATCCTGTCGGCAAGACAAAGGCAAAGGAAGCTCTTTCAGCAGAAGATCTGCCCATTAAGCCAACAGAAATGAAGAAGATCACCGATATTAAGACTCTCGAAAGGGTTCTTGAAGTCATTTCAAAGATTTAACTTTTTAATAAATAAAGCGGTGAGGGTTATTCCCTCACTTGCCTTATTTAGCTATTCTAATTAAGGCGGTGAAATACTTGGCAAAAAGAAGAACAAAAGAACAGATAGAGAAAGACAAGCAGGACAAAAAAACAAGAATACAATTTACAGATTGGCTATATAAACAATATGATATTTCATTCTTGCCAAAATATTTTTTTATAAATCTTGATAGGGTGTATAAAGGTACTTACAAGAATTTGAACAAACCTGTTCCCGTTGAAGATTTATGGGATATGTGGCGAAAGAAAATGTCATTTCTTCGTAAAGTACACGAATTTAATACTCGTAAAGGTAAAAAAATCGAAGGTGCAGCGTTAGTTACATATGATCTCGCTATTATCCTATCTAAATATGATGGTTATTTGAAATGGAAAGAAGAACAGGCATTGGCTAAAACAGGTACAAGCGAAGAACAAGTTAATATAGATTATGAAAAAATGGCAACATCAAAATTTACCAAAGAACGTGATAACAATAATGATAGCCTTGATATTGACAGCATCATTGATGAAATTTAGGTAGGTGACAAACATGGATATTATAACAAACGTTCCTACCGAAGTTCTATTTGTGGGTTGTATTTACAAACAGCCTGATTTGCTGGTAAATTACGGACAATATATACGTAGTAAATACGATTTTTCAGATGAAGTCACTCGTTTTTTTTACGATTCGGCTGAAATAATCTACAAAACTAGGACACAAACATTCAATAAAACTACTATTTTAACTTATTTTTCAGAAGAGCCTGAGAGACTTTCTTTATATAAAAAGTATGGTGGTTGGAAAACTATTGACAGTTGGATGAAAATTGCTATAACTGATGATATTGGTAAGTATCAGGAAATCATTAAAAAGTATTCTTTGTTAAGAGAGTATCAAAGGAATGGCTTTGATATTACAAAAATTGTAGAGCATAAGAAGTTTGAACAGTTTACGGCTTCAGATATATACAGATTAATTAGAGGTAAAGCAGATAGAATACATACGGTGATCTTGACAAATCAAGAAGCCGAAATTCTGAATAGTCATATTAAGCAATCGCTTATTGCGTGTATGGAAAAACCTGATTTGGGTGTATCACTTCCCTTTCCTATCCTAAATGATATATTTAGGGGCTGTAAACTAGGCTCGACAATGGCTATTGGTATGCTTTCCAATGCAGGAAAATCACGATTTATGACAAAAATCATTGCATATTTAACGCTTGTAAAGCACGAAAGAGTGTTTGTCATGCTTAATGAAATGGGCGTTGACGATCTCAGAAAGTGTTTAATTACAACGTGTATAAACAATGCTGAGTTTCAAAAATTACACGGTATAAAGTTGAAAAAGCCTGAAAAGGAATTAACACTTGGTTTGTACAAGGATAAATCAGGTGAATACATATATCAGAAAACAGACGATTGGGGAGAGCCAACAAAAACTTTACAAGAGTACATTCAAAGGGTCGCTGAAAATTCAGAGGAATATGTAAAAATAATGAAAATTGCCGAATGGATTGAGGCTGAAACTAATGAACTTATTCTTGTTAAGGACATGGCTGGTGGTTATGACGATAAGACACTAGAGTTTGAAATAAGAAAAGCTAATCTAACTCATGGTGTGAAATACTTCTTTTACGATACCTGTAAGCAAGACACACAAGCCACAGGAGATTGGGCAGCTTTAAAAGCAACAGTAACAAAACTCACTGATTTAGCAAAGCAACTAGATATGTTTGGCTATCTTTCAATTCAGCTCACAGACGATACAGAGTTTTGTAAACCTGATGAACTAAACTCAAATAATATTGCCAATGCAAAACAGTTAAAGCATATTATATGGACTATGACGTTATTCAAAGAAATATCTGTTGGTGACTTTCATAAATATCGTTATGTTCAGCATGATGCTGAATGGGGCAAAGATGTTGAATGCGAACTTAAAGTTGGTAAGAGGTATTATGTAGGCAATGTAGACAAAAACAGATTTGGTTGTAAAAAGAAAGTTGTATTTGAAGTTGACCTAGATTTGAACACTTGGTATGAAGTCGGAGAATTAAGAAGAAAGTGAGGATAAAATGGATATTTCTGTCCTCAAAGAAAAGATACTAGAGAACAATTATGTTCCTGTCATACTTGATGAAATAGGTTGTCACCATATTTCCTGCAAAGCAGGTTATGTTCAGTGTGGCAATCCTGATGGAGATAATCAAGGGGCAATTACTGTTTATCTCAATGAAGGTCTTTTAACTGTTGACTACACACGAGAAATACATAGTAGTTCAAACTTAGATACAATAGATATTTTTGACCTTGTGCAATTTTTTTGCAGCTGTACGTTTTATGAAGCTGTTCGCAAAGTTTGTAATTGGTGCGGCATTAACTATTATAAAGATGAATATAACGATTTGCCTGAAAGTCTAAAGTTTACGAAATTTATTTCTGAAATGGCAGACGATGAGTCTAGTTACGAAGAAATGCAACCTTTAAAGCCGATTAAGGAAAATGTTCTATCATACTACTTCCCTGCCGTAAATGATTTCTTTTTAAGGGACAACATATCATACAGTACACAAATGCTGTTTGAAATAGGTTATGACGATGTTTCCAATCGAATTACAATTCCTGTAAGAGATGAAATGGGAACATTAGTCGGTGTTAAGGGTAGACTATTTTTAAAGCAAGAAGAAATGACAGAAGAAGAGCAAAGAGTTAAATATATATATTTGGAGCGTTGCAACAGAGCTAGAATATTATATGGACTTTATTTATCCGAAAAATATATAGCTCGGACAGGCTACGTTTATGTGGTTGAAGCTGAAAAAGGTGTTATGCAACTTTGGAATATGGGAATAAAGAATTGTGTAGCAACTTGTGGCAAGAAAATAAGCCAATATCAAATAAATATGCTGACAAGACTGAGTTCTCATATTATATTTTGCTTTGATAAAGATGTAACTATAGACGAATTAAACGATATAGCGTACAAATTTCTGGATTGTATTCAAATAAGTGCTATTGTTGACACTGAAAATTTACTAGAAGAAAAAGAAAGTCCAACAGATAATCCCGACAAGTTTAAACAGTTGATTGCCAAATATACGCAAGTTATAAAGAATGGGAAGTGAAACAACAAACATGAATTATAAAATAATAGGCAATAATGATTATTACCATATTCCAATATCTATTTTTACTAATAGAGGAATAACTAACGTTAGTGAATACACTCATTTAACCGATGATGTATTAATTTCTTATGATAATCTTGATAATATTACTGAAGCGGTTCAAATACTAGATAAACACATAAAAAATAATAGTAAAATGGCGATTATTGTTGATTGCGATGTTGACGGTCAGTGCAGTGCTGCCATGATGTATTCTTATCTGAAACGGCTTAACAAAAAAATTGATATTACATATCTGATACATTCTGGAAAGCAACATGGTATTTCTTTTGAGATAGAAATACCTGAAAATATAAAATTGTTGATTATTCCCGATGCAGGAAGTAATGATACTGAACAATGCAAACAGTTGACAGAACAAGGTATTGATGTACTTGTTCTCGATCACCATGATGTTGAAAGAATAAATCCATATGCGGTTATAGTAAATAACCAAGCTAGTTCAAAATACTCTAATAAAGAATTGTGTGGTGCAGGAATTGTATATAAATTTCTACAAGCACTCGATGATTGCTACTGGAATGATTATGCCGATGATTACCTTGACCTTGTGGCATTGGCTAATATTTCTGACATTATGGATTTGCGTTCTCTTGAAACAAAAAGACTTATTGATAAAGGTCTTTATAACGTCACAAATAAATGCTTTGAAGAATTTATTAATGCTCAAAATTATTCTATGAAAGGCAAGGTTAATCCTCATACTATTGCATTTTGCATTACTTCTCTGATAAACGCCATGTGTAGAGTCGGTGATATGGAAGAAAAGGACTTGCTTTTCAGAGCGTTTATTGAGCGGGACGAAGAATTTGAATACAAAAAACGTGGCGAAACTGAAAATACAAAAGAAAATATTTATCAAAGAGTTGTAAGACTCTGTAAAAACGCTAAATCAAGACAGGATAATCAAGTGAAAAAGTTACTTCCTGCGTTAAGGAAAAGCGTAAACAATGACGAAAATACAGTTTTATTCTTAAAAGGTAACAATATCCCAAGTGTATTTTCTGGATTAATAGCCATGAAAATGGCTAGTTATGCAAAAAAACCTTGCTTAATACTCCGCAAAGATGAAGAAAATAATATATATAGAGGGTCTGCTAGAAACTTTGATAATAGCTATGTACTAGACCTAAAGGCTGATCTGCTTAAAACAGGTCTGTTTAATTGGTGTCAGGGTCACGCAAATGCTTTTGGTTTTGAGATAAAAGCCGAAAACGTGGTTGAAGCAATTAAAGTTTTAAATAAGAATATTGATTCAGACAATCCTTTACCAATAGATTTTTGTTTTGATTATGGAGAATTTAATATTGGAATGATTTCCGATGTTACATCATTGGAGAATTGTTACGGTGCAGGGATTAAAGAGCCTTTATTTGTCATTAATAATATAGTTTTGGAGCATAGCCAAGGCGTTGTCATGGGTAAAAATGAAGATACATGGAAATTCATTACCGATGACAATATCGCAATTATCAAGTTTTGCAACCCTAGTGACGATAAAGTATTAGACTTTTTGAATGGATATGATGATGAAATGTGTATTAATGCTCTATGTCAATTAAATGTTTCTGAATATAAGGGTGTAATTACTCCACAAATAGTTATTTTGAAATATGAGGAGGTTGAAAGGTAATGTACAGTTCTTTGCATGACCATACAATGTACTCATTGTTGGACGGCTATGGCACACCAAAAGAAATGCTTGAACAATGCCGAAAAGTCGGTATTAAAGCATACGCAGTTACGGAACATGGCAACCAATATTCATGGATATATTTCGATCAACTATCTAAAGAATATCCTGATATTAAGCTGATATATGGCGTAGAGCTGTATGAGTGCTTCGATACTGCCATAAAAGATAAAAACAATAAGTATTTCCATCTTATCGCTCTCGCAAAAAATGAGAACGGCAGAAAGGCTTTAAATAAAATTATCACTAAGTCAAATCTTGAAAATTTTTATTTTAAGCCTAGAGTACAGATTTCAGATATTGCTCCGTATGCAGAAGATTTAATTATTTGTTCTGCTTGTTTGGCTTCAAAATTAGCTAAAGAAAGTGATTTTAATATTTGTGTTAAGTATATCGAAGAATACAAATCGGCATTTCCTAATTTCTATTTGGAAATGCAATCTCACAAATCAGAGGAGCAGGCTAATTACAATAAAAAGATTTTGAAACTATCTGAGGTAACAAACACTCCATACATAATTACTACAGATAGTCACGCAGCCACAAAGGAAGATTTATACTATCAAGGTAGACACGTCCAGATAGCCCACGACACTGAAACAATGTCTGAAAGTTATGAAGGCTGTTATCTGCAAAGTGAAGAAGAAATTCATATAATTATGGATAAACAAATTGGTGCAGATAATGTATCACATGGTCTATATCAGACTAATGCTTTAGCTGATATGATAGAAGAAGTACATATGCCTTTTCAAGACCCACAGTTACCGACATATCCCCTGCCAAGTGGATATAAGTCTAATAATGAATTTCTTTTACACCTTATTAATGAGGGGTGGAAAACTAGAAATTTTGACAAGCTTTCTAAAGAAGATCAGAAAATAATGAAAGACCGACTTGATTATGAAATGGGAATTATTCATCAAATGAATTTTGACGGTTATTTCATTATTGTATGGGACTTCATAAATTATGCAAAAACTCACAAAGTTAAAATAGGTTCGGGACGTGGCTCTGGAGCAGGAAGCCTTGTGTGTTATACAATAGGTATAACTGATCTTAACCCTATTAAATATGGATTAATTTTTGAGCGTAGATAGGTTGCACTCGTTAAATTCCGTTAATTCGGTATCAGCAAAATAAGACTTCTCATTGAGAGCAAACCGATAATGAGACAAGACCATAGACGAATAAGCTGACTAAGAAACCCTAAACCTATAACTAGGTGAGATAAAGGGAATACCGAGCCAAATCTTTTAGTGATAAAAGAAAGTGTGTAACGACTAGGAAATGAGACTTTAGAGCCAATAATTTCCCACGAAGACGGAATAAAAACTTTGAATAAATAAATGAAGTTTGAAAAATATAGTCTAAACTGGGTTGGAAGTAACCAACAGATGAAAATGAGGGAAACCTCCAGAGCATAGGATAAAGAGCCTATGGTTAATAACAAATTGTTCCTCAATCCAGAGAGAGTTTCAATGCCAGATTGGTTTTCGGTCGAGCATATGGGAAACCATATGTGTTAAGTGTGGTGAACCTATAAAATATAGGGTGTTAATTAAACAATTATTATAATTGTAACCGCAGGAAATGGCGGTGTGTTAATTAGCTAACAGGGAATATCTAAGTCGTTCTGTCTGACGATATGACAATCCTGTGCGAAGTTGTATTTTATGATTTAATAAAAGGTATAGCACTTTGTCAAATCATAAGTATAAAACGTCAAACGACTAGCTCAAAGGAGCGTAGAGCCAAGTGAAATTCTTGACTCGAAGTGCCACACACCTAAACGTATTGTTAAAACTGTAATACGCATGGTGAAGATATAGTCTATTCCTTGCAGAAATGCAAGGTAGTAAAGTTGGATATTGATGTTTCAGACAGACCTACAGTAATAAATTATCTTATTAATAAATATGGTGAAAATCGTGTTTGTCAGATTATAAACTTCTCGTATATAACACCTGTTGTAGCCATAAAAGATGTTGGTAAAATACTAGGTTTTAAATACAATGAAATGGATAAACTATCCAAAAAGTTTTCGTACAATACATTCCAAGAGTGTATTGACAACAACATAAACTACTTATCTGAACACCCAGAGTACAGTGAGTTACTTGATATAGCAGGCAAATTAAGTGGTAGGGTTAAAACAGTTAGCTGTCATGCAGGCGGTGTCGGTATTGTTGATACTGATATTAGCGATTATATGGCAATGAAACTAGGCTCTGACGGTGAACACGTTATTCAAGTTGATAAAAGACTTGTTGAACAAATAGGTATCATTAAATTTGACATTTTGGGTGTACAAACTTTAAAAATGGTGCAGGAAATTCAAAATGACTTGCACTTATCTGAGTACGATATAAATATCAACAACCCCAAATTTGAAAATGATAGAAGTCCATTTGAACTGTTAAACAAAGCATTGACGAATGGTGTGTTTCAGGTGGAAAGTGCAGGTATGAAAGACTTACTACTCAGACTACAAGCAACTAATATGGAAGATTTGTCGGCTGTTTTAGCATTGTATAGACCTGATTCAATGGGAGCTTTGGAGGAGTTTATTAAATGTAAACATGACCCCTCACTTGTCACCTATATACACCCCGACATGAAGCCTATTTTGGAAAGCACTTACGGCTGCATGATCTATCAGGAACAACTTTTGGATATTGTAAGAACTTTTGGTGGCAGAAGCTACGGTGGAGCTGACTTATTCCGCAAGGCGATAGGCAAAAAGAATATTGAACTTGTTAAGCAAGAGTCAGAAAAACTGTACCAAGAAATTATTGACAATGGATATTCTCATGAAATTGCCAAAACGATTAGTGAAGAATTGAAAACTAAAGGTGGCTATCTGTTCAACAAATCGCATAGTTATAGCTACGCTGTTCTATGCTTTCAAACTGCTTATCTAAAAATAAATTATCCTGTTTATTTTTTCAAAGCACTATTTAATTTGAACAAAGATAAGGCAGGTATGGTGAATAAATACATTGTAGACTCTAAACAGTTTGGAGTAACTGTTTTACCACCTCATATTAATAAATCGCAAGTCGATTTTTCTATTTACGATAACAATGTGCTGTTTGGTTTTTCTGCGATTACAGGCATTGGTGAACGAATAGCCCAAGAGATTGTTGCTGATCGTGAGAAGAACGGCAAGTATAAAAACCTTCAAGACATGCTGTCAAGAACAACACTGGCAAAAACTCAAATTATTAACTTAATGAAGTCAGGTGCAATACCTACGAAAGATAAAAAGAGTTGTTTGTTAAAATATTTGAAGTCATTGTATAAACCATTAGAGTATAAAGAATTGTCTAAGTTGCCAACATATAACAAGCTTATTATTGACTATGATATTGATATTGAAAAATATCGTATCGGTAACGGCAAGTATGACTATGACAAAGATTTGTTACTCACTCTTGCAAATCAGAAAAAGAAAGAAAAGTTTGATTTACAGCAAGAAGATAGGTTGAAACAATTTCTTTCAACCAATAACAAATATCTTGAAAACGCTGATTTTTGGGAGTTTGAAGCATTACAGATATTTATACACAATAATCCATTTGAAGAAGCACTCCCCTATCTAACAACAGCATTTGAAGCCGTTGAGAATGATAATGATTGCGTTATTGTAGGTGTTATTTCCAGAGTGCAAAAGAAAAAGGACAGAAATAAAAAACCATTTGCTTTTGTAAATATTTACTCCACTTTCGGTATTATAGAGGGTGTTCTTTGGAATAGTCAACTTGTACAGTATGAAGATCTAGCCAAGAAAGGCTCTCAGGTTGCTATTAAATGCAGGAAAACAGACGAAGATAAAGTTACAATACAGGCTATGCGACCATATGTTGAATGGCTTTCAGAAAGGAAGAAAAGACATGACAGAAAAAACATTTAAGTTTAAAATCGTTCCTCAACAGGAGCGATTTTATAACGAAAATAGTAATTGGGGAGTGTACACATTCACAACAACTTCTAATGACATTCCATATTTTTATGATTGTTATGACGATCCCTTTGGTGACGATCCAAAGCAGTTAAAAGGTAGCACATTGGCAGGTAAAATGCAACGCTTGACAATCGGTGTCGAGTACAATGCTGAGGTTACTTGCTCTTTTAATAGCAAATATAACTCGTATCAGTATACACCAATCTCCATTACTGCAAATGTGCCTAAGACAGAAGAACAACAAATAGCATATTTGAAAACTCAGGTCACAGAACTGCAAGCAAAAAACATTTTAGCTGTCTACCCAAATGTTATTGATGATGTTATTCATAACAAAGAAATTGATTTTACAAAAATCAAGGGTATAGGCGAAAAGAGTTGGAATAGAATAAAGGATAATATACTGAATAATTATGTTATTTCAGATATCCTTATTATGCTTCAGCCGTTAGGTGTAACGTATGCCATGATAAGTAAATTGATTTCCAATGAGCCTAATCCTCAATTATTGAAGGAAAAGTTACTTGATAACCCTTATATCATGACAGAAATTCGTGGTTTAGGTTTTAAGAGAGTTGATGATTTGGCGTTGAAGTTAAATCCAGATATCAGGATATCAACCAAAAGAGTTGTGGCATTTGTTAAGTATTATCTTGAGAGTGTTGGAAACAATGACGGTCATTCATATGTGCTAGAGTCAGTATTGAACAGTGCAATAAGAGATAACATAAACGATTGTTATGAAATGTACGAGAATTTTAAATCCACACAAAAGCAACATGAGATATTTTTACATTTTGAAGAAAATAAGGTAGGGCTATTACGCCAATATAAAACTGAAATATCTATTTTGGATATTCTAAAAAATCTCAATGAACAAGAAACAGACTATAAAATTAACATTGAAAATGGTATCTCAGAAGCAGAAAGAGAACAAGGTTTTTGCTATACTGACGAACAAAAACAAGAGATATATAAGGCTTGCAACAGCCCTGTAGTGCTTATAACAGGTAGAGCAGGAACAGGTAAAAGCTCGATTTTAAGAGGACTCACAAAGATATATAAAAGTTATTCTATATCAGCTTGTGCTTTGTCTGCCAAAGCTGCAATTAGGATAACTGAGGCAACAGGTTTGTTCGCAAGTACAATTCATAGGTTGCTTGGTTTTAACAAGACAGGTTTTGTTTATAACTCTAACAACAGGTTGTCTAGTGATATTATCGTACTTGATGAAGCTTCAATGGTTAATTCATCATTATTTTATAGCTTGGTTTCTGCTATAAAAGAGGGTGCAAAAGTAATTATTGTAGGTGATGACGGTCAGTTACCACCAATAGGCTGTGGCAATATCTTTCATGATTTGCTTAATTGTAATGCGTTTACTTGTTGTAAACTGACTAAGATTTTAAGACAGGCTCAAAAGTCAGGTATTATTTCGGACTCAGTTAAAATTAGAAATGGAGAAAACCCATTGCCTGAACCAAAACTAAAAGTTGTTACTGGTGAACTACAAGACATGACCTATATGTTTAGAGAGAGCCGTGAGGGTATGCGTGAATTGGCTATTAAATTGTATACCATGGCAGCTAAGAAAGACGGCTATGATGAAACGATTATTTTGACACCTTGTAAAAAGGACAGGATAAATAGCTCTTTTGAAATTAACTCTATTTTACAAGATATGATAATTCCACCCGATACTGCACCTGAAATCAGGTATGGCAACAAGATATTTCGTGTTGGGTCGAAAGTTATTCAAAGAACAAATGACTATGATAGAAATGTGTTCAATGGTGAAATGGGTTATATTACAAAAATTGAACAGACAATTAAAGACGGCAAGAAGCAGAATGTTGTTACAATTAAATTTGCCGACAAGGAAATTGATTTCTTACAAAATGATTTAAGTAGTATTGAGTTGGCTTACTGTCTGACTTGCCATTTAACGCAAGGTAGCGGTTTTAAGAATGTTATCGTACTGATCGACAATACCCATTATAAACTGCTTGACCGCTGTATGCTGTATACTGCGATTACCAGAGCCAAAACTAAATGTGCATTGATTGCCGAGCCTAGTGCCTTTCAGAGGTGCTTGAAAATGCAGGCTTCGCAAAGAAACACTTGGTTGAGTTTGTTGTACAATAATATATAGTTTTTATGGTATAGATTTGTACATTTTGTATACTTGACATATCTCAAAAGTAGTAGTATACTATAAATATAATCTCAAAAGTAGCATAGTAAAATTAATATGTTGAAAGGTGGTTAAAGAGTGCTAAAGACAATTAAGAAATGGCTTTACAAAATAAAAGACTTTGTGAAGTACAAGAGATAGGAGGAAATACTATGAAAGAAATGATATATAAAGGTTCTGTAGAGAATGAACAAAAGGTTATTGATATGCTTGATGAAGGCATTTACAAGGGTTTTCATTATGTTATAGTTTCTTACGGCACTCACCCTTGTGCATATATAGAAATTCCAGAGGGGCATAAGTTGTATAATGCTAGTAACCAAAATGAATTTTATGATATTGCTTGTCATGGTGGAATTAATTTTAACACATATACAGGACTTCCATTTGTTCCTATTAAAAATCCTAATAAGGGTCATTATATTGGTTGGAGTTTCTCTACTGTTGGTTATGACTATATTTTTGGTATTTGTTACTGTGGCAAGAAATGGACAACCAAAGAAATATTTGAAGATATTAAGAACGTTATAGAGCAACTTATAAAAAGTTGATTTTATTTGAAAGGAAGCGATAAAAATACAACCAATTTTTAAAGAACAGATTAGAATGTGGTCTGATTTGGGTTTTAATATACCAATTACAGAGGGGTTTTATTGGCTCGACCGAGGTATCATTAGAGCATTTTCGTCTGACGGAATATTACACAGACTTTATAAATACAAAGTTAATGATGATCTGACAATTAATATTACAAAACATAAAGAATATTGCGATTTTAACCCAGAGAGCTGGGAAGAAACATACAAACGTCTAAAAAATGGCTTGCAGAATAAAATTGATGAAAGTCTAAATGTAATAAAATCAACTCTTGATACATATTCAAATTATGATTTTTGGTGTTTGACAAGTACTGGTAAGGATAGTACCGTTGTTCTCGATTTGGTTTACAAGGTTACATCTAATGTAAAGGTAATGTTTAATAATACAACCTGTGATGCCGCAGATACATATAGAATTGTTAAAAAGCATTCAGATTGGATAATTACAACACCTGAAGAAAGTATATATAACTATTTTGATAAATCAAATTTCATTCCAACAAGATTTGGTAGAGCTTGCTGTAGTATCTACAAAGAAGGTCAATCTATTCAATATTTTAAAGTTCATGGTATAGATAAATTAATACAAATTATGGGTGTGAGAAATGACGAAAGTAACAAACGAGCTGATAGAGAATATATCATACATAACCCCAAATGGAATGATAAAGATTGGTATGGACTTTTACCAATTCGCAAATGGACTAGCTTGGATGTGTGGCTTTATATATTACATAACCAACTTGAAATTAACAATAAATATCGTAAAGGATATTCAAGAGTTGGGTGTTCCATATGTTGTCCTTATTATACAAAAACAACTTGGGTATTGGACAAATATTGGTATCCGTTAGCATATGAGCGTTGGCATAAAATTCTACAAGAAGATTTTTTAAAAAATTCTCGGTGGCAACAACTTAATTGTACCGTTAAAGAATATCATTCTTGTTGGAATGGTGGTTTGCTACGAACTGCTCCTACAAATGAGGTAATAAAAGAATTGATGGAATATAAAGGTTTGTCTAATTATCATGTTGCAGAACAATTCTTTAATAAAACTTGCTGTAAATGCGGTAAAAATATACGGCAAAACAATGTGTTGGCTATGAATATGAAATATTTAGGTAGAGACACAGCAATATTTAGGTAGAGACACAGCAAAGTTTTATTGTAAAAAATGTTTTAAACGTGAGTTTAATTTATCAAAAGAAGAATGGAATGAACAAGTTGATGGTTTCAAAGCACAGGGTTGTGAATTGTTTTAAAATGTAGAAAGGGAGTACATTAAATGGCTAATCAAGAATTTAAAAAAGGTGACAGAGTAAAAATTACAGATTGTAGAGGAACGATTGTTGGCACTAAACTTGAAGATAATTCTATTAAATATTATGTAAAAATTGACCAGGGTCGAATTTATACTTGGATATCTCAAAGTTCACTTGAACGCATGGACTCAGATGCTGATAATTTTAAGCAGACAATCACTATTGAGACTGAAAGAAAGACTGGCGAAACTATCATAAGAATATCCAATCCAAAATTCACAACCGATGAGCCTACAGTAAGAGGTACAATCATTGGTGATATAACGAATAAATCAAACGAGCCAAAAATAACAGATGAGCAGAGAACTGTTTTGGAAGGACTTTATTTACTCGGCTATAGGTACTTGGCTTGTGACGATATTCGTAATGCTTTAGTAGCTTACGAAACACGCCCCTGCAAAGCAGAAGCAATATGGTATGGTGGAATACATTCAATTAGTGTCAACAACATAACAAAGGTATTAAACAATCTTTGTTCTTGGGAAGATGAAAAGCCTACCTCTATCGAGTGGTTGCTTGGTAAGAAAGATAAGAATGAGTAATATAAAAGTTTTCTTTTATTGAGGTGAATATGAAATGCTTATAATATCACAAGATAGAACTCAAATAATAAATACGAATACGTTGGTGTCAATATGGGCAGAACCTTCTGTAAAACACGAAACGGTTGTTATTCGAGGTATTATAGACTATGATGCAAGTTCGTTTGGAATAAATATGGGAGAATATACGAGGGAAAAAGCTGAATTAGTCATGATTGAAATTATGAAAACTGTTGATGAAGGAAAGAATCTATATTTCATGCCAGAGGGAGATGATAATAATACTAGAAATAAATAATATATACAATATGGATTGTATAGAAGCTTTAAAACAAATGGATAACGATTCTGTTGATATGTTCTTTGTAGATTTACCTTACGGAGTTACTGCTAAGAATAAATGGGATAATGTTATTCCAATAGAACCTATGTGGGAACAAGTTATAAGAGTAGCTAAACCTACTACACCAATTTTATTTTTTGGACAAGATAAATTTACAGCTAAAATGATGTTATCTCAACTTAAATTACATAGATACAATATTATATGGGAGAAAACAACTCCTACAGGACACTTAAATGCAAAGAAAATGCCTTTAAGAATACATGAAGATATAATGGTGTTTTATCAAAAACTTCCTACCTACAATCCACAAAAGACAACAGGACATAAACGTAAAATAAGTACCGCAGAAAATAAAATAAATTGTATTAAAACATCTAATTATGGCGATTTTGGTCTTACAACTTATGATAGTACCGAACGTTACCCAACAAGTATTTGGAAATTTGCTACAGATAAACAACAAATATCTCTTCACCCAACACAAAAACCTTTAGACTTATGCAGGTATGCTATTCGTACTTATTCTAACGCAGGAGATTTAGTGGTTGACTTTTGCTGTGGATCAGGAACTATCCCTAAAGCTGCTCAAATTGAACATAGAAATTACATAGGTGTAGATAATGGTATCTGTGATAGAAAAGGTAAGTTTGAAGGTTGGTATTGGGCAGATATAGCTAAATATAGACTTAAAAACATGAATAAGTAATACATAAAGTTTTCTTTTATTGAGAGAAGGTGAAACCAATATATAAATGTATTTGTGATGTATGCAGAAGTAATGAAGCCAATCAGCATTTTAAGGTTAAAAAACTTAGTGGAGTTTGGACTTGGAAAGGTCGTTATGAAGCATCTGAATGGGCTGAACTTGATATTTGCAATCAATGTTACGAAAAGTTTATTGGAGTAATACACGAAAGAGAAGATAGGGAAAGAATGATGGAAGCGTTTATCGGAAAACCGCACAAAGAAAACAACGACAAATAAAAATTTAGTTTTATTTATAGAAAGAGGTAGAATATGATAACGAAAGAGGAGTTTGAAAAGGCGGTGGAGTACTGTGTTAGTGGCACTACAGATTGTGACGGCTGTCCGCTTTGTGCCAGCGATAAGTACCGTATGTGCAGTGCTTATCTTGCTGAATACATAACGAATAATGAGCTTAAACCTGTAATAAAAAATATACCTTCGGCAGAAAGCAACACTAACACTATTTATGAAAACGCTAAAATAACTGATGTATCACTGGGAATAGGCGACCATTGTTGCCTTACCTTTTCTATAACTCTTAGAGGCTCAGGCTGGGGAGCTAGTTTTGGCGGTTATAACTTAGCTTTTTTCAACGGAACATCGTTTAAAGGTTCTGAAAAGGGACTTGAAGCTCTTGCGAGAATTATGTATGTTGTAGGCGTTTCAAAATGGGAAGATATAAAAGGTCGTTATGTTAGAGTAAAACAGGAAGATAGATTAGTTGTCGGAATAGGAAATATCATTAAAGATAAATGGTTTGAACCGAGAGAGTTCTTTAAGGAGGTTGAAAATGAGTAGAAAATTCACTGATGAGGAAGTCGTAGAGGCGGCACTTTGCTGCACAGCAAAGAGTTGCGACACCTGCCCGTTTATAGTTTTAGGAGAAGGATTTGAAAAATGTATCATAAAATTTTCAGAATACATAGCAAACAACACAAAAAACGAGCCTGCACCTGCGGCAGACGTGCAGGAGGTTAAGCATGGAAAGTGGATATTTCACGAACGCACAAAACTTGTACCGACTAACAAACTTAGCATAAAAGAAGAATACACTAATGGTCATAGCTGTGCTATTGTAGATGACAAAAACGTTAATCAAAAAATTATGATTATGATGAAACGTATAACATTAAAAATTCCTATATGTTCGGTCTGCGGTTGGTGCGGATATAATGAATACAATGCAACGAATTACTGCCCTAACTGCGGAGCAAAATGCGATATTTGAAAAGAGGAAAAGTAATGATACATGGTACAACAAGTTATACACTTATCAAAGGTGAAGAAAACATTACTTTTAATTCTGAAAAAGATGCTTGCAAATTTTTAGGAGTAGCGAAAAGTACAGTGTCTTCCTGCTATGGGAAAAAATCAAAATGTAAAGGATATTCAATTATAAAAAACGGAATAACAACTCACCACGCTACAAAAACACGTCTTTATAAAATCTGGGACGGCATGAGGGAAAGGTGTACAAGAGCGAAACACCCTTATTATCACTCATATGGTGGGAGAGGGATATCTGTATGTGACGAATGGCAAAGCTTCTATAATTTTAAAAATTGGGCAGAAAACAATGGATACTCTGATACTCTCACCCTTGATAGGATAGATGTCAACGGAAATTATTTTCCTGATAACTGTAGATGGGTTACTATGAAAACACAGGCAAACAACAAATCTACAAATCATTATATTACTATCAATAACGAGACTATGACATTATCAGAATGTAGTGAACGCTTTGGAATACCAAAATCTACAATTCGTTGGAGAGAAATGAATAATAGAGACATAATTAGCGGAGCTAGAATGGACGGTGACAGCAGTGACGGATAAGCAATACCAAAGGTATAAAGAGATTGAAGAAGAAATAAGACCACTAAAGACATTTTTAAATTGACGAGAAAGAGAAAGAACAGAAAGAACTATAAAGGAGAAATGCAATGAGCGAAACAGTATCAGGCGAGGAGCTTGAAAAGATAAACGGCTATGCGAGAGAGCCGCTCACGGAGGACAAGGTCTTTGTTTT